>NZ_CP036349.1:300000-600000 GCF_007753265.1 Botrimarina mediterranea
GGATGGAGATCTGAAAGAGATGCCCTTCATCTGCGTTCATCCGTGTTCATCTGTGGTTATTTGAAAGAAGGAGGGAGAGACGGTGCCTCGCGCTTTTTATACGGACTGGCCTTGGCCGGATATTGAGATCGAGCGGGTGATCCTTGCCGAGGCGGGGTGTTCGATCGACGTGTCGCCCGACAACAAGGAAGCGACGCTTGCCGAGCACGTGGGCGACGCCGATGTAATCCTTACCTGCTGGGCCCCGGTGACGGCGCGGGTGATCGACGCGGCGACCAACTGTCGGCACATCTGCCGGACGGGGATCGGCCTGGACAATATCGACGTGGGTCACGCGACGAAGAAGGGCGTCCTGGTCACCAACGTCCCCGACTACTGCATCGAAGAGGTCGCCGAGCACGCGCTGGCGCTGATCTTCGCGTTGGGACGGAAGATTGCTGACGGACACCTCGCCACCAAGCGCGGCGAGTACAGCCTCGTCGGGTCGCTGCCGATCGAGCGGATCGGCGGCAAGACGCTGGGCGTTGTCGGACTCGGGCGCACCGGGACGCTGCTCGCCAAGAAGGCCCGCGCGATCGGCATGCGGGTGATCGGCACGAACCGCTCGCGGCAGGCGCCCGAGGGCGTTAAATGGGTCACGCTGGATGAACTGCTCGCGCAGAGCGATTACGTCTCGCTCAACTGCCCGCTCACCGACGCGACGCGTCATCTCATGAACGCGAAGAGCCTTCGCCAGATGAAACCGTCGGCGTTCCTCGTGAACACGTCGCGTGGCGGTCTGGTGGACCATCCGGCGCTTGCCGAAGCGCTCGAAGCCGGCGCGCTCGCCGGGGCGGCGCTCGACGTGCAAGACCGCGAACCGCCCGACCTCTCGCAACCGCCCTACAACGACCGGCGGGTGATCGTCACGCCGCACACGGCGTTTGTTTCGACCGAAGCGACCACCGAGCTAAGAACCCGCGTCGCTCACCAGGCCGTCGATTTCTTACAAGGCCGCACGCCGGAGCAGATCGTCAATCCCTCGGTCCTCTCTGGCTAGCTTTGTTGTCTGTTGTCGGTAGCCACGAGAGGGCACAAAAGACACAAAGAGGATTGGTGGATAGCTGGATAGGCGTTCTGAGACCCGGTCCTGTCGGCGTGCCCATCAGCAGTTCTTTATCACTTCTTGTCTTTGTGCTTCTTGTGCCCTTTCGTGGCTCCCTCCCCAAGGCCGCGAGCGACTAGCCATGCAACTGCGGCAAACCGCCTGAAGAAGGCGCCGCGTCTTTGGCGTAATCGGATTCTTCGGAACCTGTTCGGATAGCGCATCGCCGCGCCGCTGGGGGCGACCTATATACCCCTGGACCGCCACCGGTCCGCGCTCACCGACTGATTGCCACGCCGAACGACCCCACTGCGATGGACCCCAGAGGCCCCGCCGCCGACGAACTCCGCCAGACGGCGGATTCTGCGCGCGAAGCTCTCGGGCAGCTGCGCGAGGGTCTGCTGACTTCCGCGGCGACGCGCTGCGGTGAAGTGAGCGACCTCGGCGCCCGGGCGACGCAACTCGTCGAAGAGCTGGCGGCGAAGATCGCCGACGAACTCGCCTCCGACATCGCTCGGCAGCACGAGCTCGCCACCGACGCCCTGCGGGTCGAGATCGACCGAGAGCGTGACGCACTGGTTGCCGAAGGCGCGACCCTTGCCGCTGAACGCGAACAACTCGCCGCCGATCGCGAACAGCTGGCCGCAGAAAGCGACAAGCTCGCTACGGAACGCCAGGCGTGGGAGACCGAACGCACCGAGTGGGAATCGGTCCGCAAGGAGATCGAGGCCGAGCTCTCCGCCATGGAGCATCGCCTCGTGCAGCAGGCCCAGAGCCTGCAGCGCGAACGCGAAGCGGGCCCTTCCAACGGCGAGCTCTTGACGCAGCTCCAAGAGGCGAACGACGCCCGACTTGCCGCGGAGGAGAGCCTCGCCGCCGCCGAGAAGGGGTTCGCCGCCACCAAGCAAGAACTCGTCGACGCGCAGACGCAGATCGCTCAGCTCAGCGAGACGCTCGAAGAATCGACCAACGCCCTGAGCGCCACGGCGGAGCTGGGCGACGAGCTCGAGGCGCTGCGCGGCAAGTTCGAGATGGCGCTGGCGGACCTCCAGTCGCACCGCGCGCGCGTGGCGGAGCTGGAGCAGGAGATCGCTAACCGGCCCGCGTTGGAACTCGACGACAGCGAAGAGATCCAGCGGCTGCGGCATGAGCGTGACGACCTCGCCCGCCGGCTCGATGAGGCCAACGAGTTCGCCGACCCATCGCAGGAGATGGAAGACCTCCGCGCGCGGTTCCAGATGGCGGTCGAGGACTTGCGGGCGCTGAAGACCGAGAACGCCGACCTCCGCGATCAACTCGCCAGCGGCGGCGGAGGCGGCGCCATGACGGGTGGCGGCGACGGCAACGACTGGGAGTCTCAGAAGCGGCGGTTGCTCGCGGCGCTCGAAAGTGAGGGCGAGGGGCAGATCGACGCGCCGCGGCGTGAAGAGCGGGCCGCGATCGCCGGCACCATCCAGATCACCGACGCGGTCGTCGCCGAGAAGGACGCCGAGATCCAGCGGCTCAAGCAGCAGCTCGAAAGTATCGAGGACGTCGAGCCGACCGCCGCCGCGATCGACGCCGCGGTGCTCGACAACGACGAGGTCATCCGCGCCGAGCGCGAGCGGATCGCCAAGCTCGAACAGGAGTGGGAAGAGAAGCTGCGTTCGGCCGAGCTCGAGCTCTCCGTCGAACGGGCGAAGATCGCCCGAGCTCAGTCCGAACTGGCCGAGCAGCAGATGGAGCTCGAAACGCTGCGGGCCGCGTCCGGCAACGGCCTGGCGCCGGGCGAAGCGCGGCGCAACTGGTTCAACAAGCTCGGGCTCGGCAACGACGGCAAGCCGTCGTAACTCCCCTCCCCACGAGTGGAAGGGGAATACGTCTACTTCACCGCTTCGCCGTCGAGGCGGTAGATCGCCAGCGGTTTGTCGTCGGGGCCGTAGAACTCTTCGACCTTGAACTTGCCCTCGACCGCGACGGGGCGCACCGAGAACTCGGCCGACTTGTCGCCCTGCATCGTCACGAGGATGCAGTCGTACAACGCGGCGCCGGGGCCGAAGCAGCACTCCTGGTTGTCGCGCACCAGGACGAAGTTCTTGATGCCGCTCGCTTGCGACGTCGGCAGGATATAGCCGCGGATGCGGATGCGCTCGCCGTCGAGCTGGCGGACCTCTTCGGTGAGCATCGAACGATCGAATGGAGCGTCGGGCTCGATGTCGAACTTGATGTCGTCGAAGGTGCGGTCTTCGATGCGCGCTGGCGCGGGCTCTTGCGGCGAGGATTCCTTAGCGATTGGCGGCGTTGCTACGGGTGGCGGAGCCGTTTCACACCCGGCGAGAAGGGCGAGCGTAGCGAGGGGCAGAAGTGGGAAGTGGGAAGGGGGAAGTGGGAGATAGGCTGGCCAACGCATTCCCACTTCCCACTTCCTACTTCCCACTTTGAATCTCACAACGCATCCCATTCCGAAGCGCCTCCAGCGAACCGCGCCGCCGTTCACGGCTTAACGTAGTCGGCGACGAGTTCGTACGTGAGTGGCGTGCCGACGCGCGGATCGCCTGGCGCCACCTTCAGCTTGCCGCCGAGGCGGAAGAGGCCGCTGTGGTAGTCGGTGGTGAGGCCCGTGCCGAGCTTGACTTGGACCTGGTCGAAATACATCACCTTTGACAAGTCGCCGAAGCAGCACTGCTGATTGTCACGCACCAGCAGGAAGTTATTGAGGTTCTGCTTGAACTTGATCGAGTCGGGCCGGATGTAGCCCTTGATGAAGACCGGCTCGCCGCTCTTGATGAACTCGGCCACCTCGGGGGGGATAATGTCGCCGTTGACGGTGTCGGCTTCGGACGGCTTCATCTCGAGGAACGACGTACGGGTGTACCCGTCCGGCACCTCGGTCGCGTAGACGTAGCCGGCGTAGCCGACGCCCGTGACGAGGAACAGCGCCGAAAGCGCCGCGCCCGCTTGGGCGAGGGGCTTGCCGGTGTAGAGGTCGGGCGTGGCGCGAATGCCGCGGAGGGCAATCAGCGAGACGATGATCCCGGCGATCGGGATCGGAGCGAGCACCATCGTCGACTCGAAGCTGATCCGGGCCATGAAGACGACAACGACCGACAACAGCCCCAGCAACAGGCCGAGCACGGCGAAGGTGTGGACGGACCGGTACTCCAGCGGCTCGTCCGCCTCGGCGGGGGCTTCGAATTGGGTCATCGTTGTCGCGGACATGGCAGCATGGAGTTCGCGGTGGGGCCTTTGGCGTGTGACGTTGCTAGGCGACGCAGTCGCTTAGATCCCCCTCCTTCTTCAGAGGGAGGGGCTAGGGGAGGGTGCTGAAGCGGGTACCCGGCGCCCCCCATTCCCCTAGCCCCTCCCCTAAAGGGGGCGGGGGATCTCACGCGACATCGTCGCCTATGAACGTCAGCACGCCTCCTACAGACCATCGATGGGGTCTGAGACTTTCTATCTTACGGTAGCAGCCGGCCCGGGTTCGCCCCCAAACTTGCGGTCGGCCTCTCTAGGCGACGCCGCTGCGGAGGATCAGCCAGAAGAGGCCGACCATCAGGGCCGCCGCGGCGAGCGGGGCGCCGACCAGCAGGACGCGGCTGGGGGGCTCGGCGGGGGCGACTTCGGTGTCTGCCACAGCAGGCCTCTCTGGGGCCATAGGAGGGCCTTCTGGCGGCGCCTCTTCGTCGGCGGCATTTGACTCGAACGGCGCGGAAACGGCCGTCTCCATGGCTCCTGGAGCCTCTGAGGGGCCCTTGGCAGCCTCCTCCTGCGCCGCCAGCTCTTCCGCCAGCTCGGCCGGGGGATCGACGGCGATGTCGCCCGCCGGGTCGTCCGTGGCGGCGGCCATCGGGTCGTCCACGGTGGCCGGCGCCGGCTTCGCGCGGGCGCCGGCGAGGAAGCCGAACGACTGCAGGCTGCGGGCCCGCTGGACCGCCTTGGGGTCGAGCGGCTCGATCGTCGCCAGCGCCTTCTCGGCCCGCTCGGCAACGTCGCCCGTCTCCTGCGTCTTCGCCACGTCGAGGTAGCTGATCACCGGCTCGCGGACGTACTTCACCGGCGCGTCCGGGTTGTCCTCGTCGAACGTCGCCTTGTACATGTCGGCGAGCCGTTCAAGGACGCTCCAGTCCCCCCACCGTGATAGGTCGGGGATTACCTGGTCGGCGAACTCGGGGTTGTCCAGCAGCAGCCGGGCCGAAGCGAGCACCCGGTCGAGCGGCACTAGGTCGCGCTGCTCTTCGGCGAGGAACCGCAGCGCTTGCAGCGCGGCGTAGACGTGCGAGTAATCGACGTCTCGGTCTTCGAGGTAACGCTCGTCGATCAGGTCGAGCGCCTCGACGGGGTCGCCGTGCTTGCCGGCGAGGGTCATGTAGCAAGCGATCAGGGCGTCGAGGCCGAGCTTGCGTTGGCGTTCGGCGAAGCGGACCATCTCGCCCGACATGCCGAAGACGGGCGACCCGCCGGCAAGGATCGCCGCGGTGGCGCCGGCGTCGACGGCGGGGCCGAGCACACGGGCGTCGGACGTCAGCAGCTGCTCGATCCGCTCGAGGTCCTGGGGTTCGCCGCAGACGCCGAGCATCGTCAGGAAGAGCCGACGCCGGCTGGGGCTGACGCGGACGTCCTCGATCCACTCGCGCAGCTGCTGGCGATTCATCCGCGGGCCGAGATCGACCACGTCCTTGTAAGGAGCGCGGGCGAACTCGTCGTAGGCGTCTTGCGCTAAAAGCTGGTCGGGGTGTTCGAGGTAGTCCTGGAAGAACGCCATCCGGTCGACGCCCGACTCCGGGAGCGTGAGCAGCTTGGGCACGTACTCTGCGGCGACCGGCGAGAGCGGCAGCGGGATCGCCCAGTCGGGCGGCTCGGCGACGCCGCGGATGAAGAACAACTCCTGCGCGTCGGCGGCGCCGAAGTAGATCGCCTGGACCTCCTCGACGCCCTCCACCAGCGGCTGGCCCTTGAGGACACGCTCGACGGTGAACGTGGCGGCGCCGGTCTCGGGGTCGATGAACCCGCTGGGCACGCCCGACTCGGCGAGCTTCTGCGCCGCCTCCGAGGGCGCCTTGAGCCGACCGAGCAAGACGACGCTGGCGTCGTTCATCTCTTCGGTGAGCGTCTTCTGCTCGGCCGAACAGAACGGACACGCCGACGCCGTCATGGCGGCGCTCAGCGTGAGCATCGCGGCGAGGATACGAAGGGCGGACATGATCAACTTTCTCAGCTTGGATCGGCAGGATGAACGGATTCGATTCTACGGCTTCTAGTCGCGGCTGTCGAAATCGGTAAGTGGAGGGGCTGAGGAACTGAGGGGATGAGGGGCTAAGGGAACGCGCAAGCGTTCCCCCGTCTTCCCTCAGCCCCTTAACTCCTCAGCCCCTTAGCCCCTCCTTCATCCCCTCCTTCACCCTAGCGAGCGGGCGACGTCGGTGCGGTAGGCGGAGATGGCTGGCAGGAGGCCCGCCAGGGTTGCGAGCACGACCAGGGCGGGGATGACCGCGACCTCCCAGGGGTCGAACTCCCAGAACGCCAGTTGGATGCCGGCCTGCGTTTCGATATACGGCGCCGCGGCAGCGATCAGGGCGTGGCCGAGCACGATCCCCAGCACGCCGCCGGCGAGTGATAGCAGGATCGACTCGCTGAGCACGATCAGCATCACCGACGAACGGCTCGCCCCCAGCGCCCGCATCACGGCGATGTCGTGCGAGCGTTCGCTCATCGAGTTGTAGATGCTCACCAGGATGCTGATCGAGGCGACTACGACGATCAGGACTGTCAGCACTAGGAGAACAATTTGGACCGGCCCGATAATCTTTTCGAGGAGGTTCGAGACGGTCCGAATCGGGGCGATCGCTTGGGCGGAGACGTTCTGGTCCTTGTTGATCTGCGTGGTGAGGATCGTAGGACCCATCTGGTCGTCGCTGAGGATGAGGATCGATGACACCTCACGCTGCGGCTCGGGGAGCGGCGTAATGAGGTTGTCGTCGTTGTCGTAGAGCTGGGCGGGGATCGCCGTCGATGCTTCAGCATCCTCAACGTTCTTCTCGGGCAACTCGAAGCCGTCGAGTGGGGCATAGGCGATCTCGTCGACATTGGTGCCGGTCTCGGCGAGGGTGGCCACAACCTCGTAGTTGGCGTCGCCGACCCGCAGCGTGTCGTCTTTCTGTTTACCCACCCGCGCGGCGGCGTCGGAGCCGAGCACCAGCGGCGGGAGCTCGGTCTTGCGTGTCTTCGCCGAGAGGGCGTGCCCTTCCAGCAGGTAGAAGCCCTCGATGTTCACGAACACGGCGCGGTCGTTGGCCGTGCCGGTCGGTTCGAGGATGCCCGTGACGAGGAACGCGTCGTGCGTATCGCCGCGACCGCTGATGCCGTGCGTGGGGTGGATCGTCTCGCCAACCTTGACGCCGCTCTTCGCCGCGACAACCGAACCGAGCACCGCCTCGAAGGCGTGGTCGCTGCGGAAGTTGCGGCCGCCCTCTTGGAACTGGTACTTGCGCGGCGTGCCGTCGCGGTTGACGCCGTACTCGAGCTTGTCGAACAGGTCGGGGGTCGTCGCCACGACCCGGAAGAGCTCACCGCTGGGGCCGTCTTCCTGGGGACGCGGGTCGAAGCTGTCGCCCATGCAGTAGGGGATGGCCGCGATCGTGAGGTCGGCGTATTTGCCGTCGATGAACTCGCGGTAGAAGCTGTAGGGGAGCGTGTAGCGCGACTCGCCGAGGTGGTAGACCGTGCTGAGGACGAGGTCCAAATCGCCGCCCTTGCCGCCGACGATCAGTTGGTAACCGCCGGCGTACGCCGTGAACTGCTTGACGGTGACGGCGTGGATCACGATGACGCCGACCATCACCGCGACGCCCAGCGCCATCGACAACACCGTCAGCGACGAGGCAAGGCCCCGCTGCTGCATATTCTTCCAGGCGATTCGCCAAAGGGACATCGATTACATCTCGTAATGTTCAATGACCAAGCCCCAATGACCAATGAAGGCGATCAGGATTCTTTACTGGTCATTGGGGCTTGGTCATTGGTCATTTCGGAGGCGATACGACCTCGTCACACGGTCGCCTTCATCACTTGGTTGACTTCTTCGAGCTGCTCGACCCGATCAAACTGGCCCGACACTTCGTTCGAATGTGTCACCAGCAGCATCGCCACGTTCTCGTCGCGGCAGACGCCGCGGAGGAGGTCGATGATTTGTTGCTGGTGGGCCGGGTCGACGTTGGCGGTCGGTTCGTCGGCCAAAAGCAGCGCGGGGCGATTCGCCAGCGCGCGGGCGACGGCGGTGCGCTGTTGCTCGCCGACGCTCATGGCGGCGGGTTTGTGGTGGCCGCGGTGGCCGAGGCCGACGCGCTCCAGCAGGTCGGCGGCCCGGGTGCGGTCGGGACGCTGGCCGGTGAAGGTCATCCCCAGGAGGACATTCTCCAACGCCGTGAAGCCCGCTAGCAGGTTGAACGTCTGAAAGACGTAACCGATGTGGCGCGCGCGGAAGCGGTCACGGGCCGCTTCGGGGAGACGCGTGAGCTCGACGCCCTTGAGCGTGATCTTGCCGGCGTCGATCGTCGTCAGGCCGGCGATCGAGTTCAGCAGCGTGGTCTTGCCACAGCCGCTGCGGCCGCGGATGACGACCTGCTCGCCGGCGGCGACCGCCAGGCGGGGGACGTCGAGGATCGGCAGCCGGTCGGCGCCGGGCTGGGCGTACGACTTGCGGACCCCTTCGAGAAGCAGCATCGGGACCAGTGGCGGGGGGCAATGACGGGCGTGCTAGCGTGCGGCAAACGACGGAGCGGCATTATCAACGCATCCACCGACGCCTGCCAGCCGGCCCCGCGGGCGGAACAAACTACAAGACGGGCTTGTAAACTTTGCAAACCGTCGGGGCTTAACCCGGTTGTACGGCGGAAAAACGCCGTGGTTCGGCGTGCCGTCGCGTTGGGACACGGTTTGGCACGCGACCTGCCTTAGATGGCTTTCGGTATAAGAGACCGGCGATGGTCGCCAACCGATTCCCTCGACCCCCTGTATTGGGGCCGTCTCGGGGAATCGATTTTTCACTGAGAACCCAACTCGAGCGACCCTCGCCACAAGACAACAGACCCGCCTGATAGTCGGCCCTTTGCCTCCCTCGCTAGGCCGACTCCCACCACCGCTTCACGGGCCGTCGAGTTTCCCGCAACTCGACGGCCCCTTTTCTTGCGCGGTTGGTGAATCACTGCCTGGCATGAACCGGGCCCAGTTCTATCGAGACGGAGGCCCCGCGGCTGATGGTGTTATCAGCCGGCACGCCTTAGCGTCCGGTTCGCCCCCGGGCGCGACTAAACCCGTGGGTGGTCGTCGGCGTCGAAGAGGAAGCGATCGACGCAAGCGAGTCCGCCAAGACCTAAAGCGAATGCGACAACCGAGCCGGCCGACATTGCGGCGTCACGCAACAGGCCGTAATCGGCGTCGGCCTGCCAAGTCGCGAGGAACAGGTAGAACCAATAGATCGCCAGCCCTAATGAAACCCAGGCCGCGACAAACGCCACCCAGGCCGCTGCCTCAACGGTCCGCTCGAACAACCAGGCCATAGGAGACTCCACCACTGAATTGCGCACGAGAATCCCGCACTTGCCTTAAGCGCGGCAGGCTGATCGTAATCACTTCCCTTATCGTCGCCAATGCGCCGCGTAGGGCCGAGGTCGGCGATTCAGCAGCGGTTCTTGCCGTTTCATGAATGGATAGATCCTAAACTAATCGTGGGCTAATCACCTGCCATCGATTGTTCATGCACATCGTTTCCTGCCCAAAAAGTAATCGGACTTGGAGTGGTTTCTACGGCTAGGGCTGGTGTTTAGTATCAACTTTGTGTTTAGTAGTAGAAATCTACTACATGATGGCCGCGTTAAACGTGGCCAACGACTAACTTGAAACGAGCGGAGCGTAAGCAGTGGCTAAGAAGAAGGCCTCCGGGCCCAACAAGAGTGAAGCGATCCGGGAGTATCTGAAGTCGCATCCGGACGCCGGCCCGACCGAAGTCGCCACCGAGCTGAAGAAGAAGGGCATCGACGTCGCCCTGGCGCTGGTGAGCAATGTCAAGGCCGCGATGCTCGGCCGCAAGAAGAAGAAAAAGAAGAAGAAGGGCGCGAAGCCCGGCCCGAAGACCGGTCGCGTCGGCCGTCCCGCCGGTCGTCCCGCCGGCCCCACCGACAAGGTGAGCCTGTCGCACCTGATCGAGGCCCAAGATTTCGCCGCGAAGGTCGGCGGCGTCGAGCAGGCCCAAGCGCTGCTCAAGGCGCTCGGCAAGCTCAGCTGAGGCGGAAGCTGTTAGCGGTTAGTCGTTAGCAGTTAGCGAATGAGACAAACGAAAGAGAGGCCGCGACCCTTGGGTCGCGGCCTCTTTTTGTTGGACGCCGCGGCGTTTCTCGGAGGGAGTCAGAAGAACGCGATCGAGGTCGGGTACTTCCAGAGCTGGCCGTTGCTTGCCTTCACCGCGCCGATGATCGGAAAGATCACGCTGATCGCGCCGAGGAAAATGACCAGGGGGATGCCGATAAACACCAAGCAGAGCGCGAGGGCGATCGCCCACCAGATAACCGAGGTGATGATCCAGTTCACCACAACGCGGCCGTGGGCGTCGATCTCGGGGGACTCGTCCTTCATCGTCAGCCAGATCACCAGCGGAGCGATGAAACCGGCGAGCGGAACGACGTAGCCGGCGAAGAGCGACAGATGCAGCAAGATCGGCCACGTCATGTCCGCGGCGGGGCCCACCGGCTGCGAGTGATGGGGGGAGGCGGGAGGCTCGGCCGGTTCGGCGCCGAAATTAGCGTAGGGGTTCTTTTGTTCCACAGCGCAGCGACCTCCGAGGTTGGAAAAGGCGGTCAGCAGGGAGCTTTCAGCGGTCAACTGTTAGCTAGATATAAGGCAAGAGCCGCCGCCGTACCACGGCAGCGGCTCTCGTCCCTTATTAGCTGATCGCTGAAAGCCGATCGCTGACCGCTACTTACACCACTTGCTGCGGCAGATTCACACCCGGCGCGGGCAGCGACGTGTAGCCCATCAGGTACTCGTCGATCGCGCGGGCGGCGCCGCGGCCCTCGTTGATCGCCCACACCACCAGCGACTGACCGCGGCGGCAGTCGCCCGCGGCGAAGACGCCGGGGACGCTAGTGGCGAACTTGCCGTGCTCGGCCTTGATGGTCTTCCAGCCGCCGCGCGGGGCCTGGGTCTCGAGGTTGAGGCCCTCGGCCAGCGACAGCTCGGGGCCGACGAAGCCCGTCGCCAGCAGCACCAGCTCGCACGGCCAGACCTTCTCGCTCCCCTCGACCTCGCTGAACGGCGCGCCGCCGACGATCGGCTTCGACCAATCGACCGTCACCGTCCGTACGCCGGTGAGCTTGCCGTCCTTGCCGACGTACTCCTTGGTGAGCACCGAGTACTTGCGCGGGTCCTCGCCTTCTTTGGCGATCATCTCGGCGTGCGAGTAGTCGATCCGGTAGACCATCGGCCACTGCGGCCAGGGGTTGTTGGCGCGACGCTCCTCGGGCGGCTTGGGGACGACCTCGAAGTTGGCGATGCTCTTTGCGCCGTGGCGGAGCGAGGTGCCGATGCAGTCCGCGCCCGTGTCGCCGCCGCCGATGACGATGACGTTGAGCCCTTCGGCCGACAGGTAGGCTTTGTCGCCGAGTTTCGAGTCGAGCAGGCTCTTGGTGTTGCGCGTCAGGAAGTCCATCGCGAAGTGGATGCCTTCCAGGTCGCGACCCGGGCAATTGCCGGTGGGGTCGAACGGCTTGGCGGCGCCGGTCGATAGGAGCACCGCGTCGAACTCGTCGACCAGATGCTGCGGATCGACGAACTTCACCGGCACCTTGCGCTCCTGCATGATGGCCGTCATGTGGCCGGGAGCGAACTCTTCCTCCTTGCCGACGTGGACGCCGGTGACGAACTTGACGCCCTCTTCCCGCAGCTGGTTGACGCGGCGTTCGACGGTCCCCTTATCGAGCTTCATGTTGGGGATGCCGTACATACAGAGCCCGCCGATGCGGTCGGCGCGCTCGTAGACGGTGACGTCGTGGCCGGCGCGGCGGAGCTGCTGCGCGGCGGCGAGGCCCGCGGGGCCCGAGCCGACGATCGCGACCTTCTTGCCGGACTCGAACTCGGGGGGCTCGGGGACGACCCAGCCCATCTCCCAGCCCTTGTCGATGATCGCGTTCTCGATGTTCTTGATCGTGACCGGTGGGCTGGTGATGCCCAGGACGCACGACCCCTCGCACGGTGCGGGGCAAGCCCGGCCGGTGAACTCGGGGAAGTTGTTCGTCTTGTGCAGCCGCGCCAGCGCGTCCTTCCACCGCCCGTGGTAGACGAGGTCGTTCCACTCGGGGATCAGGTTGTCGATCGGGCAGCCGGTATCCGACTGACAGAACGGCACCCCGCAATCCATGCACCGAGCGCCCTGCGTCTTGAGCTGCTCCTCGGGGGCGTGGGTGTAGATCTCGAGGTAGTCCGCGGCACGATCGAGCGCGTCCCGGTAGGGAACGGCTTGGCGTTGGAACTCTTTAAATCCGGTGGGTTTTCCCATCGACCGCTGTCTCAACTAAAGGGAGAGCTTGTTTCTGAATGACCAATGACCAAGCCCCAATGACCAATGTCAGTGAAGGATCATTTAGCTGTGGGTTTAGTGTTTCTGTAGATGGCTCCGAAGACCAGAGTCAGCTCTTTCGCCTCTTGCCAATGCCGCCTAGCCAGTTCTTTTGAATCGGGACATGCGGCGGCAATCATACGGAGCCAATACTGGGTTTCGCGCGATTCACGGACACAAACACTGATTCGGTATTGAAACTCTTTCCGCGACCCAGCCTCGTCGGCTTCGGCGTAGTTGGCGCCGATGCTCGTTGCCGACCGAACCAACTGACGTACCAAAGGGCCATTAACATCGTCGCGATGCAATCCTCTAACGAACCGAATGACTGCCTCCCCAAACACCGCCGTACGCTCCGCAAGATCAAAGTCTCGCTTCGGCACAGCGGCGCCAATCGAATCATTGGTCATTGGGGCTTGGTCATTGGTCATTCTGATCCTCACACCGTGACAGGCGTGGCGCTTCGCTTCGCCTTCTTCTCCTCCAATACGCGTTTGTAGTCTGTCGGCATGACCTTCACGAACTCGCCCTGCGCTTCGTCCCAGCGGGCGAGCAGGGCGGCGGCGACGGGGCTGCCGGTTAGGTCTTGGTGCTTGGCGATCAGGGCCTTCAGTTCGGCGATGTCTTCTTCGTCGATCACGTCCTCCAGCTCGACCATGCCGAGGTTGCAGTCGAGGGAGAACGCAGCCCGATCCTTCGCCCAGACGTAGGCGATGCCGCCACTCATGCCCGCCGCGAAGTTGCGGCCGGTGGGGCCGAGGATCACGACCCGGCCGCCGGTCATGTACTCGCAGCCGTGGTCGCCGACGCCCTCGATGACGGCCGTCGCGCCCGAGTTGCGGACGCAGAACCGCTCGGCCGCGCGGCCGCGGAAGAACGCCTCGCCACGCGTCGCGCCGTAGAGGCAGACGTTGCCGACGAGGATCTGGTCCTCGGCCTTGAACGTCGAGGTCTTGTGCGGGTAGACGATCACGCGCCCGCCCGAGAGGCCCTTGCCGACGAAGTCGTTGGAGTCGCCTTCGAGCTCGAGCGTCACGCCGTGCGACAGGAACGCGCCGAAGCTCTGGCCGGCGTGCCCCTCGAACTTGAAGTGGATGGTGCCGTCCGGCAGGCCCTCTTCGCCGTACCGCTTGGCGATCTCGTTGGAGAGGATCGTGCCGACGGTGCGGTCGGTGTTGACGATCGGCAGCTCCGCCGAGACGGGTTCGCCCAGCTCGAGCGCCGGCTTCGCCAGGTCGACGAGGCGACGCAGGTCGAGCGTCTTCTCGAGGCCGTGGTCTTGCTTGCGGGTGCAGTACGTGCCGGCGTTGTCGTAGGGGCGCGGGCCCGGCGACAACAGCTTCGTGAGGTCGAGGCCGTCCGCCTTCCAGTGCTTGATCGCCTTAGTGGCGTCGAGCATGTCGATGCGGCCGACCATCTCGTCGATATCGCGGAAGCCCAACTCGGCCATCAGCTCACGGGCGTCCTCGGCCACCATGAACAGGTAGTTGACGACGTGCTCGGGCTTGCCGCGGAACATCTTCCGCAGCTCGGGGTCTTGCGTCGCCACGCCGACCGGGCAGGTGTTGAGGTGGCACTTGCGCATCATGATGCAGCCCAGCGTGATCAACGGAGCGGTGCTGAAGCCGAACTCCTCGGCGCCGAGCATCGCGGCGATGACGACGTCGCGGCCCGTCTTGAGCCCGCCATCGGTCTGCAGGACGACGCGGCTGCGGAGGTCGTTCGCCATCAGGGTCTGGTGGGTCTCGGCGATGCCCAGCTCCCACGGCAGGCCGGCGTGCTTGATGCTGGTGAGGGGCGAAGCGCCGGTGCCGCCGCCGTCGCCGGCGATGAGCACGTGATCGGCATGGCCCTTCACAACGCCGGTCGCGATCGTGCCGACGCCCACCTCCGACACCAGCTTGACGCTCACCCGCGCGGCGCGGTTGGCGTTCTTCAGGTCGTAGATGAGCTGGGCGAGGTCCTCGATCGAATAGATGTCGTGGTGCGGCGGCGGGCTGATGAGGCCCACGCCCGGCGTCGAGTAACGGATGCGCGCGATGTTCTCATCGACCTTGCGGCCGGGGAGCTCGCCGCCCTCGCCGGGCTTGGCGCCCTGCGAGATCTTGATCTGGATCTCGTCGGCGTTGGTGAGGTAGCTGATCGTGACGCCGAACCGGCCCGAAGCGACCTGCTTGATCGCCGAGCGGCGCGAGTCGCCGTTGTCGTCGGGCGTCCAGCGCGCGGGGTCTTCGCCCCCCTCGCCGGTGTTGCTCTTGCCGCCGAGGCGGTTCATGGCGATAGCGAGCGTCTCGTGCGCCTCGGCCGAGATGCTGCCGAACGACATCGCGCCGGTGCAGAAGCGCTTGACGATCTCCTTGGCGGGCATGACCTCGTCGATCGAGATCGGGCCGCCGTTGCCCTCCTTCTTGAACTCGAGCAAGCCACGCAGCTGGCAGCGGGTGCGGCTGTCGTAGTTGATGTGGTCGGCGAACCGCTTGTAGGAATCTTTGTCACCGTTGCGGGCGGCGACCTGGATGTCGGCGATGCTCTTGGGGTCCCACATGTGGCGCTCGCCCTCGGCGCGCCAGTGGTACTCGCCCGGGTTGGGGAGGACCGGCAAGCGGCGCTGGCCTTCGCCGGGATAGCCAAGCTTGTGGCGGCGGAGCGACTCTTCGGCGAGCACCTCGAAGCCGACGCCCTGCACGCGGCTGGCGGTGCCGGTGAAGCAGAGGTCGATCACTTCGTCCTTGAGACCGAGGGCCTCGAAGATCTGCGCGCCCTTGTAGCTCTGGAGCGTGGAGATGCCCATCTTTGCCATCACCTTGAGCATGCCCTTGGCGACGCCGGTCCGGTACTTTCGCACCAGCTCGTGGTCGGCGGCGGTGACCGGGTCGATCGCCTCGCCGTCGGCGGCGGCTTCGATGGTGGGGTGCTCGAGGCCCTCGCCCGACTCTTCGGCCGGCAGCTGCTCGGCGCCGTCGTCGAGCAGTCCGTCGCGCCGCGCCCGCCATAGCGACTCGAACGCCACGTAGGGATTGATCGCGTCGGCGCCGTAGCCGACGAGCAAGCAGTGGTGGTGCACTTCGCGGGCTTCGCCGGTCTCGACGACGATGCCGACACGGGTGCGCTTGTTGGTCTTCACCAAGTGCTGATGCACGGCCCCGACGGCGAGCAGCGCGCTCACGGGGACGCGATCCGCGTCGGTCTTCTTGTCGGACAGGATGACGATGGCGTAGCCCTCATCGACCGCCTTCTCCGCCGCGGCGCAGATGCGCTCCAGCGCCGGCCGCAGCCCGGCGACGCCCTCTTCGCGGGCCCAGGTGATGTCGATTGTCTTGGAACGCCAGTTGCCGACGTTGTCGCCGCGGTCGATGTGCTTGATCGCACGCAGCTGTTCGTTCGAGAGGATCGGGTGCGGCAGCCGCAACCGGTGCGCGTGCTTGGGCGTCGACTCCAGCAGGTTCAGCTCGGGGCCGATGTAGCACTCTAGCGACATGATCACCTCTTCCCGGATCGAATCGATCGCCGGGTTGGTGACCTGCGCGAACAGCTGCTTGAAATAGTCGTACAGCATCCGCGGCTTGTCGCTGAGCACCGCCAGGCAGCTGTCGTTGCCCATCGAGCCGATCGGGTCCTTCTCGACCTTCACCAGCGGCAGCAGCATGAAGTTCATCGTCTCGGCCGTGTAGCCGAACGCTTGCATACGCTCCAGCAGCGTCGAGCTCTTGAAGCCGTGCTTCTCGTTCTCGGGGTGCAGGTCGTTGAGCTCGATGCGGTTCTCGGTGAGCCACTTGCCGTAAGGCTGACGCCCGGCGAAGTCTTCTTTGAGCTCTTCGTCGGGGATCAGGCGCCCCTGCTCGAAATCGACGAGGAACATCTTGCCCGGCTGGAGGCGGCCCTTCGCCTTGACGTTCGCCGGGTCGACATCGACGACGCCGACCTCGCTCGCCATGATGACGCGGTCGTCGTGCGTCAGGTAATAGCGCGAGGGGCGTAGGCCGTTGCGGTCGAGCACGGCGCCGATGTACTTGCCGTCGGTGAAGACGATCGACGCGGGGCCGTCCCACGGCTCCATCAGGGCGGAGTGGTACTCGTAGAAGGCCTGCTTGGTCTCGCTCATCGTGGCGTGGTTCTGCCACGCCTCGGGGACCATCATCATGACCGAGCCCTGGAGGCTGCGGCCGGTCATCAACAGGAACTCCAGCGCGTTGTCGAAGGTGCCCGAGTCGCTGCAATCGGGCTCGACGATCGGGAACAGCTTTTTCAGGTCGTCACCGAAGAGGTCGCTCTTGAGCACGCCTTGGCGGGCGAACATCCAGTTGGCGTTCCCCTTGACGGTGTTGATCTCGCCGTTGTGCGACATGAAGCGCAGCGGCTGCGCGCGGTCCCAGCTCGGGAACGTGTTGGTCGCGAACCGCGAGTGGACCATCGCCAGATGGCTCTCGAAGGTCGGGTCCTTGAGGTCGGGGTAGTACTTGTAGAGCTGCTCGGTGGTGAGCATGCCCTTGTAGATGAGGACCTTCGTCGAGAGCGAGCAGAAGTAGAACAGCTCGCGCTGCTCGACGGACACGTCGCGGCGCAGCAGGTTGCTGGCGCGCTTGCGGATCAGGTAGAGCTTGCGCTCGAAGGCCTCTCCCTCGCAGTTGTCGGCGGCGCCGATGACGATCTGCTCGATCGCCGGCTCCGCGTTGCGGGCGGTCTCGCCGAGGTTCGCCAGTTCGGCCTTCACCGGCAGCTTGCGCCAACCGAGCAGGCGCTGGCCCTCCTCTTTGACGAGGCGTTCGACCTCGGCCTTGCACTTGGCGCGCGCCCCCTCAACTTGCGGGAAGAAGACGTTGCCGACGGCGTAGCGGCCCGCCTCGGGGAGATCGATCTTGAGATCTTCTTTGATCGCCGAACGCAAAAAGCGGTCCGGCACAGCGGTCAGGATGCCCGAGCCGTCGCCCGTGTTCTCCTCACAACCGCAAGCGCCGCGGTGATCCATGCGGCGCAGGAGGTCCTCAGAGTCCACGACGATCTGGTGCGACGCCACGCCTTTGACGTTCGCGATGAAGCCGACGCCGCAGGCGTCGCGCTCGTTGCGGGGGTCGTATAGGCCCTGCGCCTGGGGCAGGTGGATCAGCGGCTTTTTCGTCGACATCGCGTTAATCAAGAAAGGGGTCGCGGTGACTTCGTAAGGAGGGAGAGGGGACTCGAGCGGCGGCGGTCAGGTGGCGCCGGCTCGCGGCGAGCCGTTGGCCGAGCCCTTGCCGAGGCCGTTGCGCGGGATCGGCGCCGGCAGGTCGTTGGCGTGTCTCGCCAAGAGCCGCAAGAAATGCTCGGCCGCTTCGGTCAGTTCTTCGTCACGCAGATGGATGACGCCCAGCGGGCGCACGAAAGTCTCGGGCTTCCCCTCGTCGTCGACGAGGTCGACCCGCACGAGCGAACCGGAGTAGGTCTCGTTGAGGAAGGTCTGGGCCGGGAGCAGGCCGATCCCTTCGCCGACTTCGATCGCGCGTTTAACAAACTCAAGGTTGTCGAACTCGGCGGCGACCTTGGCCGAGACGTTGTGCGACGCCAGCCAGCGGTCGATCTCGTCGCGCACGCGTAGGCCCGCTTGCGGCATCACCATGAACTGACCGTCGAGGGTGTGGACCGCCACCTTGCCGGCGGTGGCGAGCTCGTGATCGGGGTTAACCGCAAGGGCGAACGCCTCGTCACGCCACGGCGTGACGCCGAGCTGGCGGCCCGCTTCGGGGAAGCTGGTGATGCCCAGCTCGGCTTCGCCCGACAGGACCGCGGCGCGGACCTGGTCGGGGTGCATGTAATCGACCCGCAGCTCGGCGCCGGCTTGCTCGCGCCGGAACTCTTCGACGACGCGGTGCATCTGCCCGAGGCCGACCGAGTAGATCGCCGCCACCCGCAGTCGCCCGCCGGGGCACTGTTGCAACCCGCGGACGAGGCTCTCCAGCTCTTCGTAGCGCTGCACGAGCTCGCGACAGCCCTCGTAGTAGGCCGTCCCCGCGTCGGTGACGAGGAACGGCCGCCGTGAGCGGTCGATGAGCTCGACGCCCAAGCGCTCTTCGAGGTGATTCACCAGCTGGCTTGCGCTGGGCTGCGAGACATGATTCAGCTCGGCAGCTTTCGAAAAGCTGCCTAGTCGGATGATGTCGCAGAACACCTTGAGTGATTTCAGGTGCATCGAGAACGCAAAACCGAGATTGGCGGCGGATTGCCGGGGTAGTCAATTAGGCCGGCCAATAGGAGCAGTCGCAGCATAGGCCAGAGCAAAGTAGCGTAGGCAAGACCTACGCCATGCGTCAACGGTTCGCGGCCGCAAAGTGCTAGCGGCGGGCGCCGGAAAAGTAGAAAAGTCGGCGCCACCCGAACGGGTGGTTTTACTCAACCCCCGCTGAGAGCCGCTAGAAGGCCATCTACGGCGTCCCAGCACGCCGGAGGGACAAACCATCAAGCGGCGCGCAAAGCACCGCGTAAGGGCCCTTTATGGCCGCATGAACGCACGTATACGACAGCGCCGAGAGGGTGGGGGGAGAAAGCGACCGAAACCCCTCCCTGGAGGTGTTCGTCTGAGCCGTGGGCGCGAGCCCTCGGTGGGTGGCTGGTACCCGCTTCACACCGAGGGCTCCCGCCCACGGCTCAGACCCGACGGATGGGTCAGACCCAACGGGGTGGTGGCGGGAACGTCGTGATCCAGCCGCGGCGGATCACCGTTCGGGCAGCTTCTTGAACTCGTAGGCGTGGCCGCGATCGCGGACCACCTCGGCATTCACGATCTTGTCGGGCTCGGCGCCGGTCGGCTTGTCCGGGTCGATCCGCTGGATCTCGCCCAAGAGCTCCATCCCCTCAACGACGCGGCCGAACGCCGTGTGCTTGCCGTCAAGGAAGTCGGTGGGCACAAAGCAGAGGAAGAACTGCGAGCCGCCCGTGTCCTTGCCGGCGTGGGCCATGCTCAGCGAGCCGCGGAAGTGCTTGCGGGCGTCGGGGCGGTAGCACTCGCAGGCGATCGAGTAGCCGGGGCCGCCAGAGCCCTTGCCGGTGGGGTCGCCGCCCTGGGCCATGAAGTTGGGGAGGACGCGGTGGAAGACGATGCCGTCGTAGAAACCGTCTTTCACCAGCGTGATCATGTTGGCCGTGGCGATTGGCGCTTGGTCCTCGAACAGCTCGATGACGATGTCCCCCTTCTCGAGGGTGAACTTCACCCGCGGGTTGTTGTCGGCGGCCGCCTCGGCGTCGCGGACCTTCTTCTCCGCTTCCCAACGCTTGCGGAAGCGGTCCTTCTCCTGGAGGTAGCGGACCGCCTGAGAAAAGACGTCCTGGGCCGCTTCAGACTGGCCCGGGTCGGCCTTCAGTGAGTTCATCTCGACGGCCTTCTTGGCGAACTCGTCGGCCTTGTCGAAGTCGTTTGTGCAGATCGCGGCCAGCACGCCCCACAATGGCAGCACGGGCTTGTCCTCGCCCCCTTCCACAAGGGCCTCGATGATCGGCAGGGCCTCCTCGTACTGATCGCCGCCGCCATTGGGGCCGCCGACGATGTCGAAATCCACGACCGTCAGCAGCAACTCGGTGATCTTCGGATCGCCGTTGGGGTCGGCCTTGTAGACTTCGAGGGCGGCTTGGGTCATAGCGTTCAATTTGGTCTTGGCCTTGATGCCGAGGGGCTTGAGCTGTTCGTTGATGACTTTTCGACGGTCCGGGCCGGCGGCTTGGTATTCCGTGAAGAGCTTCTCGATCTCCGAGAACGTGGCTCGGTAATCCGCCAGGGCCGCGTTGTAGTCGGCCGCGGCGTCGGCGCGGACCTCCGTAACGGCAAAGCCTAGCAGCATCGCGGCGACAAGCGAGCGAAACATGGACATGGGAGGGAGAGGCTAGAGGCTAGCGGCTAGAGGCTAGATGATGGCGGTCTAGCCAATGCGGTTGATCAAGCGATTTCTACGTCGGGCGCCGAGAGGCGGTTCCCACCCATTCTCTAGCCTCTAGCCTCTAGCATCTAGCCTCTCCCCCTATGGCCAAGCGACGTCCCAAGAGTGACATCCCCACCGAAGCGATCGATCTGCGGATCATCGGCGGCAAGTATCGCGGTACGAAACTGACCAGCGAGCCCCTGCTGCACACGTCGGGCGCCGTCGCGGGCGAACGGGTCACGCGGCCGATGAAGCACCGGGTGCGAGAGGCGATCTTCAACCTTGTCGGCACGGACGCCGAGGGGAAGCACGCCATGGACCTGTTCGCGGGGACCGGCGCGCTGGGCCTGGAGGCCCTGAGCCGCGGGGCCGCTAGCTGCCTGTTCATCGAACGCCACGTCCCCACCGCCGAGATCGTCAAGCAGAACATCAAGGCGATGGGCGTGGAGGGGGTGTGCGAGTTGATGATGGCGAGCGCCTTTGTGTGGGCGCAAAGAGACTTAGGGAAGAGGGACGGGGGACGGGGGACGAGGGAAACCGATCCGCCATCCGCCATCCCCAACCCGCAATCGCCCTGGCTGGCGTTCATCTCGCCGCCATACTCGTTCTTCATCGAACGGCAGGACGAGATGCTGATGCTCATCGAGGCGCTGTTGAAGCACGCGCCGCCGGAGAGCATGCTGGTGATCGAAGCGGACCAGCGCTTCGACTTTTCACTCCTTCCCGGTCGGGTGAAAGAGCATCGCTCGGAATCGGGTTGGGACGTCCGCGAATACGCACCGGCCGTGGTGGGTGTCCTTCGTATCGGAGACGAGTCCGTATGATCTGCCGAATGATTATTCAGGTGCTGATGTCGGGGACGCTGTCGGTCGCTACGACGATAGCGGCGGGTTCGGAGCCAATCGAAATCGCGCTGTGGGGCGACACGCAACTCGCCGCGGACGACATCGGCAAGTACGAGGGTCGTGAGAGTGATCGACCGAATCGCTGGCTGACGGGCGTCGAGCACCCGGTCGTTAGCGTCTATCGACCCGAGGCCATGAACGCGACCGGCGCGGCGGTCGTGGTCTTCCCTGGCGGCGGCTACGCAGGGCAGGCGATCGACAAGGAAGGGCACTACGTCGCCGAGTGGTTGAGCCAGCGCGGCGTCACCGCAATGGTGGTCCCGTACCGCTGCGGCGGCGGCAAGCAGTTGCATCCGGTCCCGCTGGCCGATGCGAAGCGCGCGGTGCGCCTGATGCGCAGCCGTGCGGAGGAATGGGGAGTGGATACCGCGAAGATCGGTGTGATGGGCTTCTCGGCCGGCGGGCATCTTGCCGCGACCGCATCGACCCTCTTCGACCTGCCGCTGGAAGGGCCACTCGAAGGGATCGACGATACGTTCGCCGAAGTCTCCGCCCGGCCCGATTTTTCGATCCTCGTTTATCCCGTGATCTCGATGCGCCCCGAAGTATCGCACGGCGGGTCGGGTCGGAATCTGCTCGGCGAATCGCCCGACGAGGCGCTCGTCGTACAAATGTCTGCTGACGAACAAGTCACCGCCCAAACACCGCCGGCGCTGATCGTCCACAGCATCGACGACGGCGCGGTGCCCGTCGCCAACGCGCAGCGCTACTACGAAGCGTGCCGTGCGCACGGCGTGCCCGTTGAGATGCACCTCTACGAGACGGGCGGCCACGGCTATGGCATGTGGGCGACCGAGGGGTCGGTAGCCGCTTGGCCCGCGGTGCTGGAGGGGTGGCTGGTGGGACGTGGGTTGGCCACCGCAGCCAACTAACGAGCGTCAGCGACGTGCGCTGTCCCCCTCCCTTATTAGGGAGGGTTTAGGGGAGGGTCTTGATACTCCCTCAACGATGTCGCGCACAACTGGGTCGCGCTACAACTAGATTGCGTGTCGCTCCAAAGGCGGACGACATCGTTGCAGACGATCGACACCCTCCCCCGACCCCTCCCTAAAAGGGAGGGGGGATTCTTCACTCCCTACTTCTTCGCCAATTCCTTCTCGATGTCGGCGACGAAGTCGGCGTCTCCTGGCGCGACGCCCGACGCGTAGCGGCCCACGACCTTGCCGTCGCGGCCGACGAGGAACTTCTCGAAGTTCCACTTGATCGCGCCGGGGTGGGGCGACTCTTTCGTCAGGTACTTGTAGAGCGGCGCTTGGCCGTCGCCGTTGACCTCGACCTTCTCGAGCATGTCGAAGTCGACGCCGTACTTGGTCGAGCAGAACGTCGCGATCTCTTCGGCCGTCCCGGGCTCTTGGCCGCCGAACTGGTTGCAGGGGACGCCGACGATCTCGAGGCCCTGGTCGGCGTACTTCTCGTTGAGCGCTTGCAGGCCGGCGTACTGACGGGTGTAGCCGCACTTGCTGGCGACATTGACGAAGAGCACCACCTTGCCGGCGTACTCGTCGGCAAGGTTCACGGGCTCGCCTTCGAGGGTCTTCATCTCGAACGCCAGCGCGGCGGGCGCCTTGGAGTCGGCGAGGAGGTCTTGGGCGGACACGATGGCGGCCTGGGTGAGGAGGGCGATGGCGAGGGCGGAGCCGAGCAGGCGTTGCATGGCGCTAGCGGAGTTAGAGGTTGGTTGGTTGTCGAACCGATTGTAGGCGCAAGTCCGGAGCGGGTAGCCCTTACTGTCTTAAGGCGGCGCCGTCGTTGGTGAGTTTGACCACCATGTCGGGGCCGTTGAGCACTGCGTAGATGGCGCCGCTGGGGTCGATGGCGATGTCGCGGACACGGCCGGCGCCCTTGAGCAATTGCTCGTTGTGCATCACACGGCCATTGGCGATGGCGAGTCGCTGCACCGTCTCGTACGATAAGCCGCTGACGATCAGGTTGTTCCGCCAACGGGGGAACTCTTCGCCCCGGCAGAACTCGACGCCACAGACGGCGATCGACGGGACCCAGTAGTAGACGGGCTGCTCCATCCCCTTGGCGCGTTGCTGGTCGCTGATCGCCAGGCCGTTGTAGTTGATGCCGTACGTGATCTTAGGCCAGCCGTAGTTGGCACCCGACTTGAGGATGTTGACCTCGTCGCCGCCCATCGGGCCGTGCTCGGTCTCCCAGATGGCGCCGCTCCGCGGGTGCGTCGCCAGGCCCTGTGGGTTGCGGTTGCCGTAGGTGAAGACCGAGGGCATGCCTTCGTTGCCGTCGGCGAACGGGTTGTCGGTCGGGATCGAACCGTCGCGGTTGATGCGGTGGACCTTGCCGTTGGGGAGCTTGGGGTCCTGCGCATCGTCTTGATGGCCGCGCTCGCCGATCGAGAAGTAGAGACGCTTCTGCTTGTCGAACGCGATGCGGCTGCCGAAGTGCAGGCCGGTGTACTTGTAAGTCTCCTCGGGCGCCTCGAACAGGACCTCCTGGTCGATCCAGGCGCCGTCCTTGATCTTGCCGCGGACGACGCGCGTCATCGCGCCGGGGTTGTTGTGCCGATCCTTCTTTCCGCTGCCGTGCGAGTAGCTCAGGTAGAGCCAGCCGTTCTCGCTGTAGTCGGGGTCAACGGCGACGTCCAAGAGACCGCCTTGAACGAACGTGACGACCTCGGGCGTACCGCTGATCGGCTTGGGGTCGAGCTTGCCATCACGCACGATGCGGAGGCGGCCGGGGCGCTCGGTGATGAGGGCGGTGTTGCCGTCGATGAAGGTCAGCGCCCACGGAAGTTCGAGGCCGCCCTCGATCCACTTCGTGACCTTCACGTCGTAGTCGCGCGTTGCGAGTTGTTCGGGGAGCGGCGGGCGCTCGGCGCCTTCGCGTTTGGCGGCGTCGCGGATGTAGCGGATGACGCTGTTGACATCCTCGTCCGAGAGCGTCGCCCCGTAGGCGGGCATGCCGACGGCCGAGATGCCGAACTTGATGTTGCGGAACAACTCGCCGTCGCCGCCGCCGAACTGCCAGAAGCCATCGACCATGCTCTGGGCGTTGCCCCCTTGCAGGTCGCGGCCGTGGCACGAGGCGCACTTCTCGAGATAGATCGCCTCGCCACGGTCTTGCGCCGTGGCGATCGTAGCGAAACCCATCGCGATGGCGATTAACAAGTACTTTTGCATTTCTGTTGTCCGTCGAAGGTGCATTTCATTGCCCACGAATCACACGAATTGGCACGAATAAGGGGGTATTCGTGTTGATTCGTGTGATTCGTGGGCCGTCTCATTAAGGAGTTGAAGTCGTTGTTGATTCGTCGGCGCGGTTGGCGTTGCGGCGGTGAAGTTCGGGGTCGATGTCATAGGCGATCCACTGCACCGAGCCGTCCGCCATCGCGAAGCCGCAGCCGGTGGGGTGGGCGCTGCCGAAGCTGCGGTGGAAGGCTGTCGCGCTATCGGGGCCGAGCGGCGAATCGACGTTGGCGAAGCGGGCGACGTCGGCGCCATGGCCGACGAAGGCGAGGCCGTCGTCGCCCCAGTCGAAGGGGCCGCCGCTTTCGACCGTCTTTTCGAACGAGCCGAACTGCACTCGCTTCTCGCCGACGGCGTAGGTCTTGCTTGTGCCGTCAGTGATTTGCGGGATGCGGATTTCGCTACGGGCGAAGAAGAGGCCGGTGGCGTCGAAGGCGTTGCCCCAGTCGTGCGTGTCGGCGCCGTCGAGCGTCGCGGGGCCGTCGTTGTTGGTGACGACGTCGCCAGCGCTGGCGGCGTAGTCGGTCTTCATCACGAAGGGCGAGGGTTCAGCATTGACGATGGGCTTGCTGCTTGTGAACGGATACAGCGCGGCCGCGCGCCGGCTTGGGCAGTAAGCAATGCCGACGACGGTCTGCGCCATCTGCGCGGCGGCTTGCAGCTTAGCGTCGCCGGTGAGACCTTTGCCCATGTCGTGCACCGCCGACTCTTCGACATAGGGCAGCACGTTGTAGAGCCAGCCGCCGGGCTGGTTGCGATCGGAGCCGCGGTCGGCGTCGCCGGTCCAGAGGTAGCTCCAGCCGCCGGTGGGGAAGCGGCCGAATTGCTCGTGGTGCGTCTGCATCGCGATCGCGAACTGCCGCAAGTGGCTCTGGCAGGTCCCGCGGCGGGCCGCTTCGCGGGCTGCTTGAACCGCGGGGAGGAGCATCGCCACGAGCACGCCGATGATGGCGATCACCACCAGCAGTTCGACGAGCGTGAAGCCTGCGGCAGCGAACGTGAAGCCGGCGAGGGAGGGGCGGCGGCGTGGCGGGGTCTTCAAGGCGTGGTGTCGCAGGGAGGATCAAGCGGGCGAGACGTCAGTATAGGCCAGCGAATCGCCCGTGTGGTGAGTAGCCTTTGACGATCCTGTGACGTAGCAAACGGATTCCCGGTCCTTCCTGCCCGAGATATACGATGCCCCGCCTGCTTGCCGTCGCTTTCTCGCTCGCCGCCGCTGTTGCGTCTGCCCAGGACCTTGAAACCAAGGATGGACCCGTCTCGGTGCGGACCTGGGGTTACCAGCTCCAGCGGCACGAGCCCGTCGCGATCGCCGCGGCGCCGCACGACTTGATGGTGGTGGATTTCGCGAGGCATGGCGACGAGGCCAGCAAGTTCACAAGTGACGAGGTCGCCGAGATGCAGCGCCGGGTCGACGGGGGCCGGCGTGTGGTGGTTGCCTATCTCTCGATTGGCGAGGCAAGTGAGTTCCGCGCCCATTGGCGCCGTGAGTGGACCCGCAGCGGTCGCGCACGGGGCGCGCTGACCGGCGCCGCACCGGCTTGGCTGGGACCGGTGAACCCCGATTGGCCCGAGTCGCGGAAGGTCCGCTACTGGGACCCGGCGTGGCAGGCGATCGTCTTCAACGACGCGCGCAACGGCTGGCTCGATCAGATCGTCGCTCAGGGATTCGACGGGGCGTACCTCGACATCGTCGATGCGTATTACTTCTGGGGCGCGAAGGCGAAGCAGCGCGATCGCCGCGATGGTGATCCGATCGACCAACAAGACGCCGCGCGGCGGATGGCGACGTTCGTTGTTTCATTCACCGCGCACGCTCGGGAGGTGAACCCCAAGTTCTTTGTGATCCCGCAGAACGGCGAGTTCATGTTGAACGACTTGCGGCACGGCAAGCATCCCCAACCAGATGACGCACAGCTCGCCGGGGACTATCTGGACGCGATGGGCGCGATCGCGATCGAAGACACGTACTACCGCGGCGACGAGGATGAGAACAACGCGCTGGCGACCGACGGCGACAAGGTCGAGGTGCTGAAGTCTGATTTCCTAAAAGAGGGCAAGGTGGTGCTCGTTGTGGATTACGTTAACGATGGTGAATTGGTCGCTGACTTCTGCCGCCGCGCTCGTGCGGACGGGTTTATTCCGTACGCTGCGCCGACGCGCGGGCTCGACCGTTTAGGTCCGCCGGGGGGTGGCTAATTTAGCCGACGTGGCGTTTCAAAATCGGTTATAATGTGGGGCTAAAAGGCGTCGTGCGGAACGCCTTTTTCCTCCGGCAGAAGGCGACCGATGCGACACGGCTTGCTCTCCCTCTTAGCGGTCCTGATGGCAGCCGCGTGCCATGCCGCGGAGCGGACGGATCGCGACGCGCCGATCGATCGTGAGGACCCCATTGATCGTGAGGCGTTGGTCCGGCGGCACAACATCGTGCTGACCGAGTTCCACGACGACTCACCGCTGGCGGTGGGCAACGGGACGTTCGCGTTCAACTTCGACGTGACAGGTTTGCAGACTTTCCCGAGCGAAGAGCCGGGCGCCGTGCCTCTAGCGACGATGGCCGAGTGGGCATGGCATTCGTTCCCCGGCAGCGAGGACGTGCCGTACGAGGCGGCGCTGCGTGAGTACACCGTGCACGGCCGCAAGGTTTCGTACGCGACCGATATGAAGAGCGACGCCGCCAAGTCGCTGCGCGCCAATCCCCACAAGTTCAACTTGGGCCGCATCGCCCTGCGGCTGACGCACAAGGACGGCAGCGCGGCGACCCGCGACGACATCAAGTCACCGCGGCAGACGCTCGACCTGTGGACGGGCGAAGCGGTGAGCGAGTTTGAGTTCGATGGCGAGCCGGTGACGGTGCGGACGGTTGCTCATCCGAAGATGGATGCGGTGGCCGTGTTGATCGAGTCGCCGCTTGGCGCTGAAGGTCGTGTGGCGATCGACGTGACCTTTAGCTATCCCACGGGCGAATGGGGCCCGCGGATGGATGACTGGTCGAAGCCGGAGCGGCATAAGACAGAACCGTTGATAAGTGACGGTAGCGTCAACGCACACTCTGTGCGTGAGTTAGATGGGTCCCGCTACGGTGTCTTTCGAACACAGCGACACGTCGACGGCGATGTTTACGGCGCCGATCCGCATTCCTGGCGGATTGGATGGCGTACTGAAAAGAATGAAGTGTTGATTGCATTCAAAGAAGGCTCGATCAGTGGTGGCGGCGATTCCAATTACGCGGCAAACCTTCAAGCCTCCGCCGACCATTGGAAAAATTTCTGGCAGCGTGGCGCGGCGATCGATCTGTCGCAGAGCACCGATCCGCGTTGGCGGGAGCTGGAGCGTCGTATCGTGTTGTCGCAGTACCTGACGGCGTTGCACTCGGCGGGGACGATGCCACCGCAGGAGACGGGGCTCGTGTGCAACTCTTGGTTTGGCAAACACCATCTCGAAATGCACTGGTGGCACGCGGCGCACTTTGCGCTGTGGGGTCGGGCGGACCTCCTGGAGCGGAGCCTCAGCTGGTACGAGGAGATCCTGCCCGCTGCGCGACGCATCGCGGAGCGGCAGGGTTACGCGGGCGTTCGCTGGCCGAAGATGACCGATCCCGAGGGCGTTAGCAGCCCGAGCTCGGTTGGCGAACTCTTGATCTGGCAGCAGCCGCACCCGATCTGGCTCGTGAAACTGCTGTACGACGCGGACCCGACGCCGGAGACGCTCCAGCGCTACTGGCCGATCGTCGAGGCGACGGCCGACTTCATGGCGGACTACGCCCACGACGACGCGGAGGGCGATCGCTATGTGCTCGGCCCGTTACTGGTCGCCGCGCAGGAGAGTTATAGCGGGCTCAAGGAAGGCGGCGTGCTCAACCCGACGTTTGAGCTGGCCTACTGGCGGTGGGCGCTCGGCGTGGCGAGCGAGTGGCGTGAGCGGATGGCGCTGCCGAAGAACGAGAAGTGGATTGACGTGGCTGAGAAGATCGCGAAGCCCACAATACGCGACGGTGAGTACGCGGCGATCGAGACGGCGCCGTACACGATCCGTGAGGACCACCCCTCGATGCTCGCGGCCTTCGGCATGCTGCCCGACGTGGGCCTCGTGGACCGCCAGGTGATGGACCGGACGCTTACCGGCGTGCTCGACGATTGGGACTGGCAATCGACGTGGGGTTGGGACTGCCCGATGGCGGCGATGACGGCGGCGCGGCTAGGCCGGCCCGAGGACGCGGTCGCACTGCTGCTGCGCGACACGCCGAAGAACGGCTACCTGCCGAGCGGCCACTGCTGGCAAGAGAACCGCCTGCCGGTCTATCTGCCGGCAAACGGCGGCCTGTTGTACGCGGCCGCGATGATGGCGGCGGGCTGGGAGGGCGCCGACGCGTCGCAGCACGCGCCGGGGTTTCCGGCGGATGGGTCGTGGGTGGTGCGATATGAGGGGCTACGGCGAGCGGAGTGAGCGTCTGCTTATTCCCCTATCTTTTTGGGGAGGCCACTTCTTCGGAAAACGGGGGGAGGGTCTGACTTGTCCGTTACGCAACGTCTATTTGGCAACTAGCGCTTTTGAAGTTGATTCGCCAAAAACCCGCACTCCGTTGGACGCGTTTCACCCTCCCCTAACCCCTCCCTCAAAAGGGAGGAGAATTACCGAGCCGTACCGTTCTCCCAACACGTGGCCTGTATCGCGTCATCCATCCGCAACCCGCTCGCGTTGCGGGTTATCATGTCGCCACACCACTCGTCGCCACTCTTTCGAGGCCTCTCGATGAAACCCCTGTCGCTCGCCATCGTCGCTGTTCTCGCCACCGTCGCCCTCGCTGACGAGTTGCCGCCGACGCTCACGAAGAGCCTCGACGGGTGGAAGCCCTCGACGCTCGCGCATTGCTGGGAGCTTGAGGACGGGGTTCTTACGGTCACGAGCGACGAGAGCAGGAAGGGTTCGACCTTGTGGACCGAGAAGGAGTATGACGACTTCATCATCGAGCTGGAGTTCAAGTCGGTTTCGGGGACGGTCGATTCGGGCGTGTTCTTGCGGCAAGAGAACGACCAGATCCAGATCGGCATCTCGGGGTCGCTGAAGCGCGACATGACCGCGTCGCCTTACATCGGCGGGAAGGGCTACCCGGTCGAGGCGACGGGCGTGGCCGACGTGCTGAAAGCGGACGGCTGGAACGCGATGAAGGTGGTCGCCGTGGGGAACGACTACGACGTCTGGCTCAACGGCAAGCACGTCTGCCACTACGAGTCGGACACCGCCGTTGAGCGCGGCCCGGTGGGCCTGCAGCTGCACCCGGGGAATGAGATGGTGGTCCAGTTCCGCAACGTCCGGCTGGCCGAACTCCAGTAGAGCTGGGGGCCAGTAGGCGAGAGGTTGAGCGGGCACCCAGGGCTCCCCCTCTCCTAGCCCCTCCCCCTAAAGGAGGAGGGGGAATTTGTGGCGGTTTCTGCGTAACCAGCGGCCGGTCCGCGGCGTGGCTAAGATAGCCGTTGCGTGACTCGACCTCAGCGAACCGCCCGCCATGACCTGGAACCTCTTGTCGCGTCTGCCGCTGGCCCTTCTTGTTGCGGCGGCGATTACTTCGCCGGCGGCGGCCCAGGGGCCGAGCCAGACAACGCAGTACCAGGCGACCGACGCGGCCTTTCTGAACCCCGAGCGGGGGTTCATGCAGTTCAGCAATCTGCTCGACCCGTGGAACTACGGCAACGCCCGGGCGCAGGGCGTTTCGATCGTGTACGCCGGCGCGACGGCGAGCGCGTTCCGCAACGCGCCGCTGAGCCAGAGCTTTCTGAACCAGATTCAGAACGGCTTCGACGAGGCCCGGGAGCACGGCATCAAGGTCAAGTTCCGCCTCAACTACAACAACGACGGCGGCGCCGACGCCCCGAAGAGCGTCATTCTCGGCCACATCGAGCAGCTGCGCCCGCTTTGGGAAGCGAACAAGGACGTGATCTTCCACATGGACGCCGGCTTCATCGGCGCTTGGGGGGAGTGGCACGGCTCGACCAACGGGAACGACACGGTGTCGAATCGGACCGAGATCCTCGGCGCCATCCTCGACGCGTTGCCGGTGGACCGGACCGTCGGCATCCGCACGCCGCACTACAAGCGGCAGATCTTCGGCGGATCGTCGGGGAGCGAGTCGGCCGTCATCACCGCGGCCAACGCGTTTGATGGGAGCGACCTGTCGCGCGTCGGGCACCTCAACGACTGTTTCTTGTCGTCGCCGAACGACGTGGGGACCTACGTTACGCCGGGCTGGAGCCGGGCGCGGGAGATCGGCTACATCGGCGGCGAGAGTCGGTACGCGGCGCACGGCGGCGAGACATGCGGGCGGCACGAGTGCAACGATGCGCCGAACGCGATCGCCGAGATGACGGCGCTGCACACCGACTATCTGAATATCAACTATCACCCCGACGTGATCCAGCACTGGCGCGACGCGGGCGCGTTCGACGAGATCGCGCGGCGGTTGGGTTATCGCTTCGAGTTGAAGGAGGCGGCGTTGCCGACAATGGCGAAGCCCGCGGGGCTGCTACCGCTAGAGTTCACGATTGACAACGTCGGCTTCGGCGAGCTGTTCAACCCGCGGCCTGTCGAGGTAGTGCTGCGTCACAACACGACGGGTGAGGTGACGACCGCCAAGCTATCGGTCGATCCCCGCTGGTGGGCCGGCGGCGAGATGGCCAGCGTCGAGACGCAGCTGGTGCTGCCCGAGGACCTTGCCGAGGGGCAGTACACGGTCGCGCTGTGGATGCCCGACGCGGACGCCTCGATCCGCGACGACGTGCGTTACGCGATCCGCTTCGCCAACACGGGCGTGTGGGAGGCGGCGACGGGATACAACGTGCTGACGACGACACTGGCGATTTCGGAAATGGCGCCGGGGCCGCTCTTCGAGGCGGCGGAGTTTGCGGAGGCGATCGAGCCGGGGAGCCTGTCGCTGCTGGGCGATTTCAACAATGACGGCGTGGTCAACGCGGCTGACTACACCGTGTGGCGGGACGCGGGCATGGGCGCCGCGGAATACGGGCAGTGGGCGGCGAATTACGGGGCCGTGTTGCCGGCGGCGGCGTTGTCGGTCCCGGAGCCGGGGACGCTAGTGATCGCCATTGTCAGTGGTTGCTTGTTGGCAAAGCAGCAAAACCGGGGGCTAAGGCCCCGCGGCTGATTCAGTGTCCGTATCAGCCGGCACGCCTTAGCGTCCGGTTATTTAGCTCCGTATCAACCTAGCTGCTGGTGGGTCGCGACCCACCCTACGACTGTGCGCACCATACCGATTCCGACCAAGACACCGTAATCGGCGTCTGGACACGCCTCTCACATTTTGGGCCTACTTCATCGCGATCACCAGCGACATCACCACCGCGGCGGTGAAGAACAGGAAGCAGACGACGAGGCCGACGCCGATGAAGGGGCCGGGTCTCAGTTGGGCGCCGACCTCGGGCTGATAGAGCTTCGGCAAGATCCAATAGAGGCCGACGATCATCGCCAGCGCTTGCAGCGGCGTGAGGACGAGGCCTTCGAGGGTGGCTGCGAACTGCACCAAGGCAACCGGGTTGTAGCCAAGCCTATAGACGATGGCCATGCTTGCAATCAGATAAAAGACCAGCCAGGCGCGGCGGCGGGTGATCGGCGACCAAGCGGCGACCGTCTTGGGCAGGCAGAGCCGCACGCAGTCATCGAGCAAGTAGGGCCAGCCGGCAACTTGGGCGAGCTGGGTCGAGACGAGTGCCGCGGCGCCGCCGACAAGGAAGAGCGTCGCGCCGGTCGAGCCCCACTGGCTGCCGAAGAGCGACGCGAGGGTGAAGGCGACTTTGGTTCCTTCGGGCGCGACTTCATTGGCGCCGAGCACCCCCGCGCCGGCGAGAAGGAAGCCGCTGGTGACGGCGATGCCGACGACCATCGCCGAGGTGGCGTCGAATGTCACGAGCCGGCGCCAACCGGCAATTCGTTGGGCGTCTTCGCTATTGAGCGTCTTGAGTAGGGCCTCGTCGGCGGGCTTGCCCTGACGGTTGCCCGCCGCGGCGCCGTAGCCCGCTCCCATGACCCAGTAGGTGTACCAGACCTGACTGGCGAAGCCGCCGGCGCCCCAGCCCAAGAGCGGGAGCACTTCGGACCAGCCGTTGGGGTTGGCCTTCTGCGCGACGGCCCAGTCGGGGACGGCGGGGACTTTCGGCACGAGTCCGGCCAAGAGTTCTCCGAGCGGCGGCATCACCTGCACCGCGATAACGACAACGCCGACGAGTGTCAGCGAGATCAGCGCCGCCATGACGAACTTCATCATGCGGAACTCGCCGATCCAGGCGATCGTGACCGCAAACAGGGTCACCATCCAGCCGGCAAGGTAGGCGGGGATCGGCGTCAGCTCGGCGATGAAGACGCCGGCCGACGAAGCGATCGAGCCGATCGCGAAGATCGACGCGACGAGCTGGACAAAGAAGACGACCCACACGAAGGCGTTCTTCGGGCCCGGGAGGCGGCCGAAGAGGTCGATCATGCTTTCGCCGGTGGCGACCGTGTACCAGCCGCCCGCCAAGCCGATCAGGTACTTGAGGAAGACGCCGATGAAGACCGCCCAGAGGACGCCGCTCCCGAGGACGGCGCCGGTGCGGGTGGCGAGGATCACCTCTCCTGAACCGATGTACTCGGCGCACCAGACGATCGCCGGGCCGACCGCTAGCAGAAGGGCGGCGCCCCGCGGCGGGAGGGCGATCGCGGGTCTCGGTGGGTCGGCTGGCTTCGACATACGATCGGCGGCGGAAAAGAGCGGGGAAAAGGTCCGGACAGTGTAACGGACCGGGCCGTCGTTGGCTCTGTGTGGTTTGCTCTGGGCCGTCGAGTCGATCACACTACCGGGCTCTCCCGACGGGAGAGTTTAGCAAGTTCCCGCCGATCGCCCCGCCCCGCCCGCCACGATCTCCCGATGTCGCAACTGAAACGCATCCTCGTCACCGGCGGCGCCGGGTTCCTCGGCTCGCACCTCTGCGAGCGTTTGGTAGGCGATGGCCACGACGTGATCTGCGTCGATAACTTCTTCACGTCGCAGAAGTCGAACGTCACGCACCTGCTCGACAAACCGAACTTCGAGCTGGTCCGCCACGACATCACCCACCCGCTGTGGCTGGAGGTGGACGAGGTCTACAACCTGGCCTGCCCCGCGGCGCCGGGCCACTACCAGTACAACCCGATCAAGACGATGAAGACCTCCGTCATGGGGGCCATCAACCTGCTCGGCATGACGAAGCGTTGCCGTGCGAAGATCTTGCAAGCCTCCACCAGCGAGGTCTACGGCGACCCCGAGATCCATCCGCAGCCCGAGTCGTACCGCGGCAGCGTCAACCCGATCGGCCTCCGCGCGTGCTACGACGAAGGCAAGCGCGCCGCTGAGACGCTGTTCATGGACTACCACCGCCACAACGGCGTGAACGTCCGCATTGTGCGGATCTTCAACACCTACGGCCCGCGGATGCACCCATTCGACGGCCGGGTGGTGTCGAACTTCATCCGCCAAGCGCTGGCGGGCGAGGACATCACTGTCTTCGGCGAGGGCAACCAGACGCGCTCGTTCTGCTACCGCGATGATTTGATTGAGGGCATGATCCGGATGATGAACGCGCCGGACGACTTCGTCGGACCGGTGAACATCGGCAACCCGGGCGAGTTCACGATCCTCGAGCTGGCCGAGAAAGTGATCGCGCGGACGGGATCGAAGTCGAAAATCGTCCACCGCCCGCTCCCCTCCGACGACCCGACGCAGCGTCAGCCCGACATCACGCTGGCGAAGGCAAAGCTCGGCTGGGAGCCGAAGGTGAAACTCGACGAAGGGCTCGACAAGACGATCGAGTGGTTCAAGTCGGTGAATCTTAGCGACTTCCGCGCGCCGACGCCGAATTACTAGGGGACGGGTTAGGGCTGAGATGAGAAGGGATTTCGACGGCTGACGCCGTTGCCTAAGTGGGGCTCGGGTGGAGAGGGCTCGATGGTGCGTTGCAGCTTAATGGTGTTGGCCGTCCTGTTCTGGCCCGCGGCTGCGCCGGCGCTGACGACGTTGATCGACAACGGCCCGTCATCTAACCGTGTCGATATCGTCTTCCTCGGCGATGGCTACACGCAGACCGACCTCGACGCGGGCCTCTACACGTCGCACGTCAATGCGTACTTGGATTATAAGTTCGAGCCGTCGGCGCTCGCGGACCCGTTCCCGCGGTACCGCAACTTCTTCAATGCCCATGCGATCGAGGTCGTCAGCAATGAGTCCGGCGCCGATCAGCCGCCCAACGGGATCTTCTACGACACGGCCCTCGACGCCACCTACTTCACCAGCGGCACCGAGCGGCTGCTGACGGTTAGCACGTCGAAGACCAATGAACAGCGGAATCTCGGCCTCGCTGGCATGGGGATCACGGCCGACACGCAGTACGTTGTGGTGAACGATACGAAGTACGGCGGCTCCGGCGGGACGTACGCGGTCTTTGCGGGCGGCAACTCGAGCTCCAAAGAGATTGCGTTGCATGAGGTCGCCCACTCGTTTTCACGCCTCGCCGACGAGTACGTCAGCTACAACAGCCCCTACACCGGTGGCGAGCCGACCGAGGTGAACGTCACCAAGGACCCCAATGGAGCCAAATGGAGCCACTGGCTCGGTTACGACGACCCGCGCGGCTCGAACCTCGACATCGGCGTTTACGAGGGCGCCCGCTACTACGAGTCCGGGGTCTATCGCCCGTCGCTCGACAGTAAGATGCGGTCGCTCAACCGGCCGTTCGACGCGGTGTCGCGGGAGAAGCTGATCCAGGACATCTACCGCTACGTCGATCCACTCGATGGATTCCTCGGCAACAGCCAGACGCTCGTGGCGCCGGAGGAACTATGGGTCGACGTGGTCGATTCCGAAGTGATCCTCGTCGAGTGGTCGATCGACGGGACGCCGAGCGCCGCGAACAGCGGGGAGTCTTTCGACGTCTCGCTCGAAGGACTCGCCCCCGGCAGCTACGCAATCTCCGCCCGGGCGTACGACGAAGTCCTCGACTTCGCCAACACCGGCGGCGCCTTGGACCTGGTGCGTAGCGGCTACTCGGAGCTAGAGCAATTTGTTTCGTGGGACATCGTGATCCCGGCCACGGGAGACTACGACCACGACGGAGTCATCGACGCGGCCGACTACGAAGTTTGGCGCAGCGCGTACGGATCGACTGAACTGCTTAATGCCGACGGCAACGGCGATGGCGTCATCGATGCGGCGGATTACGTCGTGTGGCGCGACGCCTTTGCCGCCGCCGCTTCGGCATCCAGGATCCCCGAGCCCGCCGGCTGCGTCCTGTTGGTCTCGATGGTGGTGTTAACAGGTAACGCTGTAAGATTCCGGAATGATGCGTAACAGCGCCGATCCGCCGTGCGACTTGCTGTTTGTCTACGGCACATTGATGAGCCGCTTCTACAACGTCCACGCCATCGCCCTGCGCCAAGCGGCGACGCTGCTTGGGCCGGCGACCTACCGCGGCCGCATGCACCGCGTGACGGGGCCGCGTGGCTCGCTCGTCTACCCGGTGGTGGTTCCGTCCGTCGACGCGGCCGAAGCCGTTCATGGCGAACTCTATCGAGTGACCGACCGACGCGTTCTGGATCGGCTCGACGTGTACGAGGGCTGCGCCGCCGACAGCCCGCGACCTCATGAGTACCGACGTGTGATCGCCGAGGTGACGCCCCAAGACGGCGACACGGCGTCAGCGATGATCTACGTCTTTCAAGGGACCGCCGACCGCTTGCCAAGAATTGCGGACGGCGTGTTCCGCTAGTCGGCTTTCTGACGAGCTCGCTTACTGGCGATCGACAGTGACCGCGGAGTTGCCAACCGATGCAACCTGATTGACCTCAGGAGTCGCCGGCGTCGGCGAGGCCGTGTAGGACAACGCGACGAAGCCCGCGATCCAAGCGAGCACAAACCCGAGCGTCTCGCCGTAATAGACGAGGCCTGACCAGCTCATCCAATTGGGGACGGTGGCGGAATGGCGGGACATGTCACGGCGGGTGGATAGCGGGCAGGTCGTGCGCCAAGCGGGGACGGCGCGTGGGGAGATTACACCGCACGGCCCCGAAACGGGCAAGATCAATCGTAGACCCGCCCGAATCGTTCATCTAGACCACCCGCTGGGGGGCGTCAAAGGGGCTGGCGGCCCGCCAAACCGGCGGTATACTTTGAGACTCGCCGTCGCGGCCCCACCGCAACGGCCGAAGGGCGCGTAGCTCAGTTGGTTAGAGCGCTTGCTTGACATGCAAGAGGTCACAGATTCGAGTTCTGTCGTGCCCACTAGCTGTAAACGGTGAAGGCGTCGGACCTTAGGCCGATCCCCGCGATGGTCGCGGGAGCTGCCCGCGAGCCGAAACGGGTGTCGTTACTACACCATTTGGCCAATTCGATGGGCAAAACCGTCCCTGAGGGAGCGGGCAAACCGCCCCGCGTCCCCGCCTGCTGCCTCCACAAGCCGACCGAACAAGCGTTCGTGAGGGTCGCGGGCAAGTTCGTCTATCTTGGGGCGTACGGCAGCGAGAATTGTGATCGGCAGCCGAAAAGTGCCGCGCCCGGCGGGCCGCTGCCGGTCGGTCCGATCGGCTCCCCGCGCTATCGACCACTCTCGCAAGTGGTCGCGGTCCCAGACGTAGTGCTCCACCTGGAGGGTCGACAGTTCGTTGGGTCGCTCGTCGCCGAGTCGCCGGCGTAGGTCACCTTCCGGATGCGGCGATTCGCGTTGTCGTAGCCGTACTTGATGTTCGTCCGGTTTGAAGGATTGGCGTTCTCTGGGTCCAACTCGACCCTCACCACCAATAAGTACGGCTTCCCAACCGCGATCCCTAGGGCGACTTTGCTTTTCTTCGCTCGGCCACAGGGGAGGTGTCGCCCAGGTCCATCCCGTGATCCGACAAGAAGTCCATCACCTTCTTCAACCAAGGCTTTTGCTCGTCGGGGGCCGCATCAATTGGTCGGTTGCGGTAAAACCAACCGACGTAGTCGACCCCGTTTTCCCGCACGTTACGAAAGTTGGCTCCTGCTTTCAGGAGCATATAAGCTATATCGTACTCCGCGTACTCCGAAGCAATTTCCAGAGGCGTTGCGCCGATTTTGTCACGATGATCGACATCGGCCCCGGCGTCGATGAGTGCTTTCGCAGCTTTTGCGGCCTCAATGCGGCATGAGTAGAAGATAGGGGTCTCGCCCGGGTAGTACGGATGGCCTTTGTTCGTTCGGTTGGGATCAGCGCCATACTGAATCGCCTTCTCGACCCACCAGCCGTCGTTCATCTCAGCGCACGTATGGATCGCCGCGTCGCCCCAGTTGTCCCGTTGATTGGGGTCGGCGCCCAACTCAAGGAGAGTCTCGAAACCCACCTTGTTCGACGCCACAACAGCTCGAAACAGAGGAGTTACACCGGCGCGGCCCGAAGAATTTACGTCCACGCCCTCAGCGACTAGTCGCTTAATCGTGGGGGCGTCACCCGCTTCCGCGGCTTGTACGAGGGCAAGCACACGCTTATTGGGGAATAGGACTTTCGCAGACGAGCGATAGCGATCCACCGGCATGCATCCAGAAGCAAGGGCAACGATGCAAATCGTGACAAAGAGCGTCGTGAAAGTTGACCGGCGGATAACTAACGATGGGGAGTTCATCTTGTCGGCAAGAGTTTCTAACACCGGTTCGATCGAGGAACTCTTGCGAGCGATTTCTGTCGATCTCACGCGCTGATGGCCAATCCCCGATTCATTTATCAGGCGACATGCTCGGAAGGTACTAAACGCTAGCAGCGATTGATGACCCAACGGTGAGGCTCGGGTAGCGCAAGTCTCTATCTTAGCTTGCGACCGGATGTCGGGGGACTTTACACCCTCAAACGATGCGTTGCTAGCGTTTGATCGACCCGCCGGGTGCTCTGATCGCCGCCGTCTCTGCTAGCACGAGAGGCGACTTTTCGTACGCTAACGATAGGGCAACGAGGTGCGGCGGCGCGTCCCGCAGAATCCCGTTTATCGCGACGGCGTGCCTCGGCGGAAGTGCCGAACATGAGTGATGCGGCGACCCGTGTGCCATTGACGGTCTCCGGATGAAGGGTCGGTCGTCTGCTGCCGCAACGAGAAATTCCGAATGCGTTGCTACACACTACCTGCCTGCGTCTTGCTCGCCACGACGTGCCTAGGTTGCGCGACGACGACGCCGGCGATTCCAATAGCGGGCACCCCGTCGGCTGACTTTGACACGGAGTCCGGCCCCCTGGCGTCGGCGTCCGGAGAGTTCTCTTCGACCGCATCCGCGGCTGGTTGTGAGACAGGGCAGCCCCATATCCTACTGGTCACGGGCTACACATCGGCGACAGGCCAAGCTGAGACTTCAACGGCGCCAGAGATGAGCTTGGAAGACCTGGAGGCGATCGCGCTCGCCCATAACCCGGCCATCAAAGAACTGACAGCGACGACGCAGAAGGCCGCCGGTTACAGGGCGCAGGTTACGGCCCGCCCCAACCCACGCGTCGGCTACCAGGGCCAACAGCTTGCTGACGAGGGGACGGATCAGCACCTCGCGTTTGTTGAGCAAGAGATTGTCACGGGCGGAAAACTCCAGCTCAATCATCGGGTTCTGAACGCGACCGTCTGCGCACAGCTACAGGAGCTAGAAGCGCAACGGCTCCGCGTCACAACCGATATCCGCATCCGCTTTTACGAGGCGCTAGCGATCCAACGCCAGCTGCAGCTGATCGACGACTTCTCGATTGTCGCCGAGAAGGGTTACACCCTTGCGGAGCAAAGGAAGAAGGCGGGGGAAGGCTCGCAGATCGACACACTCCAGGCCCGCATTCAAAAGAGCGAAGTGGGCCTGTCGAGACGGCAAGCGACCGCACGGCTGGCGGCGACTTGGCGTGAGATCGCAGCCCTTGCTGGACAGCCTAACATGGCGCAGGCGCCGCTTGCCGGGGCGCTACCGACCGAGACTCCGTCGATGGAGTGGAACTCGCTTGCTAACACGGTCGTCGCCACGAGCCCCGAGTACGCCGCCGCACGCGCTCGCGTCGCCCGCGCCCGAGCCGCCGTGGAGAGACAACTCGCTCAGCAGACGCCTAATTTGGCCGTCCAGATGGGGGCTGGCGTCGATAACGGTACGGACTCGGGGATGCTCAACGTCCAAGTGGGCGTTCCGATCCCGCTCTACAACAAGAATCGTGGGAATATCGCTGCCGCTCGTGCGGAGGTCTGCCGCGCGATCTTCGAAGCGGAGCGGATCGAGAACGACGTGAAGGCGCGCCTCGCGGTTGTCTCTCAGGAGTATGAGACGGCGGCGGCTGCGATCGAGCAGTACGTGTCGGAAATTCTCCCCAGCGCTAGTTCTTCGATGGAGCTTGCGGAGAAGGCGTACCAAGCGGGCGAAGCGGACTTCGTGCAAATCCTGATCGCTCGAAAGACGTTCTACGATTCGAACGTGCAGTACATCAACGCGCAGGCCCAACTCGCGATTGCCCGGGCGAAGATCGAGGGCGTGTTGCTCACCGGCGGACTCGACGCGGTGCGTGACGACAGCGGTGACGACAGCCTTCGCGGTCAGGCCTTCAGTCAACAGTGAGGCTGAGCGATCGTGGGCCCGCCCGATCCGCTCGCAATGGCACTCGGAAGCCGTATCGTAAGCCTCTCTCGACGAGGTCGATTCCCTTGATTTGGCGCCGCATTCCCGACGCCCAACCAGATTGAGGGATCTACTGTGGACTCTACGAGAAGCAACGAGTTCGTTGTATTCGTATCAGAGAGGTTTCACTCGGACATTGCGGAACGCCACGGCGCCGTGATCCATCTGCAAGTAGAGCGGTCCTTTCTCAACTTCAGGCAATGGGTCCGTTGTGTTCCCTGTGGGCGAATCGACCTCCACGTCGCGCTGGACGAGCTCTCCGTTTAGCGTAACCTTTAGAAAGCGTGCGTTCTCGACCTTCTTGCCCTCGGAGTTGAAGCGTGGAGCTTGGAAGACGATCCGCAGCGTCTGCCATTCGCCGGGCTTCTTGGAGGCGTTGCGCAAAGGGGCGACGCCCTCGTCGATGTATTTGATTCCTCGCTTCGCGCTGACCCAGTGCGGATAGACGCCGCCGCATTCGACTCCGCTGAGCGCCTCCTTGCCCCAGCTGTCGTAGAGTTGGATCTCATACCGCCCTTGAAGCTTGACCCCCGAGTTGCACCCTTCGCCGAGAACGAACTCCAGCACGACCTCGCAGTCTGCGAAGTGCTCGACGGAGTTAAGGTTGTTGTCATCCCCGTAGGCGAATTTCCTACTAGCGGCGACAACCCCCACGCCAGGAATAGTTTTCAGGTGACTCGCGTCGTCAGCGATCTTAACGCCTTGGCATTCGACCAGATTCCCGCCCAACCCTGTGACACCCGAGGCGCCCTCCTTCCCGATGATTGTGACCCATTCACTGGCGGCGGCCTTCTCGGAGGTCGTTGCCGCCGCCACCTTCTGAACCTCGCGGGCATCGGCGTCGGTAGAACGCGGGTCTGCGGCAGTCGCTGTCGAGACCACCAATGCGAGGCATATCGCCATTAAGGGTGTCGGTAAGGCATTCATCATTCGTTTGCTTCGTTGTGTGGCGGAGACGCCCGGCGTGTAGTGTGTATGAAACCCTTATCCTACCCGAATCGGACTACTGTTGTTACCGCTTGGGGCTGCGCGCGGAAAGTGCGGCCGCGACTGCCGCGAGCCCTACGGAGGACGGTTCCGGGATCGATCGCAAGGATAGACTCAGGCCAACTTTCGCGAGCGCCGCTCGCATGATCGCCACGTCGCGCAGGTCGGTGACGCCGTCGAGGTTCTGGTCCCCGAGCGACCACGCCAGGTCGGTGTTGCCGCTGGTGGACGACCGCCACCCCTGCCGGAAGAGCTGGGCGTCGGCCTGATCGATCGCGCCGTCGAAGTTCAGGTCGCCGTAAATGCGACGGAAGTCGAAGCCGCTGATCTCGTTCTCTCCCGCGATGATCTCGTACTCGGTCCCGTTGACGACCAGCGTGAAAGGCGAGTCCGAGGTGACGACCACGTTCCCCTCGCCGTCGCTGACGAGGTCCGCGGTGACGTCGCCGATGTGGAGCCCTTCGATGCCCAGCCTGCCCGGCCGCTCGAGACGCCACGTGACCGTGTTGCTCGTCGCGTCCACGTCGAAGCCCAGGACGTTCTCGACGAACAGCGAGATCGGCCCCAGCGCCGACCACCCCGTGAAGTTCGGGCGGCTGATGTTGTTCGGCCCCGTCGCGGGGCGGGCCTCGTCGGGGTCGTAGACCTCCCAGATCGACGCGCCGTGCTCCGGGTCGTCGTACTCGGTCCAGGTCTTGTACATGTGCTGGATCAGGTTGTAAGCGGTCTCGTCGGCCTCGCCGAACCGCTCGTACTTCTCCAAAGCCTTGACCCCCATGTAAGCGGTGGGGAGCCAAACGCCTCCCCGCCAGTAGTCGCCGTCGGGGTCGTAGTCCTGATCGTTGCGTGCGACCGACGGCCAGGGGACGGCGCCGCCGAGCTGGTTCGGGTCGTTCACCATCTCGGCCATCCGCGCGACCTGCTCGTCGCTCGCCATCTCGGCGAGCACTGGCCAGAACGACGCCGGCGTCTTCACCCGCATCGGCTCGAGCGTGTTGACATTGATGTCGTAGTAGGTCCCGTCCTCTTCGTCCCAGTAGTGCGTGTTGACGACGTCCTTGATCTCGTTGTAGGTGTTCATCCACTGGGCCGACTCGGCGTTGTTGCCGAGCGCCTCGTGCAGCCGGGCGATGCTCAGCGCGCTGAGCCCTTGCTGGGCGATGGCGTCCACCCAAAGCATGTCGCCTTTCTCGTTGCGGCCGCGCGGCGTGTTGTCCATGCCGCTGTAGTTGCCGATGTTCCCCCAGTGGTAGCCGAGCAGGTTGCCCTGGGAGTCGTTGACCCGCTCGTTGTGCGTCCAGCGGAGCGAGTTGGTGTTCTCATTGCCGGGGACCTTGGTCCCAACCGGCACGGTGTCGAACCACTCGAAGTGCTTCTGCAAGTACTGATCTTCGTTGATCAGCTCGCTGATGTGGGCCGTGTTCTTCTGCGCCTTGTAGTTCTCCCACTCGGTCCACGCGTAGAGCGGTGGGTTGTCCGGGTGGCCGTTGACGAGCGGGAAGCTGTCGAAGTCGTCGTGGATCGGCTGGTAGAAGTTCTGCAGGCTCTCGATACCGGGGAAGCTCTGTGGCGCGTACTTCGTAAACAGCGACATAAACGCGGTGTCCCACGGCCAGATGATGTTGGCGCTGTGGGCCTCGTCCATGTAGGGCGACTGCGGGAGCCTTGGGTCGACGACGACGTGGTCGGCCGCCCCTTCCCAGGCGCGCCAGTAGAAGTCCACCAGCCCCGGCTGCGCGTCGTAGATGGGCTTGGGGACCTCGTCGCGCCAGGCCTCGCCCTGCGCGAGGCACGGCAGCGGCGCCGCAACGGCGGCGACGCCGATCGCCAGCGCCCGAATCGATCGAAAGATTGTCTTCATCATGTTGTAGAGCTTCAGTGTTCCGTTGAAAGCACGCGTCGCTGGTCCGCTCGGAGCGCCAGCACGCCGACCGACGCGCCGATCGCGATGGCCGCCGCCGAGGGTTCGGGCACGACCGTCGCGGAGCTGGCCGCGGCGGTCGATGCGCTGGCGCCGTAGTTCTGCGCCCAGGTCAGGTAGTCTTGCTGGCCAATCGATCCCGTGTGCCCGGGCGCTCGGCTGCCCGGCGCGAACGCCGTCGGCGAGCCGCCCAGATTGTCACGGTAGACCGTGTAGTCGGCGCTGTTCACGACGTCGTCGCCGTTGAAGTCCCCGAGCGGCGCGTCGAGGCTCTCGTAGACGACCGGCACTTCGACGAGCCCCTTGTCGGCGTCGTGGTAGGTGAAGTGCAAGTCATGGGCGTCGACCTCGGCGTCGTACAACTTGCCGAGCGTGACCCGGGTCCCGGCGGCGATCGTCGAGTTCCCTTGCAGGAAGGCCTCGCCGACGAACGACGCGTCGCCGCCGTCGAACTCTTCCCAGCCGTCGCCGGTCGGCGGCGTCTGCGGGTCGCCCTGCTGTTCGAAGTCTTGCTCTTGCAGGCTGCGCCAGTTGGCCTTGCTCAGCGACGAGCCGTCGCTGGTGATCTCGTAGAAGTCGATGTCGATGTCGACCGTGCTGCGGTTCTGCAGCCGCACCACGCCCCGCGCCCGATCCACGACGAGCTCGAGCTCCGGCGCGGGGGTGAGGGTCGGCGGCGCCGTGGCGAGGCGGACCTCGTCAATGCTATAGGCGTTCGTTCCCGCGAAGTTCGCGATCCCGATGCGGTCGAACGCGAAGCCGGTGAACAGGTCGAGCGTCGCGTCGCCCGGCCCCGTCAGGTCGTCGCGGTCGTTGGGGTTGAAGAAGATGTTGGCCGTGTCGGCGTTGAGATCGAACCGCACGACGAACAGGTTTGTGTCCGTGTTGAAGTCGCCCAGCCGCGCCTCGTCCCCGCCGCCGCCGCCGACGCTGCCCCGGCTGCGGGCGTAGAAGGCGTTCTCGGAGCCGCCGTTGGGATTGCCGTCGTCGTTGCGTAGCAAGCCGATTTGGAAGACGCGGAACGGATCGGCGTCGCCGCCCATTTGAAGCTCGAGCGCGGAGTAAGGGTCACCGTTCGCCGTGCTGTTGCTCGAGAGGTAGCTGAGGTACGCCACGCCCGAGTTGTAGGTCTGCGGCAGGTTGCGTTGAAAGCGCGAGCCGTCGCCGAGGCTTGTCGCGGCGATGCCGACTTCACTCGCCAGTGTCGGGTAATCGAGTCCCGGACCGGCAAGGGTCCAATCGGCCCCGGAGCGCGAGAAGTTGTTCCGCCACGCGCCGCCCCAGCCGCTGCCGCCGTTGCGACCGGCGAGCCCGCCGGTGCTGTAGTGGAACGACTCGACGGTTTGCGCCTGAACGATGGTTGGCGCTAGGACCGCGACGATGCAGAGGCTGGGCGTGATGACGCGCGCCCCGTGCCGCCGCAAGTTCCAACGAACGCGACGGCGGAACGCCAACGCCAGAGCCGCGCACGCCGCGACGCCAAGCGTGGAAGGCTCCGGCACGCTTGTCAGCGTCGCCAGCGACCCGGCGCCATGCTCGGCTTCGTAGCTGTTTTTAAAGAGGACAAAGTCGCGGGCGTCGGTTTTGCCGTCGCCGTTCATGTCGCCGTGGGCGTGGGCCTCGACCTGGTTGAAGGCGCCCAAGTCGCTGCGGTAAGCGTTGCGGAAGGCGCGCCAGTCGGCGGCGTCAACGGCGCCGTCGCCATCGAGGTCGCCGGGCGCGACGGGGTCGCCGAGATACGTCACCGCGATCGGCAAGACCTCGCCGCTGTTGAGCAGGAGCTCGGCGCGGACGTCCTCGTAAGGGCTGCGTAGCCACGGCGTCCCCAAGTCGATTGTCACACCGCCCGGACCAAAGACGCCGCCGTCGCCGCCGCCGAGCTCGGCCTCGCTGAGGTCGTGAGGCCCCCCCTGCGAGAGCACGGACCAGTGGTCGTCGCTGTCGATCGATCCATCGCCGTCGGCGTCGTAGGCGCCGGCCACGGGGGTCCACGCCGCCGGCGCAAACGAGCCCGCGTCCGACGTCAGGGAGTACCCCGCGATCGGCAGGCTCTCGGTCGAGTTGTTGGCGAGGAGAACCCCGCCTGTCGCGCGGTTGACGAGCAACTCGACGTCGTCGCCCACCGCTTCACTGCCTACCGCTACGAATCCGCTCGCAACGCAGCACGCCAACGCCGCCGTCAATCGAGTCGCAACGCCGCGCCGTTCAAATCGTAAATCGCTCAAAGAAGTAACGCGTCGTCGCGCCCCCGCTCTCGGTTGCCTGCAAGTTCCCTGTCCTCCTACGCATGGCCGATCCGACCTTCGAACCTTCCTCCCTGCCGCTCAGCCCGCCTCGCTCAGCCCGCTTAGCTCCGCCGCTTGCCGAGGCCCGCGAGCGCGAGCCCCACGGCGAGCGACGTCATTGTCGTCGGCTCGGGCGTGGCGACAGCGAAGCTCGAACCAGACGAGGCGCCGTAGTTGGCCGTCCAGACGCCGTAGTCGGCCTGGTCGATGACGCCATCGCCGTTGCCGTCGGCGCGGAGGTCGCTCGTCGAGTCGAGCGTGTCACGCCAGACCGTGTAGTCCGCCGCGTTGACCGAGCCGTCGCCGTTGTAGTCGCCGTGGAGGCCGACATAACGCACCTCGCCGGCGAAGCCGTCGCCGGCCGTGTCGGAAGTCAGCAAGAACGAGAAGTCGAGGTCGCGGAGCCCCCCGACCGTGTAGGCCGAACCGAGGTCGTAGCTCGCCCCCGCGGCGATCGTCAGCGGCGCCAGCGGAGCGCCGGGGCTGCTGCTCGTGTCGAGCCGCGAGACCTCGGCCAACGCGTTCGCCGTGCCGACGTTCTGTTCCCAGTTGGCGACCGTGTCACGCAGGCCGTTCCAGCTCGGGTCGAGCGAGCCCGCGGCCGAGCTGATGATGTAGGCCTCGATCTCGACGGCGATCGCTGACTCGTTGGTCAGCGTCACGGCGCCCGTGCCGAAATCGACGTCGAGCACCAAGTTGTTGAAGCGGGCGTTCTCGTAGTTCACAGCGCCCACCTCGACCGCCGAGTTGTTGAGCGCGTCGGTGTAGCGGAACGACACGTCGCGGTACTCGTTCCCGAAGCCGGCCGCGGTCTGCGCCGAGGCGATCCGTGACGCGTTGGTGGTGAACGAGGCGCCGAGGCTGCGCGAGCCGCCGGGACCGAGGCTGAGGACGCTGTTGGGGTTGGTCTCCAGCAGCAGCTCGCTGCTGGGGGAGTTGGTGGCTTGCCAGCCGTCGCCCACGGCCGTTTCCAGAGGCGCCCAACCGGCCGGGTTGAGCAGCCCGTCGTTCGCCGCGCTGCTTTGCAGCGAGGCGAGGTCGTAGCCGTTCAGTTCGACCGTCTCGGTGTCGCTCGTGTTGACGACCCGGACGAGGCCCGTGGCTTGATCGATATTCAGCGCCAGCTGCGCGGAGACCGGCGCCGCCAGGGACGTCAGGGCCGCCGTCGCGAAGAGGAGTGCGTGCTTGTTCATTGGAGATATCTCAAGAGGTAGGCATGAGATGCGGGGGTGGATTGGTAACCGCTCAGCTGTGTCGCGCGGCCGGGCCGCGCTGGTCAGCCAGCGCGACGGGAGCGGGTCGCGGCGCCGACGACCGCCAGGCCGGCGACGAGCAACGCGGCCGGCTCGGGAACGGCGCTGGTAGCGCCGTCGGTGCGGTTCTGTTGCCAGACGCTGAAGTCCTTGAGGTCGATCACGCCGTCGCCGAACACATCGCCGAGTGAACCGGGCGTCACCGCGGGGCCGCCGATGCGGCTGGCGATCTCGTTGTAGTCGGCGATGTTGACTTGGCCGTCGCCGTTGGTGTCGCCCGTCACGCCGCCGGCCTCTTGATAGCCGACGCCGTCGTACCAGACGCGATTCCCCGCGGTGAGATTGCGGATGTAGATATCGATCTGGCCGCTCCCCGGCGCGACGGCTGTGCCGACACGGGCAGAGAGGAGGTCGAGGTCGGAGGGGACGCCGTTGGTGCGGGTTTGGTCGTTGCTAAAACCCGGGTTCAGGTCGTTCGTATAGAACACGCCGGGATTCGAGGCGACGTACTCATTGGTCGTGTTGATGTCGTCGTAGTTGCTAAATGGCAACTCCGCCGCTTCGTAGACCGGACCGGTCGCGTTGTTGAGATCAGCGACGCTGTAGTTGGTGAACGCCGAGTCCGCGGCCCCGGGGCCCTGTAGCGAAGCATCGAGGTACCAGTTGCCGGTCCCGCCGGCGCCTTCCCAGAAGAAGGCGTAGAAGTTGTACTCCACGCCCGGCGTGAGTCCCGTGATGGTCGTGACCAGCTCGGTCGGATCGACGCCGTTGGAGCTCATGAACTGGTAGACATCGCCGCCGACGCCGTTGTCACGCACGACCCAATCGTCGAACCCGGCGCCGAAGAGCTGCGCCGTGTTGCCGGTCGATCGGTCGGTCTGTTCGCCGGGGGTGAGGATCGGTCCCAGCGAGTCGGCGTCCACGTAGGTCACCGGCTTCTGGGCCAGCGCCGTCGCGCAGGCCGTCGACGCCATGACCGCGACGGCGACGTTCCTTAAAGACAAGGGTCCAAGAGACATTGGTGAATACTCCTTGCGACCGCCCTGCGGCGGATCGGGTGGTTGGTGAAATGATCTCAGCGGGCGCGACGCAGCCCGAACATCGCGCCGGCCACCGCGAAGGCGGCCGATAGCAGCGACGCCGGCTCGGGAACCGCTTGGCTCATGCCGAGGGCGAACACCGTCGGGTAGTTCTGCTGGAAGAACCGCAGGTCACGGAAATCGACAGCGCCATCTTCGCCGGCGATGTCGACGCCGAGCCCCGCTTGCAGGCCGGTGTAACCAAGGCTGTTGCGGACGTTGTTGAAGTCCGTGACGTCAACAACGCCGTCGCCGTTGGTGTCGCCATCGACGATGGGCGGCAGGTCGTTGAGCGTGCTGCCCGGGCTCGAAAAGAGGGCCGCCACTTCACGGACATTCAAAGCCGCGGAGTAGATTTGCACGTCGTCGACCGTCCCGGCGAGCCCATCGACCGGGGACGAGCGCCCCAGCCGGCCGATCTCGAAATTGTTCAACGTCGGCAACTGAGCGAAGAAGGACCCCGTCGCCGCGTCGGCGAGCATGCCATCGACATAGTAGCTGCCGGTCGATGTGGCGTAGTCGATGCTCAGGGCGATGTGATGGAACTCGCCATCGGTAATGACCGGCCCTCCACCGACATCGCCGACGTTGGTGTTCGTGGCCTTCCGGCTACGGCCGTAGCCCGTGCCAGCGGGTGCGAACTGGCCGTTGCCGAGAACGCCCGAGTCGATGTAATCGTTGCTCAGGGTGTTGTTGCCCATGAAGACCGCGACGTTGCGGTTGCCGGTATCGACGCTCTGCACCCAGTACGAGAGGGTGAGTTGATTGCTGGCGACGATCGGCGCGAAAACGCCCTGGGCGTCCGCCATATCGACGATGTCCGCCTGCGCGGCGCCGCCGCTAAAGGTGAACGCCGACCCCGCGACGCCCGTCGCGCTGAGGGTCACGTTCGCTCCAATCGCGCCGTCGTTGCCGCTGGCCACGACCTCGTTGACGGCCGTCGAACCGGAGGCCTCGTCGAAGCGGTAGTGAGCGACGAGGTCCGCCTGGCAGCACGTCGCCGCCGTGAGACACGCCAAAGCCGCGAGGCCTCGGCGTGGCAAGTTGTATTCACTCCATGTCATCAGAGTAGCTCCAAGGATGGTCACGCTTGTGAGTGATGATGGGGCCTAGCACGCCGCGAGTCGGCGCTTGCGAAGCGAGAGCAGACCGGCGCCGGCGACGATCATGCCGAGGGTGGTTGGCTCGGGGAGCGCAACGCCCGGGTTGGCGTACAAGGCGCTGATCTGCGCGGGGCCGAGCACCACGTCGTAGATCTGCAGGTCATCGACCGTGCCCGCCAGGCCGTCGACCGGGGACGAGCGTCCCAACCGACCGACTTCCAAGTTGTTCAGCGTCGGCAGGGCTGCGAAGAACGAGCCGGTCTCCGTGTCGACCAGCGCGCCATCGACGTAGAAGGACCCGGTCGAGGTCGTGTAGTCGATCGCGAACGCCACGTGGTGGAAGCTGCCGTCGTTGACAACGGGGCCGCCGCCGATGTCGCCGACGTTGGTGTTCGTGGCTTTCCGGCTACGGCCGTAGGTCGAGCCAGCCGGTGCGAACTGGTTGTTGCCGAGAACGCCCGAGTCGATGTAGTCGTTGCTGGCGGTGTTGTTGCCCATGAAGACCGCGACGTTGCGGTTGCCGGTGTCCATGCTCTGCACCCAGTACGAGAGGGTGAACTGATTGCTGGCGACGATCGGCGCGAAGACGCCCTGGGCGTCGGCCATATCGACGATGTCCGCCTGTGCGGCGCCGCCGCTGAACGTGTAGGCCGTCCCAGCGACGCCGGCGGCGCCGAGCGTCACGTTGGCGCCGACGGCGCCGTCGCCGGTGGCGACTTGGTTAACGGCCGTGCCGCCAGAAGTTTCATCGAAGGGGTAGTGGGCGATCAGCGCTGCCTGCGCTGAAGTGCCGGCGACGAGCATCGCGGCGGCCAGCAGTCGTGTGAGTCGTTGCGGGTTCATGTGGTGCATCGTTCAACCTCGGGCGCATTAGCGGGTGTGGAAAAGAAGAGAATAGAGAAAAGCAAGTGAGGAGTGGTCGCCCCGTGGGCGGACCGTAGGCCACCCAACAGCCATGGGTGGGCTGTTGGTCGTTAAAGGAAACGGGATTCAACCGTTCGTTTCGATGTAGGGCTTTCCGTTGCCCCAAGTGAGTTCCAACTTGAGGTCGTCGGTGGGGCCAGTGATGTCGATCTCGATCCCCGACGAGTTGGGGTCGGCGTATTTTTCGGGCGCGTGCCACTTCGTTTGGGTTTCGCTGAGCGACTCCCGCGCCATGACGGCGACGCGATTCGGGCCACGCAACGTCCCGTCACCGGGTTCGTAAGAGGCGAGTGTGAATCGTCCCTCGGCGTCGATCTGGCCCGACGCGCTGCGGCCTTTCGGGGGCGTGAACGTCACGAAGCCGTGCTGCACCGGCGCGCCGTCGATGAGGACCACGCCAGAGACGGGCACTCGCTGCGGCCGTCCGTCGCCACACCCCGAGGCAAACGCGAAGGATGCGACCAACAGTCCCGAGACGGCAATCCGACCAATGTTCTTGACGCGATCAATCATTGGTGACGAAGTCCTCCGACGCGATCGTGCTGAGAGCTCGATACGAATCCATGTCGATCTCTTCCGGCAAGAACTCGACGTGACCGTCGCCGTAGGCGAAATTCGCTCCACCCGGGTGCCGACTGGCGAAGGCGCCGTTGCTCCCTTGCGTGGCGCCGAAATCAATTACTAAGCCCAGACCAGGCGCTGTATTCAGCGGGTTGGTCGTGGTGCGCATCGAGTCGGCGTGGCGAGCCGCGAAGGACCAGATGTTGGAGCCCTTGCGGGTGTGGGGATCGATGACCTCGCCTACAAAGAACGTCTTCGACAATCCGTCGATGACCTTGCGAAGCGCGATGGGGTTGCCGTAACGGAAGGCGCCGGTGTTGTCGCACTTTGCACTGACGCCTACCTCGGGCGGGCCGATCGACCCCGTAACGAAAGCATACGTGCCGGTGGCCGGCTTGAGGCCGTTACGGATCGGACCTGGGTCGGGGTTTTCATGAATCGCGGGCGACTGTTCACTCGGACAGACGTAGATGTCCGGCCGGGCCTCGGGGAGACCCTCACGGCCCGGGAGCCTGTGCCAGTTGTTGCCGGTGTTGTCCGACATCCAGACATAGGGAGACTTGTCCAACTGATACTGGTCGTACAACGCGCCCTCTTCCAACTGCGGCAGAATGAGCACAAACCCGCTGATGCGATGCTTGTTGATCTCCGACACCTTCCCCGTCTCTGGGCACTGGTCGAAGAACGGCGTCGCCGGGGGTAATCCTCCATTGGTGTCCTCGTAGTTGAGGATCGCCAGCGCGATGTTCTTGAGGTTGTTGACACACTGGTTGCGACGGGCCGCCTCGCGCGCGGCCTGCACCGCCGGCAAGAGCAACGCCACCAGGATGCCGATGATGGCGATCACCACCAGCAGTTCGACGAGCGTGAAGCCCCGTTGCGTCGACTTGCGATTCATTGTGTTTTGCCTCGAGTCCGTTGTCGCGACTCGGCCTTGTTCAAAGTCCATTGGAGTGTCCCTCGAAGGCGCCCATCGCCCGGTAATGGGACCCGATCTCGTCTTCCGAAAGCGCCCGGTCGTAGATGGCGAGCTCGTCGAGTTCGCCGAAGTACATGCGGCTGGTGCGGGCGTCGGAGATCTGACCGACCACCGCGGCCAGCCCCTCCGCCAAGTCGCTGACCTCCTGCGTCTGGCCGGCCAGCTTGCCGTTGAGGAACAGACGCATCTGGTCGGCCGACTTGACGCAGGTCACGTGCTGCCACTCACGCACGGCGTGATTGCCGTCGCTGAAGAGCTGCGTGCCGCCGACGGAGTCGGGCGAGTGCCGGTGCAAGTAACGCAGCTTCTGCGGACGCATCGTCAACGCGTCGCCGCTGTAGCCGCCGATCTCGATCAACAGGCCGTGCTTCGACGTGGTCGGCGGCTGCGCCGCTTCGATCGACGGCTCGAGCTCGGGGACCAGGAACGACACGATCGTCGCGGTGTGGTGGTGGCTCGGGTTCATCCAGAACTCGACCGAGTAGTCCGCCGGCAGCTCGTCGGTGATTGGCTCTTCCGTCGCCAGGTACCTCGAGCCGATGTCGCCGACGTAGAAGTTCACGTAGCGATTGCCAGGAAGCCCCGCGACCCGCACAGGGCCTTTGGCGTGGAGGTGAAACTTGTCCTGCACCTCGTTGACGAACGAGTTGTCCTTGAAGGTCTCGAAGCGGTAGTAGGCGATCGGGGAGGATTGCCTGACGGCCCCGATGTAATCGTCGGTGACACGGATGTCGCCGCCGCGGATCAGCCCCTCCGCGTCGAAGAGGCCGGGGTTGGCGTCGCCCTGCTCGGCCTTGGTGACGACCCCCTGCGACGACGTGATCGAGCACGACTCGCCGGCGGAGATGAGCAGCCCCCCCTTCACGGTGAGCAGATCGGTGTTGCTGAGGTCGCGCCGGCTTTCGAGCGTGGCGAAGCCGCTGAAGACGTGGATCTCGCTCTCGTTGTCGAGCGAAGCGATCCCCACCTTCGCGCCAGCGGACAGGTGCAGTCGCGACAGCGGCAGGTCGAGCGTCACGCCGCGTGAGGAGACGCTTGAGGAGAGGTCGACGAGCATCTTCCCATACCGCAAGATCGGCAGCCCCTCGGAGCTGAGGACGATCGCCGCGGGCCCCTCGAGCTGGACGTCGGCCCGCCAGCCCGTCGATTCGATCGACAGGGCCGCGAAGCCCTCCAGCAGCTCGACGACCTCGCCATCGCGGAGCTTCAGCGAGTTGGCGCCGATGCCCTCGGGCGCCGCGCCCCACACGCAATTCGAGACCTTCGCGACGAAGACGCTCTGCGGCGAATCGACGCTAGCCACTGGCGTCGGACCGCCGCGGCCGCCGACAAGCCAAGCGCCAAAAACCACGCCAATCAGCAGCGTCGCCGCCAGGGCGCCGGTTCCGGCAGGAAGCGGGAACAGGCTCCAGGCGTTCGCGCGGGGCGTCGTGCCTTGATTGCGCCGCGCCGGGACGGCATGGCGGCCGGCAAGGGCGTCGGCGGCTCCGCCGTACAACCGGGCCGCCGCGCCCTCTCCGGCCACCCCGCCGAGTTGATCCCCAAGCTGCTGATTCTCAAGCTGCCGCTCACTCAAGCAGCGCTCGAGCGTGCTTTGATCTTGCGCAACGCAGGCCACGATCGCCTGCAACTCTTCGTCGGCGGCGATCTGCGCGAAGAGTCTAGCTTCTTCATCCGGCGTCGCCTGCCCGTCACAGACGAGCAGCCAACGACGGAGCACGTCGTGTTGTTCTCGTTGCTGCTTATCCACCGACCCCTCCTAGGTTGCGCTGCACGCACTCGTGCAGGCTGCGGTGAATCGACGCCAACGAGCGGTAAACCCGGGCGGACGACATCCCCAGGTTCTCGGCGATCTCTTTCACGCTGTATTGGTGGTAGTAACGCGACTGCACGATGCGCGACTGCGAAGCCCCGAGCTTGCCGATGCACTCCAGCAGAGCGTCACGCCGCTGGTCCGCGGAACGAGCCGCGTCGAGGGCCTTTTCCGATAGCGCCTCGATCAACTGCGGGTCCAGCGCGTGCTGGCGACGGCTACGCGAAAGGTGCGACAGCGTCTTGTAGCGGGCGATAGCGCAGCTCCAGGCCAGGAAGTCGGTGCCGAACTCGAACTGCTCCCATTTCCGCAGCAAGACGACGTTGGTCTCTTGGAAAACATCGTCCGCGTCGTGACGGTTGGCCGTCAGGGCGAGGACGTACCCGTACAGTGCGCTCGAATGTTTCGAGAGCAGACGCACAAAGCGGTCCTGGCGGTCCGCCTCCGACTCAGCGGATTCGTTCGGGTCGAGCGTCATTGGGAGCAGTTTCGACAAGATTCGGCGCAGCGGCACGTGGAGACAAGAGCGCAGGGTGATCACCCCGCACGCAGAAGAATCCGCCACCGGTTGCTTTTTTCGCGCTGAATCTGAGGAAGATTCGGAAATAATTAGGAGAAAGCCTGTCCGATTGCGGATCGACGAACTTCCCGGGCCCCAAAGCAATCGCCGCCGACCTGGGTAAACTACGGGGCACTAACGACTTGCGGCGAAATGGTCGCGGCAAGCGAAGCCGCCAGCTGGCTCGAGATGCATGCGTCCGATCACCAAAACCTACGCCGACCCTCTCGACCTTGTCTGGCTCCATGCCGCCAAGCAGATGGGAATGCGCGTCGAGCGGAGCGCTGAGGTCAACGCCTCGTGGAGCGGCAACGGCGTCCTCACGATCGGCACGGCCGAGACGCTCGACCCGGACGACTCGCTCGCCCAGATGATTCTCCACGAGGCCTGCCACGCGCTCGTAGAAGGCCCAGAGAGCCTCGCGAAGCTCGACTGGGGACTTCTGAACAACCCCGACAAGAAAGCCCACGAGCATGCCTGCCTGCGGCTCCAGGCGGCTTTCGCCGACTTGGCTGGCATGCGGGCCTTCTTCGCTTCGACGACGATGTTCCGCCCCTACTACGATGCTCTGCCAGATGTCCCGTTGGCGGACGGCGACGATCCCGCGATCGCGATGGCGCAGACCGCCTGGCGGCGAGCGTTTGAGGGCGCCTGGGGTAAGGTCATAGCCGATGCCCTCGGACAGACGGCCCATATCGCCCAGGCGGTGCGGAGGGTCGCGCCGGAGAATTCGCTGTGGCAATACGATCCGAGGTGAGCCGTCGGCGCTCGCCGCGGGTGGCGCCATCGATTCCTCAACCCGCCTTGCGCCACAAACCCTGCACAGCGTTGCGTAGCGACCAGCGCAGCTTCTGCTTGAGCAGCCGGCGTTGCTCCTTGACGATTTGTAGCCGCAATTCCGGAGCGGGCGCGGGGCGCCAGCCCCGCCACTCGGTGCGCTCGAGCGTTTCGAAGAAGGCGCTGGTGAAGGGGTGTCGGCAGCCGTCTTGCCACGGTTTGATTGGTGAACAGAAGTGGACGATCCACGGCTCACGCCGCAACGGCCCGATGGCGTCCTTGCCGACCGGGCTCAGCCGCCACGATGGGTAGTTGTAGATGTGCGCGCCTTGATTCCAACGATGGTCGAGCTGCCGCCAACGATCCGCAAGAACGACGTTCAAGGCGTACTGGTCCCACCACAGAACCTGTTCGGAATTCTCTTGGAGGCATTCGAGCACGCGCTGGGCGATGCGTTCTTCACGCCACAGCGCGAGATTCGCCACCATCAGCCCCGAATTGAAGTACGGCGCTTCGGGACGGAGTCCTAGCTCGCGATAGTTCGCGACCGGCCGCGCCGCCGCCAGCAGCGGCAGCCTTTCGGCGTAACGGTCCGCTGCCACCTCCGCGTCGATCCACGGCGCCGCGAGGTCCTGCACGGCCTGGATCAGCGAGTCGCCCGGCGGCTCGTCCCACAGCGCCGTCACGTCGCGCCGTACGAGCATATCCGAGTCGAGATAGATGACGCGGTCACTGTCGAGGATCGTCGGCAACAACAGCCGTAAGTAAGCCGCCGCCGAGACGTGGCCACTGACGGGCGCGCCGGCAATTGTGCGGGTGTCGGGGCGTTGCCATTCGATCTCCAGCCGTGGGTCGTCCCACGAAGCTTTAAGTCGCTCACGGCTTGTTGTGGAGATGCCGCCATCGAGAATCACCAGACGCAACTGTGTCGATGGCGCCAGGCTATCAATGAGCGAGCGGACCGTCACCGCCAGCGGGATCGCGTAGTTCTCATCCGCGGCCGTAGCGACGACGACTTTTGTAGGCATCGGTTTGCTCACCGAAGAGTGAAACGGCGTGTTAAGCGGCGTGGCGTTGCGGCGTCGCCGTAACGGAGCCCGGGAGGCTTGGCCGGTCCACTCGCTGCACACCTGCGTCGAATCCGTGCCGCAGCCGGCAGTAGCCCGCTCTGACAAGGTTCTTCCAACGCTTCGGCCGCATCCGCCAAGCTGTGTAATACAGTAGCGCAGCCCGTGCGGGTTGCACCGATGGGTCCGACGCTTGACGCTGACTGGTGTGAAGCTTCGCCGCCAACTCGAGCGATGAGGCGATGGCGCGGGAGCAGCGCCCACGTCGCGCGCCCGGCATGCCGAGGTGCTTCGTCGAGATCGCCGCGAACTCCTCGATGGTCTCGGCGAGCCGCTGGGTCGTCGCGCCGGCGTGCTCTTTGCGGTAGAGGCAGTGGGCGCCGCCGACGTATCGGAATCGTTTGCCGGCGGAAGCGGCCCGCATCATAAAGTCGGCGTCTTCGCAGCATCGGTACCCCGCGTCCCAAGGGCCGACTTCGCCAACCACGTAGCGCCGCACGACGGTCGCCGACGGTGTAACGAAACTGCGTCCGAAGAGTGAGGTTGGAAAACTCTGCACCTCTTCCGGCGTCGGGCCCCAGAGCCCAAGCAAGGCGTGATCAGAGCTGGAGAACATGACTACCGTTGAATAGGCCAAGTCGTCTCCCGACTCAACCAGCGAGCTGACACAGGCGTCGAGATGCGTTGGGAGCCAGCGGTCGTCACAGTCGAGGAACGCGATGTACTCGCCCCGCGACTCCAGGAAGGCGCGATTGCGAGAGTACGCGGCCCCGCACGACGGATCGTTCCTCAGGTAGGTCACCCGGTGGTTTGGGTGAGCGCTGGCGAACGCACGCACCACGTCTTCCGCCGGCTCGGGCGAACCGTCCTCGACAATCACCAACTCCCAGGCGTCGTAGGTCTGCGCCGCGATCCCGTCGAGCGCCTCTTGTAGGTAGGCCCTGCCGTTGCGCATCGGCGTGATGATCGAAACCAGGCCGGGCGTCTCGGGGTGTTGGAAGGTCAGCGGCTGCATGGCGTCTCCTCGCGCGGCGCAAGCAATATCGATTAAAGGACCCAGACCGAACCGCCTAAGCGACGCGGTCCACCGAACTCATCGACGACTTGAATGACGCCGGGAAACTTGTCGCAGTAGTCGTGGCCGGAGATGATCTTTGCGCCCGCCTCTTTGGCCCACTCGATATCTTTCTTGGTTTCCTCGTAGTCGTGCATCGCGTCGAGGAAGACCATCGCCGGCGCCGGGCCGTTGTAAGAGCGGTAGTACTCGTTCTTGTCGGCGCGGATCATCTCAACGTCGCCCTTTTCGATCAGGTAGTACAACACCTGTCCGGCGAGGGCGGCGTGAACGTCGGGCGCCAGTCCCCACGGGTTCCAGCAGTAGAGATCGACCGTCTTGATCTGCTGGTGTGGCGCCTTGACCAGGGCCATCTCGGTGGCGGTGATGCCTAGCAGCGTACCGACCTCGATGATCGGGCCCTCGTAGCGGCTCGACTCACGGACCAGTTCGCGGAGGAGCTCCACCCCTTCGGGCTCGACCGTGCAGTCGGCGGGGTCGAAGGAATGCAGGCCTGGTAGGGCGATGGGGGCAGGCTCACTAGGGCGGCCCGTCAGGCGGCGCACGGGCCTAGTGACTTCGCGCCACAGCTTGTTGGCGATCGGGCGGGGGACGTTTGCGGTTGTGCTCATCGAGCGCCTCCGTGCGCTGGGTAGGTGAGTCTTCGATTCTCAGCGGAACGACCAATGGGAAGCCGATCGCTATCTCGTTCGATTATGCCGCGATGGCGGCCTTTGCGTTGACCTCGACGAGCTTGCCGTCCTCGACTCGGACCACGCGGGTCGCGAGCGACAGCGTGCTCTCACGGTGAGTGATGAACAGGATCGTGCGGTCGGCGCCGTAGTCGTTGAGGGCGTCGTGGATCAGGCGTTCGCTCTGGGCGTCGATCTGGCTAGTGGCCTCGTCGAGGATCAGCACCTCGGCATTCCTTAGGAACGCCCGCGCCAGGGCGACGCGTTGCCGCTGCCCGCCGCTGAGCCGGTGGCCGTTGGAGCCGATCACCGTGTTGTAGCCGTCGGGGAGCGCATTGATGAAGTCGTGCGCCCGGGCAAGCCGTGCCGCCTCGTAGACTTCCTCTTCCGTTGCCTCCCAACGCCCGTAGCGGATGTTGTGCAGGATCGATTCGTTGAACAGCTCGGTTTGCTGCGACACCACGGCGAACCGCGAGCGCAGGTCGTGGAGGCGGTACGATTTCACCGGTTTGCCATCGATGAGCACCTCTCCCGCTTGCGGGTCATAGTACCGGCAAATGAGGTTGACCATCGTGCTCTTGCCGGCGCCGTTGGGGCCGACAACCGCCAAGCGGTCGAGTCGGTTAATCACCACATCGGCGCCGCGTAGCACGTCGTGCTTGCGGTCGTAGCTGAACGTGACGCCCTTGAGTTCGATCCGCTGGATCTCGTCGGGCATCGGCTGCGGCTCTTTGGGCTCGTAGAGGGCCGACTCCCAGTCGAGCACCGGGTAAAGCATGGTCGCCGCCGCCATGCCGTTGTTGAGACCAGTGACGACGCCGGACAGCTTCCGCAATGGGTCGGCGGCGCCGATCAGCAGGCCGAAGAACACCGTCACCGCGGGGATACTGAGCGGCTCGTCCGTCATCGGGATGCCGAAGAGCGTCGTTTGCTTGTTGAGCACCAAGTAAGACGATGCCAAGAGCCCCACGCACAGCATGCCCATGCCGAAGAACTCGGTAATCGGGCCGGAGAGCGCATTGTAGAAGTTCGCCAGCATCGCCGTGCTCTTCATCTGGCCGGTCGCTTCGTCGAAGCGTTCCCGCTCGAAGTTCTCCATCGTGTTGGCTTGCACCGTGTGGTGGCCGCCAAGCACTTCGAGCAGCACGTGGTGGAAACCGAGGGAGCGACCGAGCACGCGGGACGAGAGCGAACGGACGCGGCGGTTGAGCGTCAGCACGAGGTAGGCCGCAACCGGTGCGAAGATCAGCGACACCAGCGTCAGCCGCCAAGAAACGCAGAACGCGCCGATGAGGCACGAGAGGATCCGCAGCGGTTCGGTGATGGCGCCGCCGTAGAAGCTGGTGATGCCCATCGACAGCATGTCGGAGATGTGGGTGATCTGCGCTTGGAAGCCGCTGATACCCATGACCTGAAAGCCGTGGCGGTCGAGTTCGAGCGACTTGTTGAAGACCCTGTTTCTAAGGTCGCGAATCGTGCTCTGTGTCACGTGCGCAACGAGCATCGCGTTCGCCATCATCAGCAAAACACGCACCACGGTCCCCAGAAAGACAATGCTCACCACCAAGACGACCGTCGAGAACGGGCCCGCCGGGAGCCAAGCGTCGAGCCTCGCTTGCATCCATTCGCCCGAGGTGAGTGCGGCGCGGTCCAGCTGGAGACGGGCTTCGATCGCTTCGATTGACGCCGGCTCCATCGCGTTGTCGGCGGCCCCGTCGGCCGCTTGCAGGGCCGCCAGTTTCGTCTCACCCGCCGCGACCTTTTCGCGGAGCTCTTCGACCCGCATGGCGTGGGTCTCTTGCAGCGAGTGACCGCTGAGCGTGGTTTGGATGAGCGGGAACATCGCGGCGATGTTGGCGCCCCAGAGCACCGCGACGCCCAGCGAGCAGGCGATCGCCGCCACCAACGCCGGCCAGTGGCGAGTCCCTTCGCCCAGCGCTCGTAAGAAGTACTTCATGTGTCAAACAGGCCGTCAGCTCAGTTGCTTGTCACACGCTCAAGAGGCTTTCGCCGGCGTGTAGAGGTTCAGGTCACGACGCTGTTCGTAGCGGGCCGCAATCGGCGCGGGCGCGTGGCGTGACCGGTAATAGTGCCTCCAGATCGTCCAGGCCAGCCCGATCCGCCGTGTCAGGCGCGACCGCGACGCCAGCGTCGTTCGCAAGTAGCGTTTCAGCATCGCGTGAGTCGGCTTCGGAACCGTCATGAACTCGAGGTGCAGCAGTTCGGCCAGCTGCGCTCGGTCGAGCCCCAGGCGCCGCGAGTAGTGTTCGATGAGCGTTTGCGCTTGGAGGCGTCGCTGGTACTTGCCGGCGGCGTCCTCGGGCTTGCCGTAGTGGGCGTTGTGGTCGTGGACGCGGTAGGCGACCAGCGGTTCGGGAACGCAGTACTTCCGTACCCCCGCTAGCGATGCGCCATACGCCAAACAGAGGTCGGCGTTGATCCTCCACAGCGGGTCCATGTCCGGCGCCGGCAAGAGTCTCTCGAGGGTCGAGCGCCGCATCGAGACGCACGAAGTCGACGCCCCGCACCACACGCCCCCCGTCGCCAGAACCGCCACGGAGTAGCCCAGATCGATCTCGTCAGAGAACGGACGCTCGACCCGCTCGATCCGGCCGAACAGCCGGCGGCCGCTGAAGACATAGCCGACATCGGGCCGCGTCTGAAAGACGCCGGCGGTCCGCTCGACATAGTTGGGCTCGAAGAGGTCGTCGGCGTCGAGGAAATACAAGACGTCGCCCGTCGAGGCGGCGAGTCCCGCGCTGAACGCCGAGAGTTGGCCCCCGTTGGGTTTCCGCACGACCTTCAGTCGCGGGCAGCGCTGCTCGAGCGCCGACAGCACCGCTAGCGATTGGTCGTTCGAGCCGTCATCGACGACGATGATCTCGTCGAACGGCGCCGATTGCGACAACGCACTATCAACCGCTTCGGCGACGAAGCGGCCGTAGTTGTAGTTGTTGATGAGACAACTTAGTCGCATGACGCCACACCACAATGTTGCATTTTGGTTCGCTCGACATCCTGTCGAGCCGGCGGCGTCGGTTGCTTGCAAACGTCCGCCGAATCCCTCCAGCGCAACCTCTCCGGACCTAGGCCGAAAAATTCCCGCGTATGAACCCCATCGGGATTCAATTGGCGAAAGTTGGGCGAAATTTCCGATTGGGTAAAATGTGACGCCATCGTGCCGCTAGCTGCTAGTCCAACTTGTGCAGCAAAGCGGCTGCTAAACGCGGGCCTCCCTATAGGGGGAACGGCGCATGCCCGCCAGACCAGTGGCCGCTAGCGGCGCCGGCAGCGATGGTCACGGAGAAGCCGAATTCTTCAGTTAGCCCACGGTCATTGACCGGGAACTAACTCTGTTCCACCAAGAAGGCTCATTGCGCCATCACACCGGCGCCATCCGAGACGACTTCGCGGATGTACTTCACGCTCGGCGTACGGCCCCCGCGCGCAGCGGGGTACGCCATCAAGAATTCGCTAGCGTAACGCAGTTTCTCGCCACGACGCTCGGGGACACGGAAGTCGTCCCCCTTCTGCATGATGGGCCGGGTGATCGGCATCTCGGCAAAGGCGATCGTCCCCGCGCTCTCCGACGGCAGCCAGACGCCGTCGTCTTCGCCCCGCTCGAAGTAGATCTCGGGATAGACGTGATCGTTGACCCACACCATCCGCGCCGGGATGTCCATCGAGCGGCACAGGGCGATGATCAGCGCGCTGCGGCCGTGGCAATCGGCCGAGCCGGTCTCGAGCGTCGTTACCGCGCTGGTGTCGGGGCCCTCGAGGTACTCGATGTTCTCCATCACGTAATCGTAGACCGCCTCGACACGCTCGAAGTCGCTGGCGTCGGGGTTCGACTCCTCCAGGTCTTTTTGGATCTCGCGCGCCAGCTTCTTGATCTTCGGGTGCCGCGCTTCGATGAACGAGCTGGGGCTAACGTATCCCCGCATGCCTCGGGGGACACGCTCGGGGATCTTAAGTTCCACGGCTTCGGCGTCGCTCGGCGGCGGCGTGGTCCGGGTGGTCACTTCATAGGTAAGGACTGCTCGGGCCTCGGCGCCGTTCTCCAGGTACGGCAGCGCGAACAGCATCTGCCGGGCGTTACCATCGGCGAGGTCGCGGAAAGTCGCCGTCACGCCCGGGGAGAAGTCCTCTTCGACGACGCGCACTTGTTGCTCGTCGCAAGCGATCGGCACGGCGACCATCCCGAGGATGTCGCGGCAGGCGCCACGCTTGGCAGTCACCACGGCGCCGACTCGGAAGCGGACGGTCGTCACCTGGGCCTCTTCCACCGAGGCCGACGCCTCGCCCACGGGCGTGTCGAGCAACTGCGCCGACGCAACACTACCGATCAATAATGCAACCGCCGTTAGACAAGCACGCATCCGCACCCCCCTCAGAGAATTCGCCATGACCCAACTGGGACGCTAGCACCAGTGTACGCACCGGCCCGAGGGAAGAGGGAGAAACCCGCCCAGCGCGGCGTCACCGGCCACCGCCGTCGATTCAACCGCAACATCGCGCACAACCGGCCCACCCAGCCGCTGGCGGCAGCCCGCGGCAAACCCAGAAGTTTACGACCCACAAAAAAACACAGCCCGCCACCCCTTCGCTCAGGACAGACGAAGGGATGGCGGGCTGTGGGATCGTCAAGAGCCGCAGCGAAGCGGGGAGGGCGGCGACTCGTGACGCGTTTCGTGTTCGTGCTTAGCCCCCCGTCAGTGACGGGGGCTAAGTGGGGAGTCGTGTTACTGGACCGGCGCTGGGCCCGGAAGCGATCCCGCGTTTGGATCGATCAGCACGCCATTGGAGGGCATCGAGTAGCCGCCGCTGCAGCTCTCGCACGCTTGGCCCGAGGTCCAGCCGCTGTCCATCTGCGGGTACGCGGTCATATAGCCACAGCCCGGATCGGCGCCGGCGTAGCTGCAGCCCGGGTCGTAGGCCATCGGCATCGGAGCCGGGGCGTACGCGACCGGCGCCGGCGCGGCGACGGCCGAGTTGCCGCCGCAGAAGGCCCCGCGGCAGATGAAGTCGCGGAACCGGCGGCAGCAGCCGCAGCCCGTCACGCTGGTGATGACTGTCGTTGCAATACAGAGGGCGATTACTTTCTTCATGGCGGCATCCTTTCGGCGGGGCGGCGCATGCGCTAGGGGCGCAGCGCCGTGGGGGTGTCGCGACACGCCACCGTCGTGACTTGTGGGGGGAGGGCGTAGGCGTCACTTCCCGTGACGCAGCCGCGAGACGCGCCCTTCGTGAGGGGTCTCGTTGAAGCCGCGAAACACTACCTCACGCCGCGTGGTGTGCAAATGAAACGGTTGATTTTTTTCAACATAGTTCCGGCGCGGCCTCGGTTGCGCGGGTAAGTTACGGCAGTTGTCCGGTCCCACCCCCCCATTCGACGCCGCGACGTCCGTCACTACGCGCCGATGAGTCGTACCCTCCCCACGATTAACACCGCTCTCCGCGCGCTCGCGTTGGTAGCGATTGCGTCGATCGCAACGGCCGACTGTGTCCGGCCGGGCGACCGTGTGCTGCTTGTCAGCACCCGACCCGTCGGCTGCACGACCGACCCCGCCCGGCTGGCGAAGGGCGTCACGGCTGCGGAGCGCGCCGACTGCCGCTGGAACGCGACCGACTTTAGCGCCGCGATGGCGTCGCTCGACCCGACGCTGCCGATCGTCTTCTACGTCCACGGCAACCAGATCACCGCTTCGGAAGCGCGCCGCTGCGGGCTCGACGTTTATACGCGCCTCGTGCGCTGCGCCGAAGACGACCGGCCGATCCAATTCGTCGTCTTCTCGTGGTGCTCCGACAAGGTGCCGGGGCTGCTCAAGGACTTCCGTGAAAAGGCGGCCCGCACAAAGCCGGTGGGCTACCAGTTCGCTTGGGTGATCAGCCGCCTGCCGCAAGGCTCGCATGTCGGCCTCATCGGCTACAGCTACGGCGCCCGCGTCTGTAGCGGCGCGGCGCACCTCCTGGCGGGCGGTTCGCTCGGCGGGCTGACGCTCGGCGCCGACTGCCCGGCTTGTGGCGTCGCTTCGGTCCGCGCGGTGTTTCTTGCGGCCGCCTATGACGCCTGCTGGAACTCACCCCGCGCCTACCACGGGCTCGCGCTCAACCGGATCGACACGCTCCTCTCGACGACCAACCCGATCGACCCGGCGATGAAGTACTACAAGTGGGTGCCGATCAATTCGAAGCCCCCCGCGGTCGGCGGCGTCGGTCCCCGAGGTCTTTCTCGAGAGCAAGCGGCGCGCGTGCGGCTGATGCCGGTCGCCAACTCGGTTGGCCGCAGCCACGATGTCTACGACTACCTCGCCGCCCCCGGCCTGATGCGGGCCGCCTGGCGCCGCGTCGCCTTCGCCGATGTGTCGCTCGAGCCCGAAGCCGCGGGAGCCGACGCCGATGCCATCGGCGAATAAAGATGAGCCGTCAGCGCTAGCCGCGGGTAGCGCCGCCATCGACGCTTCCAACCACCAACCGCCAACCGCCAGCCGCCAGCCGCGGGGCCTTAGCCCCCGGTTAGCGCGGGATACGCCCAGGCGTCGAGGTTCCCCTCCGTGAACGCCTTAGCCGTGGGCGGCAGCCCTCGGAGTGCAGCGCAACCCGTCCTCCACTCCGAGGGCTGCCGCCCACGGCTAAGACGCGACGGTTTGGTGAACCGTGCTCTAGCGTCAAGAACCGGACGCTAAGGCGTGCTGGTTGATATCGCCTACAACCGCGACATCACCTGTAAGAAGTCCTGCTCCAGTTCCGCCGGCGGGCCGAAGTGCTCCGTGAACACCTTCAGACGTTGCCGAGAGGTCTCCGCGTCGGACTCATCCGCGGGCGGGCCGTCGAACGGCTTGTACTTGCTCAACTCTTTCACATACGCGACGTAGTCGTCGCCGTGTTTCTTGATCAGGTAGTAGTTGAGCGCCCAGGCGTCGGCGTACGCCTCACCAGCGGTGCGCGAGTCGCGCAAGCGATCGTCGGACGCCAGCAGACTCGTTAGCGACGCGCCATTCCACTTTGGCAGGTTGCGGCGGAACGATTGCAAACGCCGTTGATTCACGTGGCCGATGCCGCTCCAGCCGCGGCTCGTGCCGGCGCCGGGCGCCTCGAAGTACGCGGCCATGCCTTCGACGAGCCAGATCGGCAGGTCGGCGTAGCGTTGCATCAGGCCCGTATTGAAGCAGACCTGGTGGGTCGCTTCGTGGACGATGGTCGCGACCAGCGGCTCGGCGGCCGGCAGCGATAGCATCCGGGTGATCTCACGCCGTGAGCCGCTCCGCATGCCACCGGCGCGGAGCTGTTGCGCGCCGGTGATGTCGTACATCCGCACCCGGTTGGTGGTCATGTGGTAGTAACCCACGGCGCCGGCGGGCACGCCCTCGGCGCGGCTGGCCGCGTTGTACGCCGCCGCCGTTGAGTGAATGACGATTGGTAGCGGGAACTCGGGTTCTTCAAGTTCGATCCCCGCGCGCTTCCAATAGCGCACTAGCGCCTTCTGCAATCCCTCCAGTAGCGAGCTCGACCACTCGGCGTACTCGCGGCTGGTGTCGTAGGCGATGACGTAGTGCTTGGTTGGGTGCAATCGAAAGCCCGCCGGCAGGTCCGCCAGCAATCGCTCGCCGAGTTCATCGGCCGTCGCCGGGGCGAAGGGCGCATCGTCGCTCGACGCGGAGAGGACGTCGTCCGCCGCGATCAACCGCCGCGCGCCGTCGACGCTCTCGAAGAAGCAGTTGCCCGACGAGTCTTTCATCAGCACCCGCCCCGTGGCGGTCGCCGTCACCGCGTCCGCGTCAGGGTAGGGGCGATAGCGGAACGTGAGCGTGTCCATCGCGCCGGCAAGTGGGGCGATGCCTAGCAGCAGAACGGCGACGAAGAGCGGGCGGGGCATTCCTCTAGCTTAGTCCACACACAGCCCGCGTGACGACCGCGATCTTCCCCGAGACGCTATGGGCTTACCTACGTGTTCGCCGAGACACGCAGCCGAGTCTCAGAGCTCGACCTCAATGCCATGGTCGTCGTCGCCGCTGATATCGTCGCGGGCGTCGCTCTTCTCACGCTTGCGGAGATAGATCTTGATCGGCGTCTCGGCGTACGGCAGCTCGTCGCGGAAGCGGCCCAGCAGGTAACGCAGGTACGGCTTCTGGAACGCGGCCGGGTTGCTACAGAACAGCACGATCGTCGGCGGTTGCACGCCCACCTGGGTCGCGTAGTACAGCTTGGGCCGGCGGTTCTGGTAGACGCTGGGCGGGTTCCGCTTCACCGCGTCGCGCACCAGGCGATTCAGCTCGCCCGTGCCGACACGCTCGCGCGATTGCTTGAAGAGCATCTGCGCATGGTTCAACAGCGCCTTCACGTTTTTCCCGGTCTTGCCGGTGATGAAGGCGATCGGCGCGTAACGCAGGCCAGGCAGTTGGTCGTTGATATAATGGACCCACTTCTCGGTGGGCATCGTGCCGGCGTACTTGTCCCACTTGTTGACGACGATCACGCACGGCTTGTACTCCGTCGTGATGTAGTCGCCAAGCTGCTTGTCGACGTTGCCGATCCGCTCGCCCGCGTCGAGGAACAGCAGCGTCACGTCCGCGCGGCGGACCGAGCGCTGCGCGCGGTGGGCGCCGTAGAAGTCGATGTCGAACTTCGCTTGTGCGCGGGTGCGACGCACGCCGGGAGTGTCGATCGCAACAAAGCCCTTGCCGTCGAGTTCGAACCGCACGTCGACGCTGTCGCGTGTGGTGCCGGGGACCTCGCTGACAATCATCCGCTCGGCGCCGGCGAGCGTGTTGACGAACGTGCTCTTGCCGACGTTGCGGCGACCGACAATCGCCACTTTCATCTCCGGCTCGCCCGGATCGACGTCGTCGACCGACTCGGGCGGCAGCGTCTCGGCGATGCGGTTGAGCAGCACCGCCTTGCCGCGGTTCTGCAAGGTGCTCACCTTGAGCGGCGCCCCGTGGCCGAGCTTGCCGAACTCGTCGGCGGCGTGGTCGAACGTCTCGTCGTCAGTCTTGTTGGCGATGCAGAGGATCGGCGTCTTCAGGTACCGCAGCCGTTTGGCGACTTCCTGATCCATCGTCATCAGCCCATGCCGGGTATCGACGACGAACAGGATCAGGTCGGCCGAGTCGATCGCCTGCGTGATCTGGGACTCGATGTCCTCGGTGAGCTCGTCGGCGTCCATGTGGCCCATGCCGCCGGTGTCGACGAGCTCGAAGAACCGCTCGTCGTGGTGCATCAAGTAGATGACCCGGTCGCGGGTGATGCCGGGCTTGTCATCAACGATGGCGACACGCCGCCCCGCGAGCCAGTTCAGCAGGCTGCTCTTGCCGACGTTCGGCCGACCGACGATGGCGACTTGGGGGATGCCCATGGGGTGGGGAGAGGCGTTAGGCGGGGAAGGGAGCGGGACCCCCCATCGTAGCTGGTTCGCGACCCCAGGGGCGCCCGCCGGGATGACAAAGGGGTAAACCGCCGGCGACCCCCCCCACAGAAAAGCATCGGTGCGAGCCGGGACGCTTCAGCTCTCGGAGGGACCTTGGCGCCCGCTTCCCACCGAGGACTAACGTCCCTGGCTCGCCGTCGGTCGAATTGGCTTGCGGATCGCGATCGCGATCCAGAACGCTGATCAATGGCTTGAATTTCGCACCGATGGCCGGGTCGGTACTTTTGTCCACTGGCAGCGCAATCGTTCGTTAGGACGCATCCTCGGCGATTTGGCGCTGGTCTGGCGCGGCCTAAGCAAGTGGGCGAAGGCGAGCCGGCGACGTTAGTCGTCGGTGGGGAGCGGGCGCCAGGGTTCCACCGGAGACCAACGTCCCCGGCTCGCCGGACACTCTTGGCGCCAGTACCCTGAGGGGCATGGACCAGCCGCCTTCTCTGCCGTCGCCACGGGCCCTCACGCAGCGTCTGGAGAGCTTGCAGGCGGCGGGGGTAACTTTGCTGCCGCGGCGTGAGGGACGCGTTCTAGAGGCCCCTACGGCGACGAGAGAGGCGGTTCCGACAGCCCCTCTTAGGGTTCCTCCGACGACTAACGTCGCCGGCTCGCCCGCCCCTCCGGCGGCGACCAGCGCGCCCCTCGTCCCCCCTCCCCCCTCCCCGGTCCCCGCGGCGTCAGCCGCCCCCACCCTCGAGGTCCTCTGCTCGGAGGTCGCGGGCTGCACCGCTTGCCCCGAGTTGGCCGCGACGCGGACACAAACCGTCTTTGGCGTCGGCAACCCAACGGCGCGGCTGTGCTTCATGGGTGAGGCGCCGGGCGCCGACGAGGACCGGCTCGGCGAGCCCTTCGTCGGCCGGGCCGGGCAGCTGCTCGACAAGATGATCGAGGCCTGCACCCTCAGCCGCGGCGAGGTCTATATCCTCAACGTGCTGAAGTGCCGCCCGCCGGGGAACCGCAACCCGACGCCCGACGAGGCCCGCAACTGCCGCGGCTACTTGCAGCGGCAGCTCGAGCTGATCGACCCGGAGTACATCTGCTGCCTCGGCGCCGTCGCGGCCCAGAACTTCCTGCAAACGGACACGCCGATCGGCCGACTCCGCGGCCGCGTCCACGAACACGCCGGCCGCAAGGTGGTCTGCACCTACCACCCGGCCTACCTGCTGCGCAACCCCTCGGCGAAGAAGTACGCCTGGGACGACCTCAAGCTGCTAATGCGGCAACTGGGCGTGGAGCTATAGCCGCAAACCCCTTCGTGGGCTTCAGCCGTAGGCGGCAGCCCACGGCGCGCCGGGTACCAGGGTCGTATCGAGGGCTACCGCCCACAGCTCAGACGCACCGAGATGGTTCGCGTTCGCTGCCTCACGAATCGCTCCGGGGTCGCCCGACTTGAGTTTTTTTCTTCGCAAGCATTGGCGGCGGTCGGGTTGTAGCGATTGCGCAAGCTAAGGCGCGGAACCCTGCCGTTCGTGACGGTCACGCGAATTGGCGATCGCGCATCCCGTGTCCTCTTGGCGTCCAATTGCTTTCGGCAGTTGGGGGGTGTTGATAAAGTCAGATTCAGGCGTCGGCGGTTGTGCCGAGAGCCACCGCTACGCCACAGATCGACCCCGCTGCCGCCGCAGAAGCGCGATGATCGCCCCGAAACAAAACCTCGATCCCGTCGATTGCCTGTTGCGCAACGCGGAGCTGCGCGACCAACTCGACCCGTTGTTGGACGAGTCGATCGACATCGTCGACACGGGGCGGATGTCCACGGTCCACGAGAACGACTTCCTGGAGTCGATGCTCGCCTGGGAGCGGGCGCCGATGCTGCCGATCGGCGAGTGGTTCGATCCGAAGCTCACGCTCCCCGAGCCCGATGGCCTCGAGCCCGACGAGATCGCGCAGCTGCTGACCCAAACGGTCGAAGCGTTGTTCACCAAGAACGTCGTGCTCGATTTCACCGACCATCTGACCGACCGTCAGCTCTACACGCTGATCGCCCGCGACATCCTGCCGGCGTTCGAGAAGAAGCTCGACCGCCAGGGGACGTACCTCCACTGGGACTGCGCCAACCTCGGCGAAGACCCCGAGGCGTGGCTGCGTTACTACGCCAGCGAAGACGAACGCCAGATGTGGCAGGAAGAGACCGGCGAGGACCTGCCGCCAGCAAGCGAAGCGCCCTTCGTGCGAAAACTGCCGAAGGCGCCGATGTGAGAACGGCGAGCCGGTGACGTTGGTTGCTGGAGTGTAAGCGGGTACCAGCTTTACTCCGGTCGCTAACGCTTCCGGCTCGCCGTCTTACGTAGGGTCCGCTGTGCGGACCGCACGATTGATTCACAGCAATCAACCAGTCTCTCAACGATTGGACCGTGAGCCGGAGTGCGTGATCCACTGGTGTGGAGAAACTAACGCACGGTCCGCACAGCGGACCCTACAAGAGCTCGGGCCAGATTGCGTCGCTCACCAGGAGCCCGGCGCGCGTCAATCGCACGCACTCGTCATCGCTGCTCAACAGCCCGAGTGACGTGAACCGCTCGATCTCTTTGCCGGCGAGCTGTTCGACCTGGTATCCCGTCTGGGTCGCGAAATCCTGGCGACGCACGCCTTCGAGCCGGCGAAGGCCGAACACCAAGCGTTCGCGGGCCTTCTCCTCCGGCGTCAGTTGTTCGCGCTCGGCGACGGGGGACTCGCCCGCTTCGAGGCGGCGCATCCACGTCGTCGTGCTGCGATGATTCGTCTCACGGACGCCATCGACGTAGCGCGCCGCGCTGGGCCCGGCGGCGAACCACTCACGGCCGGTCCAGTAGGCCTCGTTGTGGCGGCTGCGGCGACCGGGCCGCGCGAAGTTCGAGACTTCGTAGTGCGTAAAGCCGCGCTCCGCTAAGCGGTCGATCGCCAGCTCGTACATGGAACGCTGCAGTTCATCGTCGAGTTCCGCAAGATCGCCGTGCGAACGCCGGGACCAGAAGGAGGTCCCCTTCTCGTACGTGAGGCCGTAAGTTGAGGCGTGCGTCGGCTCGAGCGCAACGGCCGCGTCGAGGTCGGCACGCCATTCGTCCAGTGTCTCGCCGGGCGCGGCGAAGATCAGATCGATCGCGACGTGGAGACCCGCGTCCTGCGCTGCCCGCACGACGCGGTGAACGTCCTCGGGCGTGTGGTCGCGTTCGAGGTGGCGGAGCTTCGCGGGGTTGAGCGACTGGACGCCAAGGCTCAAGCGCGTGACGCCGCGGTCGGCGAGCAGGGCGATCGCTTCCGCAGATAGGTCGCCCGGGTTGGCCTCGACCGTGAACTCGGGCTCGGCGCCCTCCACAGCCGGGAACCATTTCCGGGCGAGGGTCAGCAATTCGTCGAGCAGCGGCAGCACGAGCCGTGTCGGCGTTCCGCCGCCGAGGTAGAGCGTTTCGACGGGCCGCGGTGTATCGAGCTGCGCCAGTTCGACGCCAAGCGCCCGCAGATAGGCCGGGGCCAAATCATCCCGGCCGGCGACGACGGCGAAGTTGCAGTACCCGCAGCGATGCCGACAGAAGGGGACGTGGAGGTAAGCGGAGCGGGGAGGAGTCATTGCTCCGCGGAGCGGCTCCGCTTCCTGACGGGCGCGGCTCGAGTAAAGCTGCTCGAGAAAATCGCTAAGCCGCAAGCGGCGGCAAGCATTAGGTTGCGAGCGAACGAAATCCTGGCGCTAACCAGGCGAAGTCGCGCCCGGAATACCTCAGCGAGCAAGGTCTTGGCATCGCCAAGCCGAGCCTCGCAAGAAAACAGTGGAGCGGAAGGGAGTCGAACCCTCGACCTCTGCATTGCGAACGCAGCGCTCTCCCAACTGAGCTACCGCCCCATGTCGCAGACCCGAAATCCTAAATCCTCCGCCCGGGGCTGTCTACTGAGTCCTGGTGGGTCGTTTACGAAAGGAGAGGGGGATGTTGGTGATAGGGGGGATCGCAAGCGAGCGGGCGTAACCCCTCATGCGGCGGGACGGGACGACGCAAATTGTCGAACGTGATGCCTTTGGGGATTAACAGGCAGCCGCGGAGCGGCTGGCGGTCCATCTCCAAAATGCGACTCGATGACACCTACGACGTCGGTGCGGCTTGAACCAAAAAGCGGCCTAACCTTCCGCCTGCGATCCCCCCGATCACCAACATCCCCCTATCCCCTTCAAAAAAACGCCTCCCCTAACGCGGCGTCTTCCGCGGGTTCTCGAGGAAGGGCCGCAGCTCTTCCACGAAGTCTTGGGCGTCGCTGAATTGGCGGTAGACGCTGGCGAAGCGGACGAACGCCACTTGGTCGAGTTCCCGGAGGTGCTCCATCACCAGCTGGCCGAGGGCGGCAGACTCCACCTCGGTCTCGAAGCTCTGGTAGACGTCGTTCTCGATGTTGGTGACGGTGGCCTCGATCTGGTGGGTCGAGATCTGCCGTTTCCAGCAGGCCCGCTCGAGCCCGCGGAGGATCTTTTCGCGGTCGAAGGGCGCCCGCGAGCCGTCCCGCTTGATGACCTTGATGGTCGTCTCTTCGGGCCGTTCGTAGGTCGTGTAGCGCCGCCCGCACGCCACGCATTCGCGCCGGCGGCGGATCGCCAAGCCGTCTTGGCTGGCCCGGGAGTCGATCACCCGGTCGTTGTCTTTGCGGCAATAAGGGCACCTCATGGCGTGAAGATAGCCGACGGGCCGCCGCCGGTCATTCACTTCTGCCGCGGATTTCTTGGGCAAGGTCCGGCTGGCGCCGGCGAAGGCCACTTTGGCGCCAAGAACGCTATACTCGGCCTACGTGCCGCCGTCCCGCCCCCTGTTCCAGCTAGCAATGCCGATGCCGGACCCAACGCCAACCGACGCCACTCCCCGCGACCGCTTTCAACAAGCCGCGGCCGACCGCCAATCGAGCGCCCATGAGCCCGAGGCGCCCCTCTGGGCCGGCAGCTATTCGCATCTGGCGATGCTCGGCACGTGGGTCGGCGGCGCCATCGTCACCATCGCCGCGGTCGTCGTCGCCGCTCTGATGAACACGCCCGGCGGCGGCTGGCTGATGGTCCTTTCGGGCATCGGCGTGATGTGGCTCGCCCTGGCGGCGTGGTACGGCTACCGCCGCTTGAGCGTCCACTACAGGCTCAGCACGCAGCGACTGATCCACGAGGACGGCTTCCTCTGGCGGAAGGTGGACCGCGTCGAACTGATCGACATCGACGACGTCACCTACCGCCAAGGCCCCGTCGAACGCCTGCTGGGGGTCGGCACGATCGTCATCGCTTCGAGCGATGTCACCACCCCCGAACTAAGACTGCCCGGAATTGAAGAGGTCTCAAAGGTCGCCGACATCATCGACGACGCCCGACGCAAGGAACGGCGCAGCCGCGGGTTGCACATCGAGTCGGTCTGACGACGGAGGGTGGTAGCTGGGGAGTCCGATAGACCGGTAGGGTTGCGCCGGCTGCGAGTTCTCTGACGGACTAACCGTCTATCGGACCACCGGACTCGCCGCGGCGTCGTTGCCCCCGCGTTGCGGCCCGCGCATGCTAGAGGCCTCCCGCCTCTTGCCGTGCGAGCCCGCCCTCCGTGCACGTCGTCGTCGTCACCCACTACTTCCCGCCGATCGGCGGCCCCGGCGCCCGGCGCATGTTGGGTTGGGTGAACGGCTTTGTCGCCGCCGGCGCCCGGGTGACGATCGTCACGCCCGCGGCCCATCCGCGCGACCCCTACTACCAGCCTGGCGAAAGCTACGACGGCCCCGCGACGGTCGTCACGCCAGCGATCTTCGACCCCGCGCGCTTCGCCCGCGGCGGCGACGGCAAGCCCGTCGTCAGCGAAGGACCACCGTCCGAGAAGCGCGGCCTCGCGGCGCGCTTGCGGCCGTGGTTGCTAATGCCCGATCAAAGGCGATTGGCGAACGGCCCGCTGTTTCGCGCGGCGCTCGCGGCGATCCGCGACGAGCCAGCAATCGTGCTCACGTCGAGCCCTTACAACAGCGTCCACCTTGCTGGACGGGCGATCAAAAAGCGTCTCGGCGACAGCGCGACGTGGATCGCCGACTTCCGCGATGACTGGTTCCACCCCGTCTTCTTCCCGTTCCCCAACGCCGCCTACCGCGCGTACAACCGCGGACTCGAAGCCAAGGTTTTGCGCGACGCCGACGGTCTAACGATCGTCAGCCGCAGCACGCTCGACAAAGTGCGCTCGCGCCACGCGGATTTCTCTGTGGACTTTTGGAGCACCGAAGAGAGCGGCAAGTGGCGCTGGGTTCCGAACGGCTTCGATGCGACCGGCGTTGAAGCGATTCTGAACGCGCCGGTTCCGCCGCGCGATCCGTCGGCGCCGGTGAGACTGCTCTTCAGTGGCACGCTCTGGCAGGGGCATCCACTGGAGGCGCTCGTCGCTGCGCTCGGAAACGTTGCGGCAAAGACGGGCCAGCGCTTCCGTTTCGAGCTCGCCGGCCGTGTGATTCAGCCCGTGCCGCCGACGCCCGATGCTGAACGCGTCGAGATCTTCACCGCCGGCTGGAAGCCCTACGAGGAATCGCTCACCGCCACGCGGCAAGCGGACTTGCTGCTCGTGCACACGGGCCCCGAGTCGCAAGACATCAAAATCAAAATCTTCGAAGCCGCCGCGGTGCGCCGCCCCGTGCTGGTGCTCGGCCCCGAAGACTCAGCCACGGTGCGCCTAGTGCGCGAGCATGTCGCCGACCCGCTCATCGCCGACCAAGACAACGAACCCGCGATTGTCGCAGCGCTTGAACGTTACTTAACGAGCACCGACGAATCCCGCCACGCCTTTACCGGCGTCCCCGCCGAGTACGACCGCCTCGTCCAATCGCAACGACTGCTCGACTGGGCTAGTCGATTAAGAAGAATGGGACGCGGATGACGCGGATAGAAGAGATTTCCACGGATTGAGTTCTTGCTTTTCATCTTCGTGAATCCATTTAAATCCGCGTCATCCGCGTCCCATTCTTAGCCAATGCAAGAACTACCGCCGCGAATCGAAGTCACCGGCCTCGCCGTCGATCCTGTCGATCGAAGACAGCTGTTCAACTACGTCGTCGCCGCGGCGCGGGACAAGTCGGCGCGGTGGACGGTGGGTTATCTCAACGTCCACGTCGCCAACCTCGCCGCGCGCGACGCACTGCTGCGGCAGTACCTCAACGAGTTGTGCGACCTCGTCTACTGCGACGGCAAGGGCATTGGTTGGGGCGCGCGGCTGCAAGGTTTGCCCGAGCCGCCGCGCATGACCGCCGCCGATTGGCTGCCGGACTTGTTGGGCTGCTGCAAAGAGAAGGACCTCCGAGTCTTTGTGATCGCTGGAAAACCTGGTGTCGTTGAGCGAGCCGTTGCCGAAATCGATAGCCGAATTGGCGGTCTCGTCGGCGGCCTCGACCCAATCGGCTCGCACGATGGTTACGTCGCTAGTCCCGAGAAGACCGCCTCGGCGATTGACGCTGCGAACGCGTTCAATGCCGATGTCGTCCTTGTCGGCATGGGATCGCCGATCCAAGAGCACTGGGTCTTAACGAACCGCGACCGCCTCAACGCGCCGGTCGTCTGGGCCCTCGGCGCGACGTTCGACTACTACGCCGGCGAACAAGCCCGCGGCCCCGAGTGGCTCCGGCGCGCCGGCCACGAATGGGCCGCCCGCCTCATCGCCGACCCTGGCCGCCTCTGGCGCCGCTACGTACTAGGCAACCCGCAGTTCCTCTGGCGAGCCTATTGGTGGCGCCGAAGTGATTTAGCCACAGATGGACACAGATGAACACGGATGCGTGCTCAGGGCTTCCATCTACTCTGGGTTGCTCTAGTTACAAGACTTCGCAATCAGGAGGAGAGATTGCCCGTACAAGGCATCCGCGTTTATCCGTGTTCATCTGTGGCTAAAAACAGCTGCGACTACTTCTTCTCCGCCGCCCAGTCCTTGCGCTGCCGGCTGCTGGGGATGTCCATGGCTTTGCGGTACTTCGTTACGGTGCGGCGGGCGACTTCGATGCCGGCTTTCGCCAGCTCCTTTACCAGGGCGTCGTCGGAGAGAGGCTTCGACTTGTCTTCCTTGTCGACGATCTCTTGCAGCTTGATCCGCACCACGTCCCAGGCGACGTCCTCGCCGTCGGCGTTCTGTGTGCCGCCGACGAAGAACCGCTTCAGCGGGAAAATGCCGCGCGGGGTTTGGATCCACTTGTCGTCGACGGCGCGGCTGACGGTCGTTACGTGCACGTGAACGCGGTCGGCGATCTGCTGCATCTTCAGCGGCTCGATCGACTCGGGCCCCTCGTCGAGGAACCGCGTCTGGTGATCGACAATCGCTTGCGACACGCGGCTGAGCGTGCTGCGGCGTTGCTCGATCGCCTCGATCAGCCACTGGGCCGAGTTGATCTTGCGCTTGATGTACTCGCGCGTCTCTTCGTCGGCGTCGGCCGCTTGCTTGAGCAGCTTGCGGTAGTAGGGCGAGACGTACAGGCTCGGCAGGTCGCCGTCTTCGAGACGCACGACGTACTTGCCCTCGTCGTCCTTCTCCAGGAACACGTCGGGGCGCACGCTGGGGACCGATGACTCGGCGAACTCGGCGCCGGGCTTCGGCTTGAGCAAGCGGATCTCTTCCCAGATCTCGTTGATGTCGTCGAGCGACATGCCCGTCTTCTTAGAGATCTGCGGGAGCCGGTTGTTCTGCAGGTCTTCGAGATGGCTCTCGATGAGGACACGCATCTCCGGCTCGAACGGGTGGCCCGGCGGCAGCTGGAGCAGCAGGCACTCCTTGAGCGACCGCGCGCCGACGCCCGGCGGGTCGAGGTGCTGCACCACGGTCAGCGCCTTCTGCGCCAGCTCCAGCTGCGCCTTGCGGTACACGTCCGCGTTGCCGTTGAGGTCGGGCGGGACGGGCGGCAGCAGCTCTTCGAGCGGCGACTTGAGATAGCCGTTGGTGTCGAGGCTGTAGATGATCCGCTCCGCCATGCGGCGGAGTTCTTCTTCGAGGTTGAACCAGGAGAGTTGGTGCTGCAGGTAGTCGCACAGCGTCTCGGGTCGGGCGGTCATGTTCGCCATCTGGTCGAACGCCCGATCGGAGTCCGCCTCCATCTGGCCCTGCGACGGCCGGCTGCGTTCCTCGTAGTCGTCCGGCAAGTTCTCCGCCATGTTCACGAGGCGTTCGAAATCGTCCTCGTTGTTGGAGTCCTCTTTGACGACCAACTCGCGCTCGCCCTCTTCGCGCTCGACGCGCTCGGGCTCGTAGACGTCCTCGCCGTCGGGCTCGACTTGCTCGAGGCAGGGATTGTCCTGCAGCTCCTGCTCGATCCGTTCCTGCAGCGCGAGGATCGGCAGCTGGAGGATCTCCATGGATTGAATCATGCGTGGCGCAAGCACTTGCTTTTGCGCCATCTGCATCGATTGCCCGAAGGACATTCGCATGATTATCGTTCCGCCCTTGTGTGCCGCCTGTCCGGCGCAGGAGAGGCCCTGACGCCGACGCTGGTGTTCGATCCGTGTGAAGAGCCACGGCGGGCGGTAGACGTTGAGGTCCGCCGCCGCGGCCCTAGCAACTCGTGTACCATACCGCCTGGGGGGCCGTAAGGTCAACGACCGGGGTCGCTGCAAGTGTAGCTTGTGGGCGGCCACAGGCGGCGGACGCTAGACGGCGAGCCGGAAGCGTGAGCGCCCGGAGGGAAGCGGGTACCCACGTCACTCCGTGAGCTCACGCTACCGGCTCGCCGACGGCTTTTTGCTGCCGGTCATCGATGTCACCCGATCGGTCTACTGCTGCTCTCCGCCGAGCTTGCCCAGCATGTCGCTCATGCCGGGGAGGTTCATGCCGCCGGTCACTTCTTGCATGGCTTCGGCATGGAGGACGCGGGCCTTCTCGATGGCGTCGTTCATCGCCGCGACGGTGAGGTCTTCGATCATCTCCCGCTCGCCGCGTTCGACGAGGCCGGGGTCCACCCGCACGGCGAGCACCTCTTGCGCGCCGGTCATGTCGATCTGGACCATGCCGCCGCCCCCCTCGCCGGTAACCCGGAGCGACTTCATCCGCTCCTGGACTTCCTGGACGCGCGCGCCCATCTGCGACGCTTGCTTCATCATCTCGCCGAGGTTGGCGAGGTTGCCGAGGCCTTTGAACATAACGGGAGGGACGGGGGGTTAGGGACGGGGGGTGAAGTCCGATGGTTTGTCGGATTTGTGGGAGGGGACTCCAGACCCCGATCACGCGCACCATGCCGTGTTCGGCCAGGACACCGTAATCGGCGTCTGGAGACGCCTCCCACAGATGTGTCTGAAAAACCTCATTCTTCGCGCGGAGGCATGTAGCGGAGACGGTCCGGTTCCACTCCAAACAGCTCCATCGCCTTGGCGACGTACGGGTGCTGGGCGATCTCGGTCTGCTGCTGCCGGCGGCTCACGCGGCGCGACGCCGGGGCGCCGGGCCGCGACTCCGCCGCCGACTCGCGCATCGCCGCGAACTGCGCCATCAGGCTGTTCGGGTCGTTGTCTTCGTTGGCGGGTTCGGCGGTAGCCGCCGGTTGCGGCGGCGCGACAGGACGCGGCGCGGGAGTAGGAGGCAACGGCGGAAGCGAAGGCGCTTTTGCGGCCCCGTTCGAAGGCGGTGGAGTGCTTTGTGGTCTAGCCGCGGGCGGCAGCCCCGGTGGCCCTACGGACGGCTCAACGTTTTTTTTTACCGCAGCGCCCGGATTCGCCCGCACATCCGCTACCGCCTGCGCGAGGCTATCGAGGTCCTCGAGCGTCGCCAGCCGCACGATCGCCATGTCGGCGAGCGTCCGCTCATGAACGCTCACTCTCATGCGAGCGGCGGTCTGATCAAGGACTTGCATCGCCGCCAGCAGCGTGTGGACGCCCAATCGCTCGCCGAGGGCCTTTGCCGCGTCGTATTGGCCCGGCAGGGCCGTCAGCATCTGCTCTGGCGGGCAGCCGACGGTGACCGCCATGACGTCGCGGTAGTAGCCCATCAGCTGGTCGAGCACCTGCCCCGGGTCGGCGCCGGTACGGACCGCCGAGTCGAGCAGCGCGAGCCCCGTCGCCGCGTCGCGATCCGCCAAACGCTCCGCAAGCTCCGCCACGCGCGCCGCGGGGGCGATCCCCAGCAGCGAGTTGACGTCGTCGGCCGAGATGTGGTGGTCGGCAACGGCGAGCAGCTGCTCGAGCAGCGACTGGCTGTCCCGCATCGAGCCGGCCGCACGCACGGCGAGGATCTGCAACGCCTCCTCGTCGATGCCAACCCCTTCGGCGTCGGCGATTTGGCGGAGGCGCTCGCTGATCGAGACGGTGTCGACACCGGCGAAGTCGAACCGCTGGCAGCGCGACAGGATCGTGATCGGGATCTTCTGCGGCTCGGTCGTCGCGAAGATGAACTTCACGTGCTCGGGCGGCTCTTCGAGCGTCTTGAGGAGGGCGTTGAACGCCTCCTTCGTGAGCATGTGGACTTCATCGATGATGTAGACCTTCATCCGTGACCGGCTCGGCCGCACGCCGGCGTTCTGCCGCAGCTGGCGGATCTCGTCGATGCCGCGGTTGCTGGCGCCGTCGATCTCGAGCACGTCGACGTCGTCGCCGGTGGCGATCCGTTCGCAGGCGTCGCACTGGCAGCAGGGCTCGGGCGTCGGGCCCGACTCGCAGTTGAGGGCCTTCGCCAGAATCCGCGCGGCGGAGGTCTTCCCCACCCCGCGGGCGCCGGTGAACAGATAGGCGTGGCCGATGCGGCCCGTGCGGATCGCCTGCTGCAACGCCCCGGCGACGTGCTGCTGGCCGATCAGCTCGGTGAAGCGCTGCGGCCGGTAGCGGCGGGCGACGACCATGTAGTCGGCGCCAGCGGTGGACACCTCGGCGGCGGTCGTCTGCAGATCCGACATCCCTTAAACCGCCGTCTCCTACGGAATGGCCCATAGCCGCGGGCGGCAGCCCCCGGCCGCGCGAACGGCCCCAAACGAAAACCGCCGACTGCCGTCGGCGGCTAAGAGTCGCTGTTGTTTTCAATCCGATGGCGGCGGGCGAGAGGTCCCCGCACCCGTTGACGCATGCTTATGGCTGCTGCGTTTCCACCCTGACCAGGTTCGCGCGGCCCCCGTCACAGGGACCCCTCGCCGACCGCCATCGGGCCCTGAAGTATGACGCTCCCCTCTGGTGGCCGTCAAACGGCCTGGGGCGCGGCGATTTGAAGAAAGGAAATAGGGGGATGGCGAGGACGACGCTATGGGTGGGGCGTTATCGCGACGATGGTTATCTGCTTTCGATCGGGCCCGTAGGCCCAGAAGACCCGGTAGGCGCCAGGAGTATTGTTCTGAGCGTACGCCTCCCAAACACGGGCTTTCGAGTCGAAGGGACTAATCAGACCGCTGTACTCATGGGTGTTCAGGCCCGGGTGCCTGGGATTATCCGAGAGCAGCTTCAGCGTCTTGGCGACCTGCTTGAAAGTCCCGATCTGGCGCGATGACTTGCGTTTACCGGCTTTCTTCGCGGTGACTTGCTGCTTTTGAGCCGCGGCCTTTAGCTCGTCGTAGGTTTTACGGGCAGCTTTTGCCCAAACCAGCGAATAGGCCATCGGACCCTCCCGTCCTATTCGTCATCAAACGCGCTTAAGTCCGCGTCCAGGTCGGGTCCCTCCACAAACTCGCCGGCCTTTGCATCGCGGAGACCGGCGGCCACTAACTTCTGAGCTTTCTCGTTCTGGAAGAGCCAGGCTTCTTCTACCGGCAAGGCGACTGCCCTCCGGATCACAATCTGCGAGCTGTCGCTGTCATCAATGATGACCAATTGCCCAGCGTACTGCGGTCCTAGGGTCAGACGTCCCTTCGAATCGAGAGTCTTTGTCGTCACAGCCGGGTCTCCGCGAGGAGGGTTGATAGCTTCCCAGTTAACAATACGTCCAAGGCAACTCGATCGCATCAGCTTTCACCCACTTTTCTCAAGGTGGGATTTTCCCACCGCCCAAGAATGGGCGCCTAGGCTGGCGATGAAGACTGCTTCAACCCCTTACAGACTTTGCGCTCATTTCAGCTGCGAGGACCGAACGGCGATCGTTGGCCGAGGTACAAAATGTGCCATCCCCGCATCTCCTTTCTTCACATCCATCACGCACCGGCGCGGTTTCTTTGCGCAGTGGCGATGGTTTGTCGCTGTTGTGCGCTAAAGTACGATAGGGGCAGGCGGTTACGGTTCCTTCGGTCGCAATTCCAGGGCTTTAAGCGATGGATATCAATCAGTTCTTCGACCGGCTGTGGGACGACTACGTCGCCATGACCCCGCAGGCCAAACGCATCAAGGCGGCCTTCGAGGAGCGTGGCGAGCGTGTCGTCAACGACCACGTCGCCTTCCGCACCCTGGCCCTTGAGCCGATCCGCCTCAAGTCGCTCGAGCCGCACCTCTTGGCCGTCGGCTACACGCCGTACGAGCCCTACGACTTCAAAGACAAGAAGCTCTCTGCTTACGGCTACCTGCCGCCCGAGCAGGAGATGCCACGGGTGTTCGTCTCCGAGCTGCGCGTGAACGAGTTGTCGCCCGCCGCGGCAAAGATCCTCGAAGGCCTCGCCGCCCAGGTCGATCCGAAGCGAGTCGAGGACCCGAGCATCCTCTGGGCCGGCCCGCTGTGGGAGCCGATCAGCTATAAGGATTACCAGACCCTCGTCGATGAGAGCGAGTACGCCGCCTGGGTCGCGTCGATCGGCATCCGCCCGAACCACTTCACGATCGGCGTCAACTACCTGACGCAGACCACGTCGGTCGAAGAGGTGCTGCAAGTCGTCGAGAGCCTGGGCTACCAGGTCAACGCGTCCGGCGGCCGTGTGAAGGGAACGCCCGAGGTGCTTCTCGAGCAAGGCTCGACGCTGGCCGACCGCATGCCGATCCAGTTCGCCGGCGGTGAGACGCACGAAGTCCCCACCTGCTACTACGAGTTCGCCAAGCGCTACCCCACCGAATCGGGTGAGCTCTACCCCGGGTTCGTCGCCGCCAGCGCGGACAAGATCTTCGAATCGACGGACGCGAAGCGCTAACGCGGTCTGACGAAGCTCGAATGACGAACCTGTCGGGGGCAGATAGACCCCTCCGACGGGTTCGTCATTCGGGCTTCGTCATTCGTCATTTAATCCACAAGAGTCCGAACGCCTAAGAGGCTTTCCCTTGAGCAAGTATCCCGTCACCATTCTCGGCGCCGGCAAGATTGGTCGTGGCATCGCGCGGATGTTGCACCTATCGGGCGAGTACGACGTGCTCGTCGGCGACATCTCGCAAGAGGCGTGCGACGCGCTGGTGAAAGAGACCCCGGGCGTCACCGCCAAGGTGGTCAACGTCACCAACCATGACGATGTCGTGAAGGCGTGCCAGGGCCGCAAGGCGGTGATCTCGGCCTGTTCGTTCGATCAGAACGAGGGGATCGCCGTCGCGGCGCTAACGGCGGGCGTCAGCTACTTCGACCTCACCGAAGACGTCGCCACGACGCACGCCGTGCGGACCATCGCCAAGCGCGCCGACGAGGGGCAGATCTTCATGCCCCAGTGCGGCCTGGCGCCGGGCTACATCGGCATCCTCGCCCACAGCCTCTGCCAGGGCTTCGACAAGCTCGACCGCGTCAAGATGCGTGTCGGCGCGCTGCCGCTCTACCCGACGAACCATCTCAAGTACAACCTGACTTGGTCGACCGACGGCCTCATCAATGAGTACTGCAACCCGTGCGAGGCGATCTCGGACGGTAAGCGGATGGACCTCCAGCCGATGGAAGGTCTCGAGCACTTCGCGCTCGACGGCGTTGACTACGAGGCGTTCAACACGTCCGGCGGTCTCGGCACGCTCTGCGAAACGCTCGAAGGCCGCGTCAACGAACTCGACTACAAGACGGTCCGCTACGTCGGCCACCGCGAGCTGATGATGTTCCTCTTGCACGGACTGCGCTTCTACGACCACCGCGATCTCTTGAAGAAGCTGATGGAAGACGCGATCCCCTGCACCAACCAGGACGTCGTGCTGATCTTCAGCACCGTTACCGGCTGGCGAGGCGGCCGCTTCGAGCAAGTCGCCGACGCCCGCAAGGTGTACCACGGCAACGTTCACGGCCTGGAAGCCAGTTCGATCCAGATCACGACCGCAACGAGCATGTGCTGCGTGGTCGACCTGCACCGTCTCGGCAAGCTCCCGTCGAAGGGTTTCGTGCGGCAAGAAGACGTGTCGCTCAAGGAGTTCGAAGCAAACCCCTTCGGCGAGCCCTACGCGAAGGCGACGAGCGTCCGCGCGCCGATCGCTTCGACTTGATAGGATTCACCACGAAGGAACGAAGGAAGTCACAAGATTTGGCTTCCTGTATTTGCCTTCGTTCCTTTGTTCCTTTGTGGTTCCCAAAATTACAAAACTAGAAGTAATAAACAGGCTAAACCATGGAACTCCCCACCAACCTGCTCCCCGCCCTGATCGATGGCGTCCGGCCCGGCGTGGCGATTGGCGCTGACTATCAGCTCGGCAGCGGCGCGGCGTTCGAGCCCCTGTCACCGATCGACGGCGAGCTGACCAGCAAGTGCGGCGCGGCGTCGCCCGCCGACGTGGGCGCCGCGGTGGCGGCGGCGCACGAGGCGTTCCTCCAGTGGCGCACCGTCCCCGCGCCGGTGCGTGGTCAGCTCGTGCTGCGGATCGGCGAGATGGCCCGCCGGCACAAGGCGGAGCTTGCCAAGCTGATCACGCTCGAGGCGGGCAAGATCCCGTCCGAAGCCGAGGGCGAGGTTCAGGAGTGGATCGACGTTTGTGACTTTGCGGTCGGTCTCAGCCGCCAGCTTTATGGCCTGTCGATCGCCAGCGAACGACCCGAGCACCAACTCATCGAGCAGTGGCACCCGCTCGGCGTCGTGGGCGTGATCTCGGCGTTCAACTTCCCGAACGCGGTCTGGGCGTGGAACGCGATGATCGCCCTGGTTTGTGGCGACTCGATCGTCTGGAAGCCGTCAGAGCAGACGCCGCTGATCTCACTGGCCTGTCACGAGATGGTCGTCCGCGCTGCCGCGACCATGCCCGAGGCGCCCGCCGCGCTGTCGTGTGTCGTCAACGGCGGCGCCGACGTTGGCGCGGCGCTTGCCGCCGATAAGCGCGTGCCGCTGGTGTCGGCGACGGGCTCGACGGCGATGGGGCGCAAGGTCGCTGTCGCCGTCGGTCAGCGGCTCGGGCGTTCACTGCTCGAACTCGGCGGCAACAACGCGATGATCGTCACGCCGACAGCCGACCTCGACCTCGCGGTGCGTGCGATCGTCTTCGCCGCGGTGGGCACCGCCGGCCAGCGCTGCACGAGCCTGCGGCGTTTAATCGTTCACTCCTCGATCGTCGACGAGCTAACAACGCGGCTCGAAAAGGCGTACAAGTCGCTGCCGATCGGCGACCCCACGAAGGAAGGCGTCCTCGTCGGCCCGCTGGTCAGCGAAGCGTCGTTCAACAACATGCAGACCAGCCTCGCCGCCGCCAAGCTCCAAGGGGGCGAGGTCCTCTGTGGGGGTGACCGCGTCACCGACGCGGTTCCGGCTGGCGGATTCTACGTCACGCCAGCGCTGGTGCGGATGCCTAAGCAGACCGAGGTGATGCTCGACGAGACCTTCGCGCCGCTCACCTACATCGTCACCTACGACACGCTCGATGAAGCGATGGCGATTCACAACGGCGTGCCGCAAGGCCTGTCGTCGGCGATCTTCACCGGCGACATCCGCGAAGCGGGCCGCTTTACCGGCCCCGCCGGCAGCGATTGCGGCATCGCCAACGTCAACATCGGCACCAGCGGCGCCGAGATCGGCGGCGCCTTCGGCGGCGAGAAGGACACCGGCGGCGGCCGTGAGAGTGGCTCCGACAGCTGGAAGCAGTACATGCGCCGCACGACCACAACGGTCAACTACGGCGCCGCCCTGCCACTCGCGCAGGGAGTGAAGTTTGACGTTTGAGAGCGACCAGCTGTCAGCGATCAGCTTTCAGCTATCTTGGTGCAGCTGACCGCTGAAAGCTGACCGCTATGCCAACCACCCGACTCGCCCCGTCGCCGACCGGCGCCCTCCACTTGGGGAACGCGCGGACGTTCTTGGTGAACTGGGCCATCGCGCGGCAGCGTGGTTGGCGTGTGCTGCTGCGGATTGAGGACCTCGACGGGCCGCGCATCAAAGCGGGCGCCACCGAAGCGGCGATCGATATCTTGCAGTGGCTCGGCATGGATTGGGACGAGGGCCCGATCTACCAATCATCCGACCTCATGCCGTACGGGACCGCGCTCACCAAGCTCATTGAAGCGGGCGAGGCGTATCCGTGCCGTTGCACACGCACCCAGATACTGGCGGCCAGCCTCAGCGCCCCCAACGCGGGCGACCACGAGCTGCGTTATCCGGGAACATGCCGGCCCACAAAATCAGACGCCAAAGGCGCTCTGTGGGAGGGGTCTCCCGACCCCGATGACGCGGCCCATCCCGCAACGGCCCGCAGCGCGAAACCGGGGTCGAGAGACCCCTCCCAAAAAAGTCTCCACGACCCCAGCGTCGCCTGGCGCCTCATCGCACCTGACGAAGAGAGAGCGTTCAACGACGCCTTCCTCGGCCCGCAGCGGTTCAACCCGCAACTTGAGGTCGGTGATTACCTGGTCGCCACCAAAGGGGGCCAGCCCAGCTACCAGCTCGCCGTCGTCGTCGATGACGCGCGGCAAGGCGTCACGCACGTCGTCCGCGGCGCCGACCTGGCGCCAAGCACCGCGCGACAGCTTTTGCTCTACGAACGTCTCAAGCTCGGCGCGCCACCTCAGTACCTGCACCTCCCAATCGTCATCGGCGAAGACGGCCGCCGCCTCGCCAAACGCCACGGCGATACGCGACTGTCACACTACCGCGACCTCGGAACCACGCCCGAACGAGTCGTCGGTTTGCTTGCCGAATGGAGCGGCATCGGTCCACGTAGCGAGATGACTGCCAAAGAGTTCGCGCAGCGCTTCGACCTTTCACGCCTGTCGCACGAGCAAGTCGTCTTCACAACCGCCGACGATGCTTGGCTGACGGAAAAGAGTTAACCACGACGGACACAAAGAACACGACGGCTCGTCACTGGGACTAGCGTTGTCCCGCTAGTACGGCCGTCGTGTCCTTCGTGCCCGTTGTGGTGCATTTTTTTAACCGGACGCTAAGGCGTGCCGGCTGATGAGCAGCCGCATCGCTATCAGCCGCGGGGCCTTAGCCCCCGGTTCATTACACACGTAGATAAACCTTATTGCGATCCATCCACCAACAAATCAGCCACAACACGAGGCCCACCGCAAGGTTGCCCACGAGTAGCGTGAACGTCTCGCCGAAGACCGCGAAGGCATCGGCTCCGAGGTGCGTCGTCAGATTCATCAGCACCCACGACGCCAGCGTCCAGGTCATCACGTACATCGCCAGCGGGTTGCGGCCGACCACGCCCGCGGGCCAGGCCCAGCGCCGCACGCCCGCCACATCGATCAGGCCGTAGAGGGCGCCGAGAATCCACAAGCAAAGCCCGCCTGATGCGAGGGTGAAGCTCGGCGTCCAATTCTTCTTTACCAGTGGGCAGACGCCGCTGAGATCGAGCGCAACGCCTATCCCGATGAGCACGGTTCCCCAGCCGAAGTGCCACAGCAGCTTGGCTTGCGCTGTCCGGTCTCTCTTAAGGGTTTGTCCAGCCAATAAGCCCAGCGCCATTGTCGCTAGCGATGGTAGGAAGTTCAGCGTGTAGTAACCGCCGTTGTTAATGACGAAGGGCTCACTGCGCGGCGGCAGGTTGAGGAGCCAGCGGTCGATCGCCACCCCGGGGCCGACGTTCTCGTTCCAGTGCGACCAGAAGCCGGTGAAGTGCGCGACGACGTTGGGGGCATTCGTCGGCACGGGCCAAAGCGCGAACAGCAACCATGACACGACGAGGATCGCGACGATGGCGATCACCTGAACGCGCGGCGTACGAGTCGCCAACCAGAACAGCGGCAGGTATGCCAAGCCGATCTGCGACACCACGTCTTCCAGCGTCCAGTGCGTCTCGTCGCGGCCGACCGATCGCAGGAAGATTCCCAGCAGCACCAGTAGCAGCGCTCGGACTGCCGCGTGGCGCCAGAGTTCGGCGTCGCTCGCGCCGCGGCGTTTGCGGGACACGTACGAGTACGGCAGCGACACGCCGACCATGAACATGAACGACGGCTGGATCATGTCCCACAGCGTCAGTCCGCGCCACACCACGTGCTCGAACTGATCCATCACCGGCCGCAACCAAGGATGAGCGTGAGCAATCGGTTCTTGCCATCCCCAGTTGGGTACGGTGAAGGCGAGCAGCAGCATCGTCAGCCCGCGATAAACGTCGAGCGACTCCAGCCGCTGCGGCGTCGAGGTGGGGACACTAACGGCGGGCGATACGTTCTCCATGCGGAGCAGCGTAACCGATAGGTTCCACCTTTTGTGGGAGGGGTCTCCAGACCCCGATGGCGCGCACCATCACGCAACGGCATGGACACCGCAATCGGGGTCTGGAGACCCCTCCCACAGAGAGCAAAAGCTCTCCGTTAGCCATGCAATTCCGCCAACGCCTCCGCTAACGCCCGCACTGTCCCCGGCTGCCCCTCCAAAAACAATTGCGGCTCGATGTACTCCGCCTCCATCAGCAACGCCGTCCCGCCGTTGTCCACCAGATCGATCCGCGCAAACGTCGTCGCCGGCCCCGCCTCAATCGTTTGCTTAGCAGCGTCCAAAACATGCCGCGGCGGCGTTTCGGCGGTGACGATCGCGCCGAACTCGGGCTGCGAACGGATATCGCCCCGCGTCGGCCGCTTCCGCACCGCGTGCTGGAACTCGCCCGCCACAAAGACCAGCGACCACTCCCCTACGGTCCGAATCGCCGGCACGAGCGGTTGGAATAGCACGTCGTAAGTCCACGACCGCACGCCGTCTGCGTTGGGCTCCAGGTCATTCAGCGAATGGATCTCTAAGCCCGACGACCCGGCGCCTACCGTCGGCTTGACGACCAGTTCCTCACAACCGAAGGCAGCGAAGTGCTCCTCAAGCCGACACGCCACGCCCTCCGCAACGAGCACGGTCGGGACCGTCGGCGCCCCCCGCGACTGGAGTTCGAGCAGATACTTCTTATCGATGTTCCACTCGATCACGTCGAGCGGATTCACCAGCCGCCCCCGTTCGGCGACAGCCCGCCGCCACACAACAAACGCGTCCCGCTTAGCGATGTAGTTCCAAGTCGAACGAATGACGCAGAGGTCCTCGCTCGCCAGCCGCCAATCGCCGCTGTCCCAAGGCCGAATCGCCGCCGCTTGACTCTGCGACGACAGGGCATCGAGCAGCAGGTGGTCTTCGGGGACCCCTGCGGGGTGATCGGAGCAAGTGGCGAGGTAGATCATGGGTTCGGATCGTAACCGACGCTCGCTTCAGGGCGCCATGCTCACGACTCACCGTGCACACTAGTGAGGGATGCAGCGAACATACGAGGTCGTTGCTGACACGAGTGGGCGCCTCGCGTATGCCGTAACCAATATTCCCCACATAAGTAATGAGAACGAATTTGGTTCTGGGATAGACGAAAATTTTTGCAGGCCGAATCGACCCACTGCTTGGAACGGGTGTGGCAGACCATTCACTAGAACGCGTACGTTCTGCAGGGTGGCTCCCTCAGAGAAGTCAACACGCCCCGTAGCGCCCTCGTCGATACGGGCGATGAGGCGAGAACCGACGTACGTGATGCCGCTTTGATCCACGGGAAAGGTCGTTGTGATTACTTCATCCACGACGCCGGCAGAACCGAATTCTGCTAGCTGTTGATAATGGTGACTTGATGGACTCGCGCCGCGTCCAGGAACAAATCGCATCCCGAAGTTCGCCGACCCATTCCCTTCAATTACTCCCCGTACTCTCCAAGTGAACTCGACCATGTGTTCAACTCCCGGATCATAAGGCCATGGGATCGGGGGAAGGCCGTTGAACTCCAGCAAATCCCCGGCCTCTGCCAGTGCGAGCACGCCTCCCAGTGGGTCGGCTTTCTCAGCTGATGCTATTAGCTTGTTGGCGTTTGCTAATGCTGAAACGTGAGGGAGGCTCTCAGAGATTTCAGGCAGCCCCTCGAACCTCGTTACTTGCCCCGTGGTTTGATTGACGTCGCGCACCAAGACCTGAAGGGCGCTGAGTTGCGACTGTGCTTCACACGTCTCGACGAATCCCAAGGCAAGGACAAGTAGAACCCAGACACTGGCGATACGGTCCTTTCTCATTTTTATAACCTCTCACTCTACCGAGATGAGTGCGGCGATATGCAAGCAATCGCGGCCAGCTGATGTTGGCTACCTTTGTAGCACACGATGCAATCGAAGGGGTTCAGGGTCGCAACGACCCCCCGGGGGATGCGTCCTCGCGGCGTACATTCCGCCACTCGGAGGGTCCGTCTAGCGCCTTCGACCCCCGACCACACAGCCTCGCACTCCGCAGGTCACAGCAGGCCCAGGAAGGGCCCTAGAAGGCCGTCTGCGGGCCGTTTGTGGGCACAGGCGGCAAAGTGGTCGACCGCGGGCAAGAGGGCGCCAGAGGGCCCATTCTGGGGCTTGTAGCGGGGGTCTTCTTTACCGGCTTCTTGCGGCCTTTTTGCTTGCTTTTGGCCAGCCAATTGGCGTTGGAAAAACGCTGCGTGGCGCCACCCGCGGCTAGCGCCGACGGCTCAATAGGTCGCTTGCGCTCCCTCGTCCCCCGTCCCTTATCCCCTCAGCCCTATAACCCCTCGTCCCTAATTGAACAAAAAGTGACACACATCCCCGTCGCGCATCACATACGCCTTCCCCTCGACGCGCATCTTGCCCGCTTCGCGGATTGCTTTCTCCGTGTGGAGGGCGACGAGGTCATCGACGGAGTACGTCTCGCAGCGGATGAAGCCTTTCTCGAAGTCGGTGTGGATCACGCCGGCGGCTTGGGGGGCGGTGGCGCCGATGGGGATCGTCCAGGCGCGGACTTCTTTCTCGCCGGCGGTGAAGTAGCTCTGTAGGCCGAGCAGCTTGTAGGCCGCCCGCGCGAGCGACGCCAGCGCCGGCTCGGTGAGGCCGACCGACTCGAGCATCTCGGCGCGGTCCGCTTCGTCGAGTTCGGCGAGCTCCGCTTCCAGCCGTGCACAGACCGCCACGACCTCGCCCCCCTCGGCCGCGGCCCGTTCGCGGACGCGCTTCACGAGTTCGCCTTCGCCGAGAAGGTCGTCCTCTTCGACGTTGGCGACGTACAACACACGCTTCGACGTGAGCAGTTGCAACTCGCGGAGGATTTTTGCTGAGGCCGGGTCTTCATACACAAGGCCACGGATCGGCGTGCCTTCGGCGAGGCGGTCGTGGCACTCCTGCAAGATCTCGACCTTGCGCTTGGCGTCCTTGTCGCCGGTGCGGGCGTTCTTCTGTGCTTTGTGGATTTGCTGCTCGACCGATTGCAGGTCGGCCAGCATCAGCTCGGTGTCGATGGTCTCGATGTCGCGGATCGGATCGACCGAGCCCTCGACGTGGATGATGTCGGGGTCGTCGAAGCAGCGGACGACGTGCAGGATGGCGTCGACGTTGCGGATGTGGGTGAGGAACTGGTTGCCGAGGCCCTCGCCCTCGCTGGCGCCGCGGACGATGCCAGCGATGTCCACGAGCTGGAGGATGGCGGGGATCACCTTCTGCGTCTTGATGTAGGACTGGATGGTGTCCAGCCGCGAGTCGGGGACGGGGACGGCGCCGACGTTGGGCTCGATCGTGCAGAACGGGTAGTTCTCGCTGGCGATCCCGGCCGAGGTGAGGGCGTTAAACAGGGTGCTCTTGCCGACGTTCGGCAGGCCAACGATGCCAGCTTCCATAGGAGAGGGGTTAGGGGCTGAGGGGCGAGGGGCTGAGGGAAAACTTGGGGCGGGGCACGATTCTAGGCCGCCGAGGCCCCGGGCGACACTGCTCCCACGAATGACGTCGTGGGCTCCTGGCCGCATTCCGCCCCCTTATCGCCTAGCTCCTAATCCCTAGCCCCTCCGCCAAAGGCGCGTAGTCTCCGCGGCCTCGTGCCGTCATAATGGGGAAGCTGTATCGATCGCCCACGAGGGACACTCCTGCGATGTCAACTTCTAAGTTGCTCTCCGTCTACCTGACGCTCGTCCTCCTGCTAGCAGGGGGAGCGCCCGTTCTGGCCCAAGAAGCGGCGCCGACCGAGACCCCGGCTGCAGAACCGGCCGAAGAAGCCGCCCCGGCTGCCGATGTAGCCGCCGACGACTCGGCCGTGGAAGACGGCGACGCCGTTGATGAAGAGGAGCCCGGGGAGGGAGACGACGCGGCGGCGATGGAAGAGGCGGAGCCCACCGAGGACGGCGCCGTTGAAGACAAGGCCTCCGAAGGAGAGGCCGCCGACGAGAAACCGGCCGCAAATCCCGCCGAGCCCGAGGACCCCGAGAACCCCGGCGCAGCCGAACTGAACCGGGCGATCGAGCTCAAGCTCGACGCGGACGACCTGCAAGACCTCAACGAGGTCGTCGATCTTTTGGACGAAGGCCTCTCCAAGGGCCTCGACCCGGAGAACTCCGACTTCGCCGAGGAGATGCTCGTCGCCACGCTGCTGCAACGCGCGGCGAGCTTCTCGCAGGTGGTGCTCAGCCAGCCGATCGCCGACCCGAGGCGTGACCCGCGTTGGATCCAGATCCGCCAGTACGCGCTAACGGACCTGCAGCGCGTCGTCGCGCTCGACCCGAAGCAGTCGCAGGCGTGGCTGCTGTTGGGGCGGTTGCAGTCGCTGCCGCTGGGCAGCTCGAGCGAGGCGCGTCGGGCGCTGACGCAGGTGATCCGTCTCGCCGAAGAAGCGGCCAACGACCCCGAGGCCGAGACGCCCGAGCCCACCGCTATCGCCCAAGCGTACGCGCTCCGCGGCGCGGCGCAGAAGGACGGGGCCAGCCGGTTGGAGGACTTCAACAAGGCGATCGAACTCGACCCCGAGAAAGAAGAGTACCTCTTGCTCCGCGCGCAAGCCCACCGCGCCGACGGCGACGGCAAGGCGTGCCTGGCGGACATCGAGAAGGCGATCGAGACGGCGCCGGAGAATCCCAAAGCCTACGAGCTGAAGGCGCTGGCCCTGCTGATGCTCGATCGGCAGGAAGAGGCGCTCGAGGCGTTCAACAAGGCGTCGGAACTCGCGCCGGAGTTGCTCACGCCCTACCAATACCGCAGCGAGCTGCTCAGCCAGCAGGGCAAGGTCGACGAGGCGATCGCCGAACTCGACAAGTCGCTCAAGCTGCAACCGAACAACTTGGCGTCGCTCTTGATCCGCGCGCAGCTGCTCTCCGAGAACGAGGAGTACGAGAAGGCGCTCCAGGACGTCGAGTCGATTCTCAAGCAACAGCCCGCCCTGGTCCGCGCGCACCAAATGAAGGCCCAGCTGCTCAACCAACTCGGCCGCACGGACGAAGCGGTCGCGATGCTCGAGAAGCTGATCGGCATCGACCCGAACCTGACCGAGCTCCAGCTACAGCTGCTCGGCATCTATACCGAGAAGCAGATGGCGCCCGAGGCGATCGAGCTGGCGACGAAAATCCTTGAAGCCGCCGAAGCTGCCGGGGAGAACGGTGCCAGTGAGTCCAGCGACCTTGTGCGGCGCTTGCGTGGCGACATGTACCTCTATGCCGGCGATCACGAGGAAGCGATCGCCGACTTCGAGAAGGCGCTAGAGAAGAACCCGAACGAGCCGGGCGTGCTCAACAACTACGCCTGGACGCTGGCCACGAGCCCCTACGCGTCGGTCCGCGACGGCAAGAAGGCGGTCGAGCTGGCGACCAAGGCGGCCGAGGTGACCGAGTACGCCGCGCCGCACATCCTCAGCACACTCGCCGCGTCGTACGCCGAGGCGGGCGACTTCGAGCAAGCGGTGAAACGCGCCGAGGAAGCGATCGCCAAGGCGGACGAACTGAAGACGCTCGACGACTACGACGGCCAGCTCGAGGCCGAGCTGCAATGCTACAAGTCGGGGGAGCCCTGGCGCGAGTTGCAGAAGCTCGACGTCGCGGGCCCGGCGAGCGAAGCCGACAAGGAGATCGCGGAGGCCGAGAAGTCCGCCGACGATAAGCCCATGACGACCGAGCCGAAGGCCAACGCCCCAACGCCGCCGGCGACGATCGACGACACGCCGGCGCGGTCGATCGATTTCTGACGGGCGGCTGATCTCTTTTCTACTTCTCCCGGAACCCCCGAGAGCGACCACTATGCGTAACGGCATCTTCGCGGTTGTGGCGTTGACGATGGGCGGTGTGGTCCAGGCCGACCCGCCGTCGCAACAGCCCGTCCCGCAGCAATTCGTCGAAGACCTCAGCGAGCTGCGTCAGCAGGTCGGTCCGTCACCGAGCACCCAAGCCGAGTTCGCCCAGGCGATCCGTGACGTGGCCGAGAAGCGTCGAGCCGCCGGCGGAATGTGGAGCGATTCTGCAACGGAACCGTCGGGTGAGGCATGGATTGCCGACGGCGCGCCGCAGCCGATGCCGCAGCCGACGCGGAACCCGTGGAACGCCTTTGAATCACAATCGCCGCGGGGTTACGTGACCCCGGTCAACAACCCCTATCAGGCGCCGTACTCCCAGCCGGTCTCGCCGCCGCATCAGGGCCCCCACCCCGGCCACCACGCTGGCCCGCGTCCGCCGAAGGTGCTGCTGGAGGACTCGGCGTTCGACCTGGAGCGGATGGCCCACGAGCTGGACAAGGCCGAGCTGTACGAAGAGGCCGACGCCCTCCGCGACGCGGCCGACCGGCTCCGCCAGACCGCCCGCCGACAGAACCAGACCGCCCCTCGGCAGGGGAAGCCGGCCGACAACTTCCCGGCGCTGCAAGAGCTGCCCGGCCCCAGCCCTGATGCGACTGAGCACCCTCACGCTGCCGAGCGGGCTCGCCGAGCCGTGCAGGAGGCCAACGAGCGGGTCCGGCAGATGGAGCGACAGGTCTCCGAAATGGAGGCCCGGATCGAGCGACAGGCCGCAGAAACGCGCCGGCGGCTGCAGCAGTTGCAGGAACGGGCGCGGGGGGGGACGAAGAGCGACGAGCGAGAGCGTCAGGAGGCCCTAGAAGGCCTCCTACGGCCCCGTGAGCGTCGCCCCGACCGTAGTGGTGGGGATCGCTCTGAACTGCCGCCTAGGGGCGTTTATGGCGGTCCTACGGACCCACCGCCACCGCCCAGTTAGCCCCCGGTCACTTAGCCCCCGGTCAATGACCGGGGGCTAAATTACGAGCCCTGGGGCCCTACGCTAATTAACCCCCGCGGCTCCCGCAGTTTGACACCCCCGCAGACCGCCATTAGTCTGTAAATAGCAAGGGGTTACGACTCGCCCAGCCGCAATCGATCCACACGCAGGCTGATCAGCCGCGGGCGGAAGCCAGCGGAGCAGTCGAGTTGTCTCCCCCTTCGGCCGTGGGCTTCCGCCCCCGGCTAAGACTCCGATCATCGACACGCTCCTTCTGCGCGCTCCCTATGACGAAGCTCGGCAAGTTTCTGATCGACAAGCGGGTCATCGGTCCCGACCAATGGACCGAGGCCGAGGGCATCGCCAAGAAAAGCGGCAAGAAGCCCGAAGAGGTGCTGATCGACCTCGGCTACGCCTCCGCCGAGCAGATCACCCAGGCCCGCGCGGACCTCAACGGCTTCGACTTCATCAACCTGCAAGACGTGCCGATCCCGCCGGCGGTGGTGGAGCTCGTCCCCGAGTCGGTCGCGCGCGAGAACGCGGTCATCCCGATCGAAGAGAAGGAAGACTCGCTGGTTGTCTGCGTCAGCGACCCCGACGACTTCGAGACGATCGAGAAGCTGCAGTTCATTCTCAACCGCAAGATCGACATCGCGCTGGCGACGCGCGAGCACATCCTCGAAGCGATCAACCGCAACTACGGCCAGATGGGCGATGAGTCGGCCGACTCGATGCTGCAAGAGTTTACCGACACGGCGATCGACTTCACCGAGACCGAGAACGACGACACCGAGGACGACAACGACGTCGACGAGGCCTCCGCGCCGGTCGTGAAGCTTGTGCAGCTGATGATCGGCGAAGCGGTGCAGCTCCGCGCGTCGGACATCCACGTCGAACCGTTCGAGGATCGCATCCGCATCCGCTACCGGATCGACGGCGTGTTGGTGGAGCGTGACAGCCCGCCGCGGCGTTTGTTGGGCGCGTTGCTGTCGCGCATCAAGATCCTCGCCAAGATGGACATCAGCGAGCGCCGCCGCTGCCAAGACGGCCGCATCAAGATCACCGCCGGCGGCAAGGAGCTCGACCTGCGGGTGAGCATGATGCCGACCAACCACGGCCAGACCTGTGTGATGCGGCTGCTGGACAAGGATAACATCAAGGTCGGCGTCCGCCAGCTCGGCCTGTCGGAGCGCGACTTCAAGGTCTTCAACCAGCTCATCAAGCGTCCCAACGGCATCTTCCTGGTGACGGGGCCGACGGGCTCGGGCAAGACGACGACGCTCTACGCCTCGCTCAACGAACTCAACCGCCCCGACCGCAAGATCATCACGGCCGAGGACCCGGTCGAGTACTACCTGCCGGGCATCAACCAGGTCGAGGTGAAGCACTCGATCGGCCTCGACTTCGCGTTGATCATCCGGGCCATGCTCCGCCAGGCGCCGAACGTGATCCTCGTCGGCGAGATGCGTGACTACGAGACCGCGTCGATGGGCATCCAGGCGTCGCTGACGGGTCACTTGGTCTTTAGCACTCTGCACACCAACGACGCCCCGGGCGCCGTGACGCGCATGATCGACATGGGCGTGCCGGCTTATCTCGTGGCGAGCTCGGTCATCGGCATCCTCGCCCAGCGCCTCGTGCGGGTGAACTGCTCGAAGTGCAAGGCGCCTTTCGAGTACAAGCAGTCCGACCTCGACGCCGCCGGCATCACCCCCGAGATGGCCGCCAGCGCCACCTTCATGCGCGGCCGCGGCTGCAACAACTGTGGCGGCAGCGGCTACCGCGGCCGCCTCGGCGTATTCGAGCTGATGACGATGAACAGCCGCGTCCGCGAACTCGCCTTCCAAGGCGCGGCGACGCAAGAGATCGGCCGCGAGGCCCGCAAGCTCGGCATGACCACGCTCTACGACGACGCGATCCGCAAGGTGTGCCTCGGCGTCACAACGCTTGACGAAGTCTTCCGCGTCGCAAAGAAGACGGAAGACTGAGCGTCGTAGCAAGCGGAATCGAGTTGTGAACGAGAGGATGGTTCGCTCTGGGTGACGCGGGCCCATCACGCATCTCGATCGTTGGGCCTACGGCGCCACCCCACGTAAGTCGTCAAACTTCCACGTGCTTCCACCCGCCGTGCAGGAAGCGGCCCAGCATCAGCGCCGCGCGGACGCAGAGGTCGCTCACCGCGCCGTACCACGCGCCGACCGCCCCCAGGCCCGCGCCGGCGAACGTCGTCCCGATGAGCGGCAGCGTCACGGTGTCCTGGGCGAAGTAGGTTGCGATCGGCACCCGGAAGAGGCCGAAGCCGATCACCGTGATCACCAGCGGCCAGCGTGTGTCGCCCGCTCCGCGCAGCGCGCCGGCGAGCACCATCGAGATCGCCAGCGGCAGCATCGCCAGCGATATCAATCGCAACAGCTGCGCGGCGAGCGGGACGACCTCGGGCTTGTCCTTGAGGAACCAGCCGATCAACGTCTCGGTGTCGAGCCAGAACAACGCGCCGGCCGCGACCATGATCGCCGACGCGATAGCCGTGGCAATCCATGCGCTGCGCGCCGCGCGGTGGGGGTCGCCGGCGCCGAGGTACTGGCCCGTCATGGTGCCGGCCGCGATCTGGAAGGCGCCGCCCGGCATGAAGGCGAGCGACTCGACCTGGATCGCCACGCCGTGCGCCGCGGCGGCGACGTCGCCGAGCTTCAGCACGATCCGCAGGTAAATCAAGTTGCAGGTCACGATCAGGATCGCTTCGACGCCGCCGGGGATGCCGATCCGCAGGAGACGCCGGATCATGGCGGGGTCGGGCTTCATCTGCGGCAGCCGCAGCCGCAACCCCGCGCGGCCGACGACGAGCATCGCCAGCAGCAGCCCGCCGCCGACGAGGTGCCCCGACGCGGTGCCCAGCGCGACGCCGTCGTAACCGAACGAGGGGAACAGCCCGCCGGCGCCGGTCACCAGCGTGTAGCTGACGGCGATGTTGACGATGTTCACCAGGATCATCGCCCACAGGCCGCTCATCGTGTCGCCCGCCCCGCGCAGGCAGGCGATGCCGACGCGCTCGAGCATGATCGCCGGCAGCACGCACAGCTCGATCATCAGGTAGCGCGTCGCGCCCGCGGCCGACGCGCCTTCGAGCCCCATCAACCCCACCGCCGGCGCCGCGATCGGCAGGCCCACCGCCATCAGCAGCGCCGCCCACACCAGGCCGGCCGTAATCGACTGGTTCGTCGCCAGGTTCGCCAGGTCGCGCTGTCCGGCGCCGGTGAACCGCGCCACCAGCGGCGTCGAGCCCGTCGCGATCACCGCGAACAGCATCCCCACCAGCCACAGCAGGTAGATCACCAGCGTCATGCTGGCGACGTTGGCGGTCCCCTCGAGGAATCGCCCCGTGATGACGAGGTCCGAAAGCCCCACCGTCATGTGCAGCGCCTGCTCCGCCAACACCGGCATCGACAGCCGCAAGAGCGGCCGGATCGTGCCGGGCGACTGGATCAGAGAACTCGACACGGCGGCACGCAACGGATAGAGACCGGCAACAGCAAGGCGAACCCGCTATTAGAGCGAACGCCAGACCGCCGCCTAGCGTGGGAGGTTCGCGGGGTGAGGGCAGACCGGGCGCCCCCATTTGGAGCAAGCTTCGCCAAACCGTATCGTCTCGCGCAGAGACGCTGAGACACAGAGGGTAGGCAGCGTAGCCTCACGCAAAGCCGCCAAGGCGCGAAGGCAAAGTCTCTTAGAAAGGATCGCAGCCGCCAACGACCGCGTAGAATCGCGTCCTTGGCGGCTTAGCGCTTTAAGGCATTTATCTCTGCGCCTTTGCGTCTCTGCGCGAGACATCCCCACGTTGCTCCGTGAATCAGCGCGTTGCTAGAAACGCTACGGCTAAGTGAAGCACGTTTTAGCCCCCGGTCATGGACCGGGGCTAAAGGCGCCGCGGGTCTTACAGCCGCAGCGAAAGCTCGTCCTCGAGCCCCTGCACCGAGTGCCCGCGCCACACGCCGACGCCCTTCTTATCGAAGAGCAGATAGGTGGGCGTTGCGTTCACGCCCAGCTGATTGAAGACCATGCCGGCGCCGTAGGCGACGGGCCAGTCCATCCCCTGGACGCGACGGATCGCCGCCTCGACCGCGCCGACGCGCGATGACGGGTCGGACGCCAACGCCACGACCTCGACGCCGCGCTCTTGCCAGCGTTCGTTGAAACGCGCGAGCGATGGCAGCGTCTGCAAGCACGGCAGGCAGTCGGTCGACCAGAAGTAGAGGACCACGTGCCGCCCGGCGAGCGACTCGCGCGTCGGCGGCGCTGCGCCGTCGATGTTCAGCCAGCCCTCGACGAGCAACTCGGGCAGCGGGAGCGGACCGATGCGCTCGCCCCCTTCGCCGGGCCGCGTCAGGCGTTCGACCAGCACGGCGCCGGCGATCGCCGCCAGCAGCGCCATGCCCAGGCCCGCCAGGCCTTCCAACTTGCTCCTGCGTTTTCCCGACGCCGTTTGCGTCACTGGATGCGTCTCCGTACGAGCACCGTCTCAGAGACGTTCGCGTCGTCACCCGGCTTGAACGCCACCGGCCGCGATCGGTCGATGACATAGAACCCGCGGTGACGGACGTCTTCCCCAATATCGCGGCCGATCTCTTGGCCGAGCGTCCAGCCGTCGGGGTAGACGCGGAAGAAGAGGTCGCGCAATGCATCGTTGGTAAACGTCTCGTAAACGTTATCACCGTTGTTGTCAGTCATGGCGTAACGTTCTGCGATCGTCGAGTTGGTGTTCACCTGCTTGACCTCGAAAAAGCCGACGGTGATCCAGACGGCATAGACGTTCGAGCGCGTCGTGGCGAGGTTCGCCATCCGCTGAATCGGCAGGTAACGCTGCGTCGAGTTGCGCTCGGTGTCGATCGAAGGCTCGAGCGACGCGCCAGAGAACAGCGGCACGGCGGTGGAACGCTTACTGATCTCAGTGTTGAGCACTGGGTTCTGTGGCGGCACGTTGCGAGGGTTCGGTGAAGGGCCATTGCTAGGCCCCGTCGATGATCGGAACGCATCGTCCATAAACGTGTCAGGAACGGCGCCTCGGCGGCTAGAGTCGGCGCCCGAAGGATCGGGTAGCAGACGAGCCAGCACCGTATCGGCGTGAAGTCGTTGGACGACATCCGGAGACGGCAGTTGCATCGCAAGGTTCCCCGCCTCGACGGCGTCGTTGCGGTTGCCATTGTTCTGCCCACTCGTGAACGCTGGGTTATCCAACCCTCGCCGGCCCCAAGCGCCGTCGGCGCCGGGGGACAACGGGTGGGCGCGGAGCATCGTGGCGTCGACGCCCGTTTGCACCATGCTGGCCAGCGGCACGTTTGCCCCTTCGCCCGGCGCGCGGAACGGGTTGGCGAACAGCGTCGGGAAATCGGGGTGCATCCGCATCGGCGAGTAATCGACCTGGTTCTGCGCGTCCGCGGCGAGCCCGGCGTTGTCGATTGTCGGTACACGAGTCGGGTCGAATCGCGATTGCACATACCCCCGCCGGCTCAGCGCCACGTCGCGCCAAGCTGGGCCGAGATGGCCCTGCTTGATGAGCGAGCCCGACGCGACCACCGAGTCGTCGTGGACGCGCTGCATCAGCCCGTCGTAGACCTCCGACCAGTGATCACGGGGCTGGGCCGGGTTGCGGCGGCCGGCGATCGTGTTGAGGTTCACCCGCCCCGGCTCGCGGTAGTTGTCGACACGGTTGAACGGCGCCGCGAGTTCCTGCCGCGCGTCGCCCACCGCCATGGCGGGGTCGCTGAACGCTTCCGTGTTGAGGATCGTGTCGGTCGCCGTGTACCGCGACGGCACACAGACGTAATCGAGCACCCGGTAGAAGTGCGACGCGCCGCGGGGGACAACGTACTCCTCGTAGGTGTCGTCCTCGTTATTCGGGGCGCCGTCTGGCCCGGCGTCGGTTGAGTACTTAAAAGCGCCCGCGATCGCGGGGAACCGGGACGTTTGGAAGAAGTTCATCAAGTGGCCGAAGTGGCCGAGCATGTCGCGGAAGCGGATAACGTTGGTCGAGCCGGCCTGCGGACGCACAACGCCGTTGACGTCGGTGATCGTGTCGGTGGGGCCGTCATTGGAGAAGTCGCCGTCGAAGATCGGGTTCTCATTGGGGACGAAGTCGAGTCCGTCGTGGAAGATCACCCCTTCGCCGTCGTACGGATTGACCTGCGTACGGCGGCTGAAGTGCGGGTTCTGAGTGAACTGCCAGTTGAAGACCGAGTAGTAGGTCAGCATCCGCGAACCGCCCCACGCCGGCACTTGCAGCAGTTCGCCCGCGCTGGCGAGCGGCCGGTTGGGCCACGCGAACTCGGGCGTCGTCCCTTGCTCGGCCGCGCGTTGCAGTAGATACGATTGCATGAACGCCTTCGCGTCGCTGCCGCTGGGCCCGGCGCCGCTGAAGGCGTCGGGCCGGCCATTGGCGGCGAGCGTCTGGGTGGGCAATTCGGTGTTGATCTCAGGCCGCGAGGCGAGGTCGCCGCCGTTGCGGTCGCCGTCGAGGTCGATCGACTCGATCGGCCCCTCTCCGCCTCCTTCGTTCAGCCACCTCAACGCGGACCCGGTGTGGAACTCACCCGACATCCAATCAGAGAACCCCAGCGTCAACCGCCACGCCACTTCGATGTATTGCGTGGTGGAGTAAGGGGCAGGGTAATAGGAGTCATTGAGTTGCGCTGAATCGTAGGCCGTCCCCTCCGTGCCGATGTTGGTGAGCTCATCCGCCTCACGGGAGAGATAGCCGTTGTAGTCCGCCTTGGCGGCGAGGTTGTGCGCGATCTCCGAGAGGGTCGATCCCCGCGACTGCTTCCACATCAGGCGCGAAGGCTCCATCAGCCACATCAATGGGAACGGCCCCGACGGACGGCCCCGTTCATTGGACGCGAAGCCGATCACCGTCTGGTGGGAATTCAGATTGGCGTTGAAATCGCGTTTGTACTTGTGCCGTTGCTCGGGGCCCTGGGTGGGGGCGTTGCCCGGGTTCTGCGGTATTAGCCCCTCCGCGTTGGTGTAGCTATTGAACGCCGTCAGGTCGAGCGATTGCGCATCGACCGGCAGATAGGGGTTCACCGGCAGCGCAGCGTTGTGCTGCGCGATGAGTTTGCCGTCGGGACGCATCGGCGGCGGGTTCCACGGCAACAGCGGGTTGGCAAGCCGTTCCAAGTGCACCGAGCGATAGTTCGGCGTCGTCTGGTTCTCGATCAACTCCGGCAGCACGTCGAACGGCTCGTCGAAGAAAGTGGGATCGCCATTCACTCCTTGACGAGCGAAATATTCCTCTACCGGAGTGGTAGAGTTGTGGAGGCGATCATAGTTAGGCGTGGCGTAGAGCGAGAGGGTCGGGTCGAGTTCGAACTGGCGGACGAGGTACTCGTCGAGGGGCTCGGAGATCGAGAAGTGATCGATGGGGATAACGATTACGGGCGGCGCTGCCGCCAGGGTGGCGTCCGCCTGCCCCGTCGCCTCGCCGCCCGTCAGATTGAAGGAGCCGCTCGGGTTCGCGGCGTTACCCCCGGTGACGACCGAGGTTGATTCGTTGAGGCCGTTCATCCGGATCGCGAATTGATGGCGATTGGGATCGGGGTTCGGAATCATCTCCAATCGGCGAACGGACCTAACGGCTGGCGGTTCTTTTGGGTCGCCAGGTGTTAAGGTATCCATCGAAAAAATCGTTGCGTATCGACCGATCAAGCGCCGGGCCATATCGCCATCAAACGGGTTAACGCGGTCGGCAGGCTCGATCGCATTCGCAGGGTCCTCGATACGGTACTGATCACCAGTCGTGCCGATGATCGCCCGCCGTCCGGGCAGGAGAGGGGCGAAGCCGACGGGAGCATTCGAATCGCCCGCCAGGATCTCTTCGTAGGACTGGGTGCGCGCGCCGTCCACGACACCGAGGCGATCGAACGCGGCGGCAAACTTGCTCGCATGAACTCGGGCCAATCCCGTCCCGGAATCGTAAACCACGCCTACTTGCCGTTGTTCGGTATCGATCCGCCCCTGGGTGCCTTGGAAGAGAGCGGGGACATCGTAGGTGAGCAGCGGGACCCAGAGCCCAGGGTTGGTCGGATCGCCAGTCGCCTTGTCCGTGCCCGAGACCACGGCCGGCTCGGCGCCGGTCATGTAATAAGCGCGCTCGATGAAGGTCGTCGGCTTCTGGAGGAAGCCGCGAGTAATTTGACTCGGTTGCGTAGCGCCCGGTCCCAAGACTTTGCCGGTGATCGGCAGGTTCTTTGTTAAGCGGGTCGGGGACGACGGCTGAGCGAAACGGTCGAACGTCGGGAAAGAGGTGTCGGGGACCGTCGGCGCGCGCTCGATCACGCCGGTCGAAACGCCGACGCCATCGGCGTCGGTAAGCGCGACGCCAGCCGCCTGCTCGACCTTGGTGGATAGAGCAAAGTTGGCCTCATTCAACTTCCTCTCGTAGAAATCGACGTATGCGCTAGGAAGGACTGGCGCTGGGAGGGTCGGGTCCTGTGACGTTCCGAGCGCGTCAGTGCCGTAGATCCACGGCCCATTCAAGATCGAAATACCTCGGTAGCTGTTGCTGTTCGTTTGCATCGGAGGGTCGTCCGAGGCTTCCCCAGCGAGCCCCGCCTGTCCCGTCTGTACTGACGCGTTACGCACCAGCGGGTGCTCTTCGACGACCGCGATCCGCCAGACGGGTGAATGGGTGCGGTTGAGAATGCGGCCCTGGGCGTCGGTGACGGTGGCGGTGGGGTCCTGCACGCCGTTTGACAACCGGTCGAGGCGTACACCAGGGGATGACGCAACTTCGCCCCGCCGATTGACGTGCGAATACAACTCGGCCGGCCGCTGATCGTCGCCGAGGTGCGGGTTGTACGCCTCTACGTAAGCGTAGCCCTTGGGCTTGCGGAGTTGATCAAGATCATCGTCCCGATTCTGCGCTTGTAGTTCGGTGACGCGATAATTTTTCTTGAGTGGATCGGGTTCGGCGTTCTCACGATCCTCCAGCCGGCGGTCGTGCCAGGCGACGCCCTCGGTGAGCAGCACTTCGGGGCGCTCCGCGCCCCAGACGACCCCGCGCGTGCGGTCCTTATGCGGAGGGAAAAACGTGAGAGGTGCGCCGTTCCGGACGACATCGTCGATCTCAACGTTTGTCGGCGTCGGCGGTGTGAAGGCGCCACCGGTGATCTCACGACGCTGCATCCAGTTCTCGTCGGTCGTCAGGTCGCCATCGAGCGGGTAGACCTGGTTGTGCAACGTGTCGACGACGTTCCAACCGTCCCATGGGTTCTCGTCGTACTCGAACGCCGTCTGGATCGAGTCGGGGTCGCGGAAATCGACGACGTTCACCGCCCACTGCGCGATCCTCCGACACGTGAGCTTGCGCTGCGCGAGCTGCCGAGCGCGGTTAATCACCAACAGGCGACGGCTCTCGAGTAGCGGGTCTGGGAGTGGCGCCGTGTGATTCGCCGTGACGGACCCGTCCGCGATCTCGGTCGCGAAGACGACCGCCTGCAGGTCGAAGGCGATGCGGAACGCCTCGCTTGACTCCTGCGACGCGCCGCCCGTGCCCACCACCGAACCGCTCAGCGGGTCGAGGTAGTGCAGCACCTGCGGGTCTTCCGAGTCGTACGGCGCCAGGTAGTTCTCGTCCGTCAGCGCGAGCATCAGGCAGTAGAGGTGCCGCGCGAAGAGTTGGCGGGCCATCTGCGGGTTGTAGATCCGCACGCCGTTGCGATCGACGAACGTCTCGTGGAGCGGGATGTGCCGGAAGGACCGGCGTTCGCCAGGGGTCTCGATCCCGTCGCCGTTCGTATCGACCCAGAGGTAGTCCTGCGATTGGGTGTATTGATTGTTGCGGTCGAGGTCGAGGTAAGGCTCGCCGGCGTCCCAACGCCCGTTGCCGTTGATGTCGGCAAAGGGTTCGCCGGCTTCCTCCACCTCATCGACGATGCCGTTGCCGTTGTTGTCGCGGCCGTCGCCGAAGGGGCGGTTGAGGTCCATCCGGCGGCCGGCGAGGAGTTCCGGCGAGAGCAGGCCGCCAACCGAGCTGCGCTCCGCCGGCGCCGACGCCGCCAATTCACCGCCGAACAAGATGCGATCGACAAGTTGGTCCACCGCGGGGCGGTTGGTGAGGATGTCGTTGAAGGTTACCCCGCCGTTCCGCAGCATCTCCAGCGTGATGCGGTACTTCAGGTAGTCGATCAACCGTCCGTTCTTCGGCGGGTCTCGCCGCATGACAACGACGTAGTCATCGCAGCCGGCGTTGAAGAGCTCGTCGTACGTCCGTGGCGTTTGTGTTCCATCGGCGCGGACAAAAATATGCGAGCCGGCAGCGTTGTAGTTGGCGATGGCTTCATCGCCCTCGTCCATGAGACCGTCGCCGTCGTCGTCGGCGGGGAGCGTTATCGAGTTGACCCACGTGCCGAGCGACTGAAACTCCGGCACGCCGGGTTTGCCGTCGGCGCCGAGCAGCAGGCGGTCGTAGAGGTTCTCGTTCGGGACCGGTAGGTCCCAGCTGTCGGTCGTCACCTGTCGCCGCGCGACGGCGGCCTCGGCGCCGGCGATCACTAGTTGCAAGGAGCTGGGTGTGAATCCCGGTTCGTCGTTACCCGCCGTCAATAGACGGTTCGCAGCCGCCTTCTTCACCGGGTCGAAACCGTCCACCAACTTCCACAACCGGTCGGGCAGCTTCTCGGCGTCGCCGTCGAACGCGCGGAGGATGCGCTCGAGCTCGGCCGCCGAGAACGGGGCGTCGTCCGAGATCGGCGTCGCGCCCGGCTGGATCAGGCCCGTCCCGTTGGGGTCGTAGCTGCGACGGACGTCGTCGAGGCTCGTCGGCGGGCGGTTGCGGGCGCCGATCGACAGGTCGAGCTCGTAGGGCGAGTCGTCCGGCGCCGAGGTGGCGAGTTCACGCCAAGTCAGCGGGGCGGTTCGACTCAACATTGGGTCGAAGCTGCGTATGTTCGCCGTCGAACGCGGCTCGTCGACCGAAGCGCCGGCGCCCGATAACCCGACGGCGTAGCGACCGCCGAAGTCGGGCGCCGAGCTGAAGCCGCTCAACGCCTCGTATCCGTTCGCTGACGTCTCTGCCGCCGTGTAACGCGGCGTCCCGGCAAAGTCGTACGGCGTGCGCTGGTCGCGCACGGCACTCAAAGTCTGCGCCCTCGTCGCCGGGGCTGTTAGCATGGGGTCGATTGGGAACGTGCGCCCCGGCTTGGTGAGCGGCAGCATCGGCGTCGAACCGGGCAAGGTCCCCTGCCGCCCAAACGTCACCGACTCGCGCAGCGCGGCGGTCGCGGTGCGACCGGCCGCGACCGGGTCGGGGCGGCCGTAGAGCATCCGCGCGTAGTCGTCGAACTGCGCGTTGCCGGTGAGCGCCGAGCCGTTCATCGCGTCGAGTGTCGGCAGCGACGGCGAGAGAACCGGACGCAGCGATGTCTCCGCGACGCCCCAGCCGACGCCGCCTGGCAACTGGTTGGACGAGGTGAGCGGCGGCCGAAGCGCCGGCGCATTGTTAAGCCAACGCAAATCCTGTGCAGCATTCAGTTGAGAGACGGGATTGCCTCCACTTTCGAAGCCGCTCGACGCGTCATGGTTCTCTTGCGCCATGTCCGCTTCGTTGCCGTGGGCGTTGAGGTTCAGCCGGCCGTCGAGGTCCTCGACCAGCATCGCCACCAGCGGCTTGTACCAGCGGCCATCCTCGGTCTGCTGAACGGGAAGGCCGATATCGACCCAGATGCTGTCGTTAACGCCGTCGCCGTCGTTGTCCACGTCCCACGGCCCGACCGCTTCCCAGAAGGGGAAGGTGATTTCGCCAGTGGCGCCGTTGACGAGATCGCCGCCCGGGAGAGTGGTCCCGTTTCCTAAGACAGCCCTAAGCGCCTCCGTGCCGTAGCGCGATAGCGGGTTGCTGCCGTCGAAGTTGGGGTGATCTTCGCGCAGCGGGCGGAGGAGGAACTTGCGCTTGAGCAGCGCGATCTGCGCGGCTTGCGCCTCGTTAAGTCCGTGCTGCGCCAGGCCAGCGGCGTTGTAGGGTTCAAGAATAGCGCGGGCGCGATCGTCGGGGTCCGGGATGATTGTTTGGAGCCAGCTGCTCTTCCAAAAGCGGTGGAACCAGAAGTTCGCCAGCCCGGGGCGGTGGAACGACGGGATCGTCACGCCTTCGAGGTCGAGGTAGGCCGGGGCTCCGGACGCCGACGCGTAGTACGCGTCGGGGTCCTGCGACACGCCGTTGGAATTGACAACTCGTCCCCGGATGCGCGGTTCCAGCGACTGCATCGCGAGCGCCATATTCTGTGTATCGGGCGCGTCGTAGGATTCGTTGGTGTCGCCGGGTCCGGCGAAGGTCTTGTAGAGCGGCGTTGTTGCAGCGTTGTAACTAGGTTCGCCAGAAGCGACGAAACCTCGGGTTATAGGGAGGAAGTCTCCAGATTGATAATTACGGCCCAGGCTGGCTGGCGCGAGCCACGGATCGATCCCCATTGCTGGGTTCAATGACACATTAGCGGCTTCAAAATAATGCACTGGGTTCGGAATCAGGGCACGTTCCAACCCGTAACCATTCGAACCGTCATATGCGAACAGCTCCAGCGCCGAGAGCCGCGGCAGTGGCGCTTCGGGATTGGCGCTCGACATCGCCAGCGGGTTCAATCCCACGCCGGCGCCGCTGAAGGGGCGGCCGTTGACGATGAAAGAGTGGCCGATACCAGTGAGGGGCTGGGGCGGCGTGCCGATCGTGCGTGCGTTGGTGTTTTGTATGAAGTCACTAAGCACATTACCCGCCGCAATAGACAACGGCTTGCCATCGACGCGCTGCGGCGTGAGGACACGGAAGCGAGCCATCCGCCGGCGAAAGTTGCTGACCGTCGTTTCCCCAAAATAGTCATAGTCGAGAACCCGGACGGTCTGACCGCGGCAAGGGCCGCTGAGCATCGTCAGCAAGCAGCCTTCGTAGTAACCGTCGGTTGTTGCGAGTTGGTGTTCGACCGGGAGGCCATTCGAGTCGAGCACCAGACCCACGGCGTTGTCGTCGGCGAGTGTCGAACCTACGGTCGTCGGATTCTCCGGCTCCATGTCGACAACATAGAACTCAACGACTTGCCCCATCGTAGAACCCCGCCCGCCGTTAGCGACGATGTCGACGCCGGCATAACGAGGGCTGATGACGGCGGGCATGCCGGGGGTCGTGTTCCCGCCGGTGTATTGCCGCGGGTCCACCATCACGCGGCCGACGAACCCATCCACGCCGTACATGTCGCGCAGCAGGCTGTGGTAGCGGATCACCGAACTGGAGTTGTTGGTGTCGCGCACCAGCTGCATCAGCGCCCGCTCCAAGAGGTCGGCGGGCTGGAACGTGGTGCGGTGCGCCTTCTCGACGATCTTCGAGGCCGTGCGGTACTGTCCGCTGGTGAGCAGGAACGTCGTCCCCAAGAGCAGGAAGAGCACCAGCATGCTGAGGACCACCAGCAAGAGCACGCCGCGCCGCTCGGCGCGGCCGCGTCCTCGTTGGCGGCGATCCTTCATTCGGCGGTTCAATTGGTCGCGTCGTTTCATGCCTGTATCGTCTTATCGATCATGCCGGCGGCTTGCCCGACCGCCGGCGTGGTTTCAGCTTGGATGATGTAGAGCGGCCCCGTCGGGATCGTCACTTAATCGACCACTCGGTGGCCGACTCCAACCGCATCGTCTTGGTGTGCACCGCCACCACGCCGGGGAGGATGCCGACGCGGAGGTCGTTCGAGAGCAGCGTCGGCGTCGTGAGGTTCGCCGCGGGTTGCCACGGCCAATCTGGACCGCGAAGCGACACAAGCACACGAGTATCACGCGCAAGCGTTGTCGATCCGGCGGATAAACCGACAGTCCCAGAGTCCTCGATCGACAATACGCGATACCAGTTCAGTACGAGCCGCGGCTGCGTCGGGGTGCTGATCGGGTGCGGGCCAGTAAGCATCAGATACTGCCCCACACGGAGGTTTTCGAACGGGCTTGTAGTGATTGTGTCCTCAGCCACGGGACGACGTTCTAGTAGCAAATCGCCTCCATTCGGATTTGACGAGACAACGCTAGCCCTGACGAGGCGTTCGTTGCTCAGAGCGGCATCGTTGCCACTACCGACGACCCTCTTGTGGAAGACCACCGCCGACACTTCGTAGGGATGAGCGTCGGGCGTCGCCACCAGGGCGTCGCGCGCCGGCGACGAACTTGGCGACACCGAGATAACCCACGAGTACTCGCCTCGCGCTTGTCGGACGCTCGCCAGACCGCCGGGGAGTTGTTCCCATAAGCCTTGCGCTGGTTCATCGCCGCTCTCGGGCAGCGAGAGAGCAAGGTCGTCCGCAGCCGAGAAGCCCCTGGCCGCTGACGGTCCTAAGCGGTTGTACTGCTGGATAGCCGCCGTCGCTGATGGGACCGTGGTGGTAATGCGCCTTACGGGCCACATTTGGCCGTTAGGGTCTGATCCGTTAGTCGGCCCCGCTGTCCAAGGACTCCAATTATCTGCTTGGTAACTGATCCCACGAGAGGCAGGGAATCGGCGACCGACACGAGAGTCGATGCCGGTCCCCGCAAACCTCCGAAACGCGTCCATCGACGACTCTTCGAGGGCCCGCGACATGCCAATCGGGTCGATGACGAAGGCGCCGCCGGCGATGCGGTTCCGATAAACGGGCATCGAGCCGCCACTGACCGCTGCGCCGGCAGCCGTAGGGAATTTGACGGGCAGTGATTTCTCCAATAGCGGCATGCTATTGAAGTTTGTTGTGGCGATAGCGCTGATGTCGATGGTTACCCAGTTCTTCGGGTCCAAATGCCCGCGGATAATCGCGTCCTCCAGCGCCGCCTGCGCGACCGCGCCGCCGCGGTCGGCGATGTCGCCCGACTGCATGTAGAAACCGCCCACCGGGAACACCGCCGCCACGCCCAACAGGCCGAGCGTCAGCAGGCCCATCGCGATCAGCACCTCGGCGAGGGTGAGCGCGCGGCGCGAAAGGGGAATGCGGAATGCGGAATGCGGAATGTTAGAACTCACACGCGACATGGGTTTTGACTTTGACGGCAATCGCCCCTCGGTTTCCACGGCATCGTTCAAGGCGGCTGGCCGGCGCCCCCTTCCCCTCTCCCCTTTCGGCATTCCCCTTCCAGGTCACCTTCCCCCCGCCGTCGTCCGCGACGAGGCGTTCTCAATGGCGGCAGCGAGTTGCTGATCCACCGTCGCCGTTAGCGGGCCCGGGTAGACGCCGCTCGTGGCGATCGTTGAGACCGCCCCGCTCTGCCCGCCGACGAGCACCCAGCGGCTGTCGAGGTTCAACCAATTGTACTGGTCCATAACAACCTTGGCCTCGGTTTCGCTGAGGTTGCGGGCGACGATGTCGCGCTCGAGGTTGATCGGCTCGTTGTGATTCATCGGCGCCGTTAGGGCGGCGGCCCCCTCGGTCTGTTTGGGGGGGATCAGTTCGCGGCGGCCGACGCACAGGGCCAGTGTGCTGGTCACGTTCTGCGGCGTCATCGGCTGACCGGCGTTGTCAAACAACCCATAGACGCGATCGATGTTGCCTTGCGGTGAGAACAACACCATCACCGGGTTCCGCATCGCGACGAAGTCGTTGGTGGCGGAATCGATCGAGGCGTAGCTGGGGCGAAAGACCCTGAGCCCGGAGGTGAACACGCTCGCCTGCAAGTCGACAGCCACGCTACCGGGCATCTCCAGCGGCTCGCCCCCCGCGGGGACGGGCTGGCGCTGGATTTGGTACGGTGTCGGCGCCGTCGCGAAGAAGGTGGAGCTTGCGCCGCTGGCCTGCAACTGCTGCTGACCGACGGCGACGCCCTCGGAGTCGTAGAGGAAGCTCAGATTCGCCGAGTCGGGGCCGGCGATCGTCACGCTAAAGACGGGATAGTTGGCTGAGGTGTAGTTGCCGGTCGTATTGAAGTAGCCCTGGCCGCTGCTGGTCGAGTCGATCGGCGTGTAGGCGCGACCGGCGAAATTGCCAGTCGCCGCTCCGAGCACGAACGTGTGCTTGCCGACGACGACCGTGTCGCCCGGGCGCAAGAAGCGATCGGGGACGAGGTCCACGTCGTAACCGGCGGGGAGCATGTCAGTCCCGGGAGCATTCGCCGTTCCTAGACGCACGAACTGCAGCGCCAACTGCTGGCTATTGCTGTCGATACAGACCCTCGCCAGCGACGAGCTATCCATCCCCGAGTAGTGCGGCGGGACCTCGACGTACTCGGCCCGCACGCAGACGGCGTTGTCGGCGCCACGCTCGGTGTCGGCCGACAGGCGTTGGAAGGCGACGCCGAACGGCCGGCCGGTCTCGATCGCCCGCGCCTGGGCGCCCTGCAAGTAGGCGTTGAGATTCCGCGACGCCTCGCGGATCCGTTTGTTGTCCCCGCCGGGCGAGAGGATCGGGATCACCGTGGTGACGAGCGTCGTCACCAAGACGATCACGACCAGCAGCTCGACGAGCGTCATTGCGGATTGGCGATTGCGGATTGCGGATTGCAGCTTTCGAAAGCTGACCGCTGACCGCTGATTGCTAACCGCTCTTTCGAAGCGCATCGCTTCGTCCTGTTGGTTGGGAGTCGCCATTGGCCCGGCGGCTCGCCAAGGTGGATTCATCTTGTTTTGAATACTTGTGGCCTGGATGACTTGCGACCCCGTTTACTTGCGACCCCAGTTACTTGCGACTGAGCTCGCCCACGTTGTGGTTGGTGATGTCGTCGCCGGCGAGTTCGGCTTCGATGTCCCGAGCAGCGTCGTCGGGGGTATCCGTCGCCTCACCTAACAAGACGTCGGCATAAGGGTTGAGCGTCGCGATGTAGTTAGCTCCGCTGAGGGTTCGCACGCCGATCTCCTCATCGCCGCCGCCCGAAATGATCAGCGGCGTCAGCCGCCAGCCGCGTAGCAAGCCGGAACCGGCGGGCGGGTCCAAGCGGAAGAGGTCAAACGGGTCGTGGTCTTCGAGGAGCTGTTCGGCGACGACGTTCGGGCCCAGGCGGGGGTTGCTCGCGGTGCGCTCGAGAGACCGGAAGCTCAGCTGCGCGTCGGAGTCGAAGCCGGGGGCCCAGCGGAGGAACGCGATCGGCTTGCCCCAGCCGTCGAGGAACTCAAACGCGCCGTCGCCATCGGTGTCGCCGATGTCGTTGGGCTTGAACATACCCCGCGCTTCGCCGTCGCCCGTGGCGTTCATAATGATCAGGTACAGGCACTCGGCCGATTCGTTTGCGAGAATGTCGTCGTCGGTGTTGGGTAGTCCCGTCACCGTGTTGGTACGCCCAACCAATTGGTTGTAAGCCCTGGCGTAGGTCTCGTAGAGAGCGGGGACTCGCTGGAGCACGACGCCGGGACGGCCCGAGCTAGGAGGTATGATCTGCGGCGGATTCTGCACGGCACCGTTGAGTATGTCGCTCCAGCGATCGGGCATCTCCAACTTCATGAGCTCGCGCAGTCCTGCGAGACGTGCGTAGGCGCGCATCCGAGGATCGCCGGGACCGCCGGGTTGTGGCGGATTCAAGCCGTTCGGGCCAGTTGGGTAGACGAACCCTGTAACTGCCGCGAGACTTGTGCGGTAAACGGCAGTGTCGGTAAACGGCTGAATCTCCACCCGATGATTGCGGTACCCGTCGTAGCGCTCGATCACCAGCGTGTGCAGCCGGGCGATCAACGACTTGGTCCGGGCGTTGCGCGCCACTTCGCTGGCGACCGCCGCGGCGCCCAAGAGGAGCGACGCCAGGATGCCGATGATCGCGATCGCGACCATCAGCTCGACGAGGGTGAGCGCCCGACGGCGAAAGTGGAAAGGGGAAAGGCGAAAGTGGAAGGAGCGCGCAGAGGGGGACTGTGCTAGGCGATAGCTTCGCATTCCCCTTTCCGCATTCCCCTTTCCGATTTCGATCATTCCTGTGCCCCCTCCAAGATGCCGTTGGTGAAGTTGGCCTGCGTGTCGGCGAGCTCCGCCGTCCACGGGCCTTCGGGGTAGAGCGTCTCGGTCGGGGCCATCGTTCCGTCGTTGACAACATGCGGGAACGCCAGCGATGCGCCGCTATTGGGGTCGATGAACAACCACTCGCGGTCGAAGCCGGCGTGGAGGACTTGGAACTGGCCCTTGTTGGCGAAATCGTAACCCGCGCCCACCGATTTGCGTTGCTTGATCGCGTAGACGAGCTTCGTTTGGTCGAGCAGTTCTTGAAGCCCTTCGGAGCCGTTGTGGCTGACCGGCTCGGTGGCCGCCGGGACGTCGTTCGCGGCGGTGACGCCCGAGCCGCGCGAGGCGTCGAAGTAGACGTACGGCGCGGGCGAGTTGCCCGGCGTCAGCACCCACATGTTGATGCGGCGCCTCGTATTGCCACTCGGGTCGCGCGGGTCGGCGTAGTCGATGAACCGGGTGTAATTCTTGGAGAAGTAGCCGTCATTGCCGCGCGGACCGAGGTTCTCGACCTTGATGCCCAGCTGCCACGACCGCTGGTCGATCGGGTCGGCTTCGCTCGCGTCGGTCACGCCGTTGGGGAGCGTCGAGATGAGGTACGACGGGCCGCCGCTTCCGGTGATCGGATACTTCGGGTCGCTGCTGAATCCACCGACCCAGAACACGGCCGCCTCGGCCGCGGTCATGCCGCCGGGGAGGTTCGTGGCGATGTTCTGCTCGCTGGTCGTTGCCACGCCTACTAAGGCCTTGATCAGCGCCTCGTGCTCGCGGTGCTGCGGGAAGGCTTTCAGCATGAACTGCTTGAAGTCGGTGAGGACGGTGTTTTCATTGATCGGGCCGCCCGCATCGGTCTGGGCGTTCGGCGGGAAGCTGCCGGACGAGTTTTTGAGGTCCTTGATGGCGGCGTCGATCTGGTTGATCTCGGTAGTGATCGCCGCCCGCTGCGCCGCAATCCGCGCCTGCTGCACGCCCACGAGCAACAGCGCCGTGAGGATGCCGATGATCGTGATGACGACCAGGAGCTCCACGAGGGTGAAGCCGGGACGGCGAGGCGCGCTGGTCCGTGACGCCAATGCGGAATGCGGAATGCGGAATGCGGAATGTCCGCGATCAGGCCGCTCTCGTTCTTCGATCCGCATGGTTTCGTTCCTTCCGTTATTGAAAAGTCTCAAGTTATTCCGCCTTCCCCTTTCCACATTCCCCATTCAGGAGAGGCCCTCGATCAGCTTCACCAGCGGGATGAACAGCGCGATGACGATGAAGCCGACGGCGCCGCCGAGGAAGATCACCAAGAGCGGTTCGAGTAGCTTCGTTAGCGAGTCGGTCCGCACGGCGACGAGCTCGTCGTACACGTCGGCGATCTTGTAGAGCATCGTGTCGAGCTCGCCGGTCTCTTCGCCCACGTCGACCATGTTCACCACGAGGTCGTCCACGATCCGCTGCTTGTACTTGAGGAGGTACAAGAGCAGGCCGATCGGGCCACCGACGAAGCAGAACCAGAACAGCGCCGCGATGGGGTGGAATCCCGGCACCGAGTTCAGCTTCATCGGGGCGGCGATCGCTTCGCCCTCACGGATGGCGTCGCTGATCTTCTGATACATCCGCTCGAAGATCGCGTTGCCCGCCGTATCGCGGGTGATGTTGAGCGCCTCGAGGATCGGCACGCCCGAGGCGATCAGGGTGCCCAGCGTCCGCGTCGTCCGCGCGAGGATGTTCTGCTCCACTAGCGGGCCGAAGATCGGCACCTTGAGCGTGAACTGGTCCCAGCCGATGCGGCCGTGTCTGAATTTTCGTAGGAGTTTGATGAACAGCCAGATACAGACCGGGATGCCTGGGATCAGGTACCAGTAGTTGACCGTCCAGTTCGAGACCGCGACGAGGAACAGCGTCGCGGTGGGGAGTTCGAGGCCGAAGTCGTCGAAAATCTGTTCGAACGCCGGGACAATGGCGATCATGATGAACGTCAAGATGCCGACCGCGACGGTGACGACCACCACCGGGTAGATCATCGCCCCTTTGATCTTACGCTTGAGAGACTCGGATCGTTCTTTGAAGTCGGCCAGACGCTGGAGAATGAGCTCCAGGGCGCCGCCCGCCTCGCCCGCCTTGATCATGTTGACGTAGAGCCGGTCGAAGCACTTGGGGCTCTTGGACATCGCCTCGGAGAGCGTCGAACCGCCCTCGATCTCTTCGCAGGTGTCTTCGAGCGAGTACTTGAGGCGTCCGGGCTTGGCCTGCTCGGCGAGGATGCGCAAGCTCCGCACGATCGGCAGGCCCGCGTCCTGGAGGATCGAGAGTTGGCGGGTGAACGTGGTCAGCTCACGCGACTTCACGCCGCCGAACACGAAGCCGCGGTTCTTCTTCTTCGCGCTTGCCGTCTCGGCCTTCTTACGGACCTTCTTGACGTTGATCTTGGTGACGAAATAGCCCATCTGGCGGATCGTCGCCTGCGCTTCTTCCTCCGTGGGCGCTTCGATCACGTCCTTGATCTCGGCGCCGGTGGCGTCCATCGCTTCGAATTGAAACGTCGGCATGGTGTTTCCTTCGGAAACAGCGGTTAGCAGTTAGCGGTTAGCCAGTTACTGTGCGGTTCGTCTGTCGTCAGCTAACGACCAACAGCCAACCGCTAATTGCTTCTTAAGCTTCCAGCACCGTCTCGCGGACGACTTCGTCCACGGTGGTGGTGCCCTCGTACATCGCCTTCATGCCGGCCGAGCGGAGGGTGACCATGCCCTCCTTCTCGGCCGCGTTACGGAGTTCTTCGGTCTGGCAATTCTGCATGATCAGGTCGCGGAGGTGATTCGACATGATCAACAGCTCGAACAGGCCGACGCGGCCCTTGTAGCCGGTGTTGTTGCAGATTTCGCAGCCGCCGCCGCGGTAGAACTTCTTCCCTTTCACGTCGGCGGGGGTGAGGTCGAGGTCCGCCAGCAGCTCGGCCGAGGGGTGGTACTCTTCCTTGCAGTTCTTGCAGATGCGCCGCACCAGTCGCTGGGCGAGGATCGCCTCGACCGTCGCGGTGATGAGGAACGTCGGCACGCCCATGTCCTTGAGGCGGGTGATCGTGCTCGGCGCGTCGTTGGTGTGCAGCGTGGAGAACACGAGGTGGCCCGTCAGCGACGCCTGCACCGCGATCTCGGCGGTCTCCAGGTCGCGGATCTCGCCCACCAGCACCTTGTCGGGGTCCTGGCGGAGGACCGCGCGGAGGATCGCCGCGAACGTATTGCCGATCGCCGAGTCGATCGGCACCTGGACGATGCCGTCGATGTCGTACTCGACCGGGTCCTCGGAGGTGATCAGCTTGTCCTCGATCGTGTTCAGCTCCGACAACGCCGAGTAGAGCGTCGTCGTCTTGCCCGAGCCCGTCGGCCCGGTGACGAGGACAATCCCGTTGGGCTTGATGATGGCCCGGCGGAACTTCTCCATCGTCTCTTTATCGAGGCCGACGTTTTCCAAGCTCAGGTTCACCACCGAACGATCGAGCACCCGCATCACGACCGACTCGCCGAACATCGTCGGCAACACGCTCACCCGCAGGTCGACCGGGTGACCGCCGACGGTGAGTTCGATGCGGCCGTCTTGCGGCAGGCGGCGTTCGGCGATGTCGAGGTTCGCCATCACCTTGATGCGCGTCGTAATGGCGAACGCCAGGTGACGCGGCGGCGGGACCATCTCATACAAGACGCCGTCCGCCTTGATGCGGATGCGGAACTCGTCCTCGAAGGGCTCGAAGTGGAGGTCGCTGGCGTGGTCCTTGATCGCCATCAAGAGGACCATGTTGAGCAGCTTGCGAACCGGGGCGCTGTCGGCGAGGGCCTCGACGCTCGTCAGGTCGATCGGACCTTCCTTCTCGAGCGCCGCGGCGGCCGCGGCCAACTCGGTGTCGTCCTCGAGCGACTCGACGATCGACTCGACGCTATCGGTGTTCTCGCCGTAGTACCGCTCGAGGGCGGCGCTGATGCTCGAATCGCTCGCGACCTGAATCTTGATGTTGTGCCCGAGGAACGTCCGCAACTCGTCCTGGACGCCCAGGTTCTGCGGGTCGGCCATCGCGATGGTGAGCGTGCCCGTCCCTTCGTCGAAGTGGATCGGGATGACCCGGTACATCTGCGCCATCGGCGTGGAGACCATCGACAGCACGGGCTTGGCGATCTTCACCTCGTGCGGCGAGACCACCTCCAGCACCAGTTGCTCGGCGACGGCCTGCGTGAGCTTCTCCTCATCGATCAGGCCCATGTCCATCGCGACGCGGCCGATCAGCAGCCCGGGCTGCTGTTTCTGCTCGTCAACGAGCAGGTCGAGCTGCTCGTCGTCGATAAAGCCCATATCGACCATGACTTGGCCGAGCCGTCGCATCGCCATAACGGATTCGCGTGGGGGTTGGGGGAGGAGTGCGGGTCTAGCGGTGGAAGATCGGGTAAGTGCAGCCTACGCAGCGGATCAGTGTTCTTCTTGTTCGCGGTCGGCGAAGGGATCGCCCTCGTTGCGGTCCCAGGCGGCCATCCGCACAGCGAGCTGTTCGGCCTCGTTGCACTTCTCGAGGGCGGCCTCCTTGGTGATGCTTCCCTCGGTGTAATGCTTGTAGATGTGGTCGTCGAGCAACTGCATGCCCATCTTGGCGCCGGTCTGGATCGCCGAGGTGATGCGGAAGATCTTGTTCTCGCGGATCAGGTTGGCGATGCCCGGCGTGACGATCAGTGTCTCGAACGCCGCGACGCGGCCGCCGCCAACCTTCTTCAGCAGTTGCTGAGAGAGGATGCCGATGATCGCCGAAGCGAGCTGCGTGCGAATCTGGTCCTGCTGGTTGGTCGGGAAGACGTCGATGATGCGATTGATCGTGCCCGCGGCGCTACTGGTGTGCAGTGTGCCGAACACGATGTGGCCGGTTTCGGCGGCGGTGATGGCGGCCTCGATCGTCTCGAGGTCACGCATTTCGCCGACGAGGATCACGTCCGGGTCCTGACGCAACGCGCGCCGGATCGCCTCGGAGAAGCTCGTGACGTCGGTGCCGACCTCACGCTGGTTGATCGTCGACTTCTTGTGGTTGTGTTGGAACTCGATCGGGTCTTCGATCGTGATGATGTGGTGATCGACGTTGTCGTTCAGGTAGTCGATCATCGCCGCGAGCGACGTCGATTTTCCCGAACCCGTCGGCCCCGTCACCAGCACCAAACCGCGGGGCCGCTGGATGATCTTCTTGAAGATCTCCGGCAGCTTCAGCTGGTCCATCGTGTAGAGGTCGACCGGGATCTGCCGGAGGACCATCGCCACCTTGCCGCGTTGGCGGAACACCGACACGCGGAACCGCGCCTGATCGCCGAACGCGAAGCCGAAGTCGGTGCTGCCGGTCTCTTGGAACTCTTGCTGGCAGCGGTCGGGCGTGATGCTCTTCATCAGGCCCATGGTGTCGGCCTCATCGAGCACCTTGGTCTTGAGTTTCTGCATCCGGCCGCTGAGGCGCAGCACGGGCGGCTGGCCCACCGTGATGTGCAGGTCGCTCGCGCCCTGCTTCACCACCGCCGAGAGCAGCTTGTCGATGAGAATCGTGCCCATACCGCTTTATCTTCGCCGCTAGGTTTCGCTTGAAAGGTGTTTCGTCGCCGAGCGGGCGCGCACGCCCCCCGTCTCCATAGTTTAACAACAAACGGCGGCTCTGCCCCGCGCCGTTGGAGGGAAACGCCCGGAAGGCGCAGCCACACCCCATTCGGCGCGCGAGCGCGTCGTTCGCTTCAGCCCGGGGCTTGCCCGCACCGGGAAAAGGCGGCCGTTGGGCCGCCGGCGGGCCTCCCGGATCGCCTCCATACGCCGGATCGGGCGCTGGGGCGGCGGGTCGAGAAGGCTCTGTTCCTGTGCCGGCGGGGGCCAGCCGTCGGCAGCCACATTATCTGCTCGTCACGCCGATCGCACAAGTTTTTTGCAGCCCTGGGGTTAGCGCGCAGGCCGGGCCCGTCGCCCCGGCGGCCCTCCCAGCCCGCAAAGGTGGACCAAACGGGCCCCAAGGAAGAGCCGCCACCCTTATTTAGCCCCCCGTCATTGACGGGGGGCTAATTGCGGCGCGACGCCAATCGCGCCCCCCCGGCCCCGCCGTGAGCTAGGGTTTCAACAGACCGGCGCGTCCCGAAGGGGCCCTTCGGTCTCCCTCCTCCGTTTCCCTCCTCGCGACTCCCCCCAAGAGCCATGTCGCTCTCCCCTGCGCCGATCCTCACGCCGCCGGCTATTGGCGTCCTCCCGCCGGGGCCGTCCCGTGCGCCCGCGCCGCCCCCGGAGCGGCCCGCCGCCACGGTCAAAGTGTTGCATGTCGTCAACGGCGAGCATTACTCCGGCGCCGAACGCGTCCAGGACCTCTTGGGGCTGACGCTGCCGCAGTTCGGCTATGCGGTCGGATTCGCGAGCCTCAAGCCGGGCAAGTTCGGCGACCACCGTAATTCAATCGACTCACCACTGTACGAAGTCCCGATGCGGGGCCGCTGGGACCTCGGGGTCGCCCGCCGGCTAGCAAACGTGATCCGCCAGGAGGAATACTCGCTGGTCCACGCCCACACGCCCCGGTCGCTGCTGGTCTCGTACCTAGCGTCACGGCTGGCGGGCGTCCCGTTGGTCTACCACGTCCACAGCCCAGCGAGCCGCGATTCGACCCGCCGACTGGCGAACTGGGCCAACCACTGGGTCGAGCGCGGCTGCGCGAACCGGGCCGACCGGCTGCTGACCGTCTCGCCGACACTGACCGAGCACATGCGGCGGATGGGCGTCTCGCCCGACAAGCTGCACTGCGTCCTCAATGGGGTGCCCCGGCTCCCCGAGGAGGTCGCCCGCCGCCGCCGCCAGCCGATCGCGCCGTTCAACGTGGCGATGATCGCGCTGTTCCGTCCGCGGAAGGGGGTCGAGGTCCTGCTCGACGCCCTTGCCGCGCTGCGGGCGCGCGAGCTCGATGTCCGTCTCGAGGCGATCGGTCCGTTCGAGACCCCCGAGTACGAACAGCAGGTCCGGGCCCGCGTCAAAAAGCTCGGCCTCGAGGAGCACGTCCATTGGAGCGGCTTCACCGACGACGTGAACGCGGCGCTGGCCGGAGTCGACGCGTTGGCGTTGCCAAGCCTGTTCGGCGAGGGCCTGCCGATGGTCGTATTGGAGGCGATGGCGGCCGGCTTGCCGGTGGTCGCGACGCGCTGTGAAGGGACCACCGAGGCGATCCTCCACCGTGAGACCGGCTTCATCGTCGAGCCCGGCAGCGTCAACCAACTCGCCGACGCGCTCGAAGAACTCTTCAACGGCGATACCGACTACCCCCGCATGGCGCTGGCCGCCCGCGAACGCCACGCCGACCACTTCAGCACCGAAGCAATGGCGCGGAGCGTCGCGGGGGTGTATGACGGGCTGCTGCGCAGCAGGGGTTAGGGACGGGGGGCAAGGGACGAGGGGAAACTGCTCAGACGCTGACGCGTCCGACCGACCGACCATCGTCGCTGCCACGCCACTATCAGCCGCGGGGCCTTAGCCACCGGTTCTGCGGTTCAGATCGGTCTCGCGGCGCAACCCTCACCCTCTCAAGCCTCAGGCCTCACACCGCTTCAGCGGCGTTCGGCAGGCGCTGGTCCTTGACCCTGGCCCGGGGCGGCGGCCATTTGTGGTTGCTCGACGACGCGGGTCCAGCCGATCGGCGTCCGTGGGGCTTGGAACAGGCTGTTCCAGATCGCGGTGACGCGGCTGTTGATCGAGGCGTCGGACAGCTTGAACGTGTAGGTCGTCTGGCTGCTGTCCGGCGCGGTGACGCGCATCGCGCTGGGGAGCATCCGCTGGGAGTCGAGCATCAACTCGACGAGGCGATAGTTGGCGGCGTCTTGTTGACGCTTGGGCATCGCGGCGAGCCAGATCGACCCCTCCGGCGCGCGCGGGTCGACCCGCAGCCAGTAGCGCTCTTTGAGCATGTCGGCCTTCGCGCCGAACAAGAACGGCAGAGGGCCGTCGGCGATGTTCTGGCCCTGCATCTGGGGCGGGATGGGCGTCTCGACGAGTTGCTTCTCTTTGGCGCGGTACTCGTAGACTTTCTCGCCGTCGCAGACCCAGTGCTCGCCAATCAGGTTCGAGTTAGCGACCCGCTTGCTCTGCGCGGCGTCCCAAGTGAGCAGCTCCTTGACGTGGAAGCTCCCCTTGTCGGGCTTCTGGTAACTGACGGCGCCGTAGCCCTCGCTCTTGGCGATCGGCTGGCCGGCCTCGTCCTTGCCCGGGCCGAAGACCGGGTCGTAGACGAACTGCGTGAAGTCGCAGTTGAAGGTGTTGATCTTGCCCGACTCTTGCTCCCACTTGGTGAGCACGTCGTCGAGGTAGGCCTGCTCGATCGCCGTGAGCGTGAAGCCGGCCGGCGCCTGCGCGAGCGCGGCTCCGGCGACGAGGGCGAGCGACAACAGAGCGGTGATCGAGCGGACGAGCATCGGGCGTTCCTTGGCGGGGACGCAGTGGGTTGGTGGTTGCGGGGCCGCGGAGCTTAGCAGGGCAGCCGAAGCCGCTCTATGCCGATCGCCGGACGTCGGGGGGAAGACGGATGCATCCCCCCGAAAGAGTGGTTTCGTCGAGATGCTTCTCGGGGGCCCTAGGAGGCAATTTAAGCCTTCGGGCGCGGGGGCCTAGGTAAACCCTGAGGAGACGCGCATGAGTGCCTCTAAGGGCCCTTTTTGGCCTCCTGGACGCATGTGCACGGCTTCGCCCAACCCGCGGGGTGGCGGACTCTACCTGAACACCCCCCTGCGGAGGTGTTTGGCTGAGCCGTGGGCGGTAGCCTTCGGTGGGAAGATTGAGACCCGCTTCCCACCGAGGGCTCGCGCCCACGGCTCAGATCCAACGGGGTGGTTGGGTCCAGACGGGGGCATTTGGCGAATCGGTGGGAGCGATTTCGCCAGGATCGTTCCAACTGCGAAGGATCGGCCCGGCGCTATTCGTGATCGCGAATGTCGTCTTGCCGGCTAGTGGAAAAGACCTAACGAAAGCATCGCGGCGGCGGTTTACGCTGGCCTCGTGCCCATCCCTCGCTCCCGCCGCTGCGACGTTCTGCTGACGTATGCGAACGGCTTGGTCTGGTCGCTGGGAAACGGGCTCGTCTCGACCACGCTGGTGACCTACCTGGCCCTCGACCTTGGCGCCAGCGGCGTCGCGATCGCTTGGCTGCTTGCCGCGCCACGGTTCGCCGGGGCGCTAAGGGTCGCGGCGCCGGCGCTGGTGGCCGCGGGGGCGCGAATCGGGTGGGGTCGCAAGGCGTTCTGCCTCGGCTGCTTCGCGGCCAGCGGCGTGGTGCTGGCCCTCGTGCCGACCGTGGCATGGGGGTACGACGACGTCGATGGGCCGGGCAAGCAAGGCCTACGCATTGCCGCGCTCGTCGCCGCTTGGTGCGTTTATCACTTGTTGGAGTACGTCGGCGGGGTCGCGCTCTGGAGTTGGATCGGCGATCTCTACCCACGGCGGTTGCGGAGTCGATTGTTGGGTGGACGCGAGCGCTGGCTGACGCTGGGTCGCGTCATCGGCATCGGCGTTAGCGTGTCGCTCGCCGCCTTGTGGCATGTGGCGCTCCCCGCTTCTTCACGGTGGGCGCCGCTGGCGGCGTCGGCGTCGGTCGGCACGGCGTTGATGGTGCTGGCCCTCGTGCCGCTCGCCTTTGTGACGGCGCTGGCGTCGCGGCCCAGCGCCCGGCCCGCCGCGCCGTGGCGGACCTTGCGCGAAGCGTTGCGCGAACGGCCCTACCGCCGATTATTGATCTACAGCTGTTGGTTCGGTTTCGCCAATGGCGTCACCTCCACCGCGCAGGCGATCTACCCCCGGGCGATCGGCATCCCGTACGAGCAGTTGCAGGCCTATCGCGTCGGCATGTGGTCGGGGCAGTCGGCGATCGCCCCGTGGTGCGGCCGGATGGTCGCCCGCTTCGGCGCGAAGCGCGTCATGCTGCCGGCGCAGTTGGTCGTCGCCACCGGCCCGCTCTGGTTCTTCCTGGCGACGCCCGACCGGCCCTGGTTGATCGGCGTGGCTTTCGCGACTTGGATCGCTTACGCCGCGATCAACGTGGGGCTCGACACGCTGAAGCTCGGCCTCGCCGACCCAAAGAACAACGCGCCGTACCTAGCGGTCTACTATGCGACCAGCGACATCATCAACGGCCTGACGACGCTCGCCGGCGGGCTGCTCTACGACACGCTGAAGCGGGCCGACTCCAACGCGATGCGCGTCTTCGGCGGGCTGTTCCTGGCGGGCTTCGCCTGCCGTCTGCTGGCGGCGCCGTTAATCGCCAAGCTCGTGGAGCAACCGGCACAGGCGGAAGAGTCGCCGGCGTCGTCCTGACTGCTTGGCGGTCAGCAACTGTGGCGATTGTTTCGCCGGCGGCAGGGTCGACCTAGGCGACTCGTTTTCTGGCGTACGGGTTGCCGAACCCAGCTGTTGCCCGGCGCATCGAGGCGCCGAGCCGCGGGTGGTCATCGCGTTCTCCGCAGAACCGCCGCCCGACGACCAGGTCACCGGACGACCCGTCGAGGAAACATGTTCGCCAAAGGATTGGCGCTCGGCTTCGCATTCGCGGTCGCCGGCGCTTGTAACGCTGCGGAAGAGATCGACCTGCTGCTGGGGGAGATCGAAGAAGCGCCCGTCGTTGAAGAGTGCGCCCTCCTCGGCGATTGCTCGCTCAATCTTGGCGAGCGCCTCCGCAACCGCGACCCGCTGTGGTTCGCTGGCGTCGAGGCGACGTTCCTCGACGTGCGTTCGCGCACCGGCGGGCGGATCACCGCGTCGTTCGACGATAGCGACACGGCCGGCACGGAGATCGCTTTCCGTGACGGCGAAGGGATCGACACCGTCTCGCTCGCCCCGCGTTTCTGGCTGGGCCGTCAATTTGGCGAGCGTTGGGGCGTCGTTGGTCGTTACTGGCGTCTGGAGGATAGCGAACTGTCGCGTCCCGACCTCAACACCGACTTGGTGCCAACGCCCCTCCCAACCTTCGGCACGTATGAACAACGCGACCGGGTCGAGGGCTACACGATCGACGTCGAAGGCGTCCGCACCTTCCGGCCGGGCAAGTGGACGTTCGACGGCACGATCGGCGCACGGCACTTGTCGATGCTCAACGAGTCGCAGTTCCATGCGTTCGGCGTGATCACGTCGGGCAACTTCGCCAACCTGCTGCTCGCCAACGGCAGCCAGTTCGAAGGGACCGGCGTGACGATGAGCCTCACCGGCCGTCGCCAGCTCGGCCGCTCGCCGATCTACTTCTTCGCCACCCTTCGCGGCACCAACGCCTACGGCCAGACCGACTCGTTCGGTCGCTCGGCGGGGGCGGTGGCGAGCTCACCGAGTTCTCCGCTTGTCGGCGCCGCCACGGTGACACGCAACAACGCCGACGCGCGGATGGAGATCATCGAGACCCAGATCGGCCTCGACATCGAGCACCAGCTGCGTTGCTGCCGGGCGAAAGCCTTCTTCCGCGTCGCCGGCGAGTACCAGTACTGGGAGCTTAGTGGCCGCCCGACCGGCGGCGCCGGATTCGGCGGCACCATCAACGACCTGACGACCAACTCTTTCGCCTCGGCGGGCCTCGGCGACACGCGGCTGATCGGTCTGGCGCTCAGCACCGGTCTGACTTGGTAACGCGTCGATTCAACTGTGGGAGGGGGCTCCAAACCCCGATGACGGTATCCATTCCCAAACGGCATGGTGCGCGTAATCGGCGTCTGGAGACGCCTCCCACAGAGTTAGTGGTCCCTCATTGAAGTAACTGAGCGTCACTCGTTTCTGCTTGATCCCGATCCAGAAGCTCGCCGACATGCGCCGCGACGCAATCGGCGAGCACCGGCGGGTTGTAGCCCCCTTCTAAGAGGCTCACTAATCGTCCGTCGCAGTGCGCGGCGGCGACGTCGATCACCGACTGCGTCAGGCTGACGAAGTCCTCGACTTCCCAGCCGAGCGAACCCACCGGGTCCGTGCGGTGCGCGTCGAAGCCGGCGCTGAGGATCACCAGTTGCGGCCGCAGCTTGTCGGCGAGGTCGCCTAGCTCTCGGGCGAACAGGCTCGTGCAGCGGTCGCGCGACGTGCCCATCGTGACTGGCAGATTGACCGTTGTGCCGAGGCCGTCACCCGTGCCGGTCTCGTCCGCGGCGCCGGTGCCGGGGTAGAACGGCCAGCGGTGCATCGAGAGGAAGCCGACGCGCGGGTCGCTGTAGAACTCGGCCTGCGTGCCGTTGCCGTGATGGACGTCCCAGTCGACGACCAGCACACGGTCGAGCCCCAGTTCATCCATGGCGACGCGGGCGGCGATCGCGGCGTTGCCGAACAGGCAGAAGCCCATCGCCCCTTCGCGGATGGCGTGGTGACCCGGCGGCCGGACAGCGCAGAACGCCCGCTTGGCTTCGCCGCGAACGACGCGTTCGACGGCGTCGCAAGCCGCCCCAACGCCAAGGGCCGCCACATCGACCGATGCGGGGCTGACGACCGTATCGACCTCCGCCCGCCCGCCCCCGCGGGCCGCCAGGGCCCGGACCGCGGCGAGGTAGTCGGCGTCGTGGCAGAGCAGCAGCCGCTGGTCGCTTACGGGCCGCCAGTCGGGCCGCTCGCAGCGGGCCAGTAGCCCGCCCCGTTCCAGCCGCCCGACGACCTGCTCGATCCGAGCCGGGCACTCGGGGTGGCCGCCCGTCTCGTGGTCGCGGAAGCGGGGATCGGTGTACAGGAGCGTCATAGGAGAGCCGCTTGGTCGTTCAATGTCGAAGTTCAGTCACGGCCGAGGGCGGAATCCCACGGCGTTGCTGAGAGGCGTCTCCGTGGGCTGCCGCCCCGACTAAGGCGTCGACGGAGATGACAGTGCGGGTTGTGGGGGTCGGTAACGGCCGTTTCTCCCCCGAAAGTTGACACTTTCGCGTCGTGGTTGCTAGTGTGGCGATGGACCTCCGCGCTCTCGTGGCGCGGGTCTAAGCCCTTTTGTCGGCGGCGTTTACGAGCGACATCGCTCAACGCCCGCCGGCCCACGAACCGGAACCGATAGGCATGCGTTACTTTTCCGCCGCTCGTCCCCTGCGTCCCCTAGCCGGCTTGATCGCCTTGGCGATCGCCGCCACGGCTGCGCCGACCCTCGCCCAGCGGTACGAGTCCGACGCGATCGAGAGCCGTTTGTCGAACAAGGGCGTCATCGCGCGCCGTTACGCGAAGACCGGCCAGGGCGACGGCGCCGAGTTCAAGGAGTACATCGAGAAGTACTTCTTTCCGGCGATGACGCAGACCACGCCCGAGGGGCTCGCCGACCTCGAAAAGATGCAGGGCGACCTCTTCAAGTCGTTCCTCACCGGCGTCCCCGCCGCGACCCAGAGGTACATGCACGAGCAGGCGCTCGATTTCTCGACGCGTGTCGTCGCCAACCGCAAGTACCATCCCAGCGTGCGCTACAACGCGCTGCTGATGCTCGGCCGGCTCAACGACAAGTACCCCGCCGGCGGCGAAGACCCCACGCCCGCCGCCAAGGGAACGGACCTCTTGTGTTCCCTGACCTCCGCCTCGATCAGCAGCCCCCGGACGCCCAACTACCTGCTCGTCGGCGCGTTGCTCGGTTTGGAGAGGCACGCCAACTACTACCAGCAGCTCCCCCGTCCCCAGCAAGCGAAGCTGATGCGGACGCTCTACGACGTGCTGACGGTGGAGAAGCTCGAAGGCGAGTTCACTCCCGAGGTGCGCGAGTGGATTTTCACACGCACAGCGTCGGCGATCGCCAGCATGAAGACCCCCGGGCCCCAGGGCGTCTTCGTCAAAGGCCTAGCGAAGCGGGTCGGGGACGACACGCTCTCGCTCGAAGCGCGGGCGACCATCCTCCGTGAGCTGGCGGAGATGGAAGCCGAAGCGGGCCAAGACTACGGCGCGGCCATCGCTAAGGCCGCAATCGAGTTGGCCTCCGACATCGGCGAGGAAGAGGCCGAGATCGCCGAGAAGTTCGACGACATGCAGCTGCAGGCGGGCGTCGGCTTCGTCGGCGCGCGGGGTAAGATGTCGCGCCGTGTGACGGTCACGCCTGAGAATGGCCCTCAGCTGTACCGCGAAGGGATCCTCGCCCTGTTCAATGATCTGCAAAAGGGCGTCGCAGCGGCCGCGGACATCAGCCCCGAGGACCAGAAGCCGGCCCTCACCGCGATCAACGAGGCCATCAAAAACGTTGTGAACAAGACAGCCGACAAGGGCACGATCGACCTCGACGTGACCGAGGCCATCAAGCAGATGGCCTCCACCGCCCAAGAAGCGACGGTTCAGCCGCTGGCGAACGCCGAGTGAGCCGCGGCTCGCCCCACGCCTCCCATCCCGGAAACGCCCGACCCCGCGCCGCATGGCAGCGGGGTCTTTCTCTTCGTAACGGATATGCCGGCGACGCGCCGTGCGTAATGTCCGCCGGGAACGAGCTCTGAGAGTCTGGAGAGCTAGGGTTGAGAACCCATAGCCGCGCCCTCGGACCGTCCCGGGTCCCGCGCTCTCTTCCTCCCGAAACAACGCCGACCGCCATGGCCGATTCGCTGCTCGTAGACTGGCAACCGCAAGACTTCGAGACGCTCGAGCGCGGCGTCATCGTCGCCCGGCACCGGCTCGCTGAGACGGGGCTGTTCACCGACGACGCCCTGGCGGAGATCCTCGACTCGCACCCCGCCGAGCACCTGTCCATCAACACGATGGGCAAGACCAAGGACAAGTTCGACTGGCGCGAAGGAGACCGCAACGGCGTCCCCGGCGCCGAGCTGGTGCAGATGGTCCGTGAGGGGCACCTCTGGATCAACTGTCGGCGGATGATGTCGTGCCAGCCCGCCTACGCCGAGGTCGTCAACTCGCTGTACGACGAGCTCGAAGCGAACGCCGCGCACTTCAGCGCCGAAGACCGCACCGCCAACCTGCTGATCAGCTCGCCCGACGCGTGGGTGCCGTACCACGTCGATATGCCGGTCAACATGCTGTGGCACATCCGCGGCCGCAAGCGTGCGTGGGTCTACCCGCACTTCGACAAGCGGTTCGCCTCGGGCTACGTGCTGGAAAAGGTCTGCTACGGCGAGTGGTCGGAGGAAGTCCCTTACGATAGCGACTGGGACAAGTACGCCTTGGTTTTCGACGCCGAGCCGGGGCAGCTGATCACGTGGCCGCAACTGGCGCCGCACCGGGTCGAGAACCTCGAAGGGCTCAACGTCTCGCTATCGACCGAGCACAAAAACGCCCGCGCGCGTCGCCGCCTAAATGTCCACACGGGGAACTACGTCTTCCGCAAGCGCTTCGGCAAAGCTTGCAGCAGCATCGAAGTCGATGGCGTCGCGGCGCACTTCAAGCAGTTCGTCGCGCGGCTCGATCGCTACGCCGGCAAGCTGTTCGGCAAAGAGAAGGAGCAGTGGACGTACCCGATCACGTTCGCGCTCGACCCCAGCGAGCCCGACGGCTTCCGCTTGCTTGACACGGCCGGCGACGCGGCGCCGGCGGCGCATGAGTTGATGGAGGTTTGACGCGAGCGTTCCCCCTCCCTTTTCGGGAGGGGGCTAGGGGGAGGGTTTGCGGCGTCAATCGCATCACCGCTTTGAGTACCTATGCCCTTGCGTACCGCGAATCGCCTAATGCGATCCTCGTAACGGTGAATGCAGACCCTCCCCCCGCTCTTCGGTAGACCGGCCTCCCTAAAAAGGGAGGGGGACTTTTGATCGCCAACTTCGCTTTAGAGACATGCCCCTCGAAGTCCTCAACACACTCGGCGCCCTCCGCCGTCTCGAAAGCGAGTGGCGTACGCTCGCGCTCCCGACGCCGATGCAGTCGCCCGACTGGCTGGTGAGTTGGTGGGAAGCGTTTGGCGAGCAAGACCCAAGCTGCGAGTTGGCGACGCTTGCGGTTCGCGACGACACGGGCGTGTTGATCGGCCTCGCGCCGTGGTGCCTCAAGAGCCGGGCGATCGCTGGCGGTACGCTGCGGTTCCTCGGCGATGGCCGGGCCGCTACCGACCACCACACGCTGATCTGTCGTTCGCCCGAGGACGAGCCGGCGGTCGTCACGGCGGTCGCCAAGTGGCTCGCCGACAACGCGGGCCACGCCTGGCGTCGGCTGCGATTCGAGTCGATCGACGCCGACGATCGGGCGCTGAATCACCTCGAGCGGTTGCTGGTCGAGGCGGGCCTCGACGCCGAGCGCGTCAACGACTGCGGCAGTTTTCACGTCGAGATGGCGCCCGACGGCGTTGAGCCGGCGTGGGACAACTACCTGGCGACCCTCTCGAAGAACCGCCGCAAGCGGCTGCGTCGCTGGGAGCGTGAGTGGTTCGACACGGGCCGCGCCGTGGTGCGTGTCGTAGCAACGGAAGCCGAGCGCGCTGAGCTATGGCCGCTCCTTGTGAAGCTCCATCACGAGCGCCGCGCGGCGCTCGGATACGTCGGCGTGTTCGACGACCAGCGATTCAACCGATTCCACCAACTTGCTAGCGAGCGTTTGCTCGCGGCGGGGCAATTGCGGCTCGCGCTGCTCGAACTCGACGGCGAGCCCGCGGCAGTGGACTACGTCCTGCAAGACGCCCGTTCGCTGTACGTCTACCAAGGCGGCATCTCCGACGCCGGCGTCGAGCTAGAAGCCGGCCACCTGCTGCAGCTCGACTCGTCGCGCACCTCCCTCGCCGAGGGCCGCACGCAAGTCGATCTCTTGCGCGGCGACGAGCCCTACAAGCTCAGCTGGGGCGCTGCCCATCGCCCCGCAACCACGCTCCACGTCCGCCCACGCGACACGGCTGGCACGCTAGAGCGACTAGCGGGCGCCGCCTACCGCTGGGCCCGCGACGCCCGCCGATCGGCCGCCGAGCACAACGCCAACGCCAGCATCCCCAACCCCGCCGAGGCGGGCTCGGGGATCGCCGCGATGCTCGATACGAAGATTCCCTGAGACCCGTCCGTGAAGCGGGCCGCGAAGGCGACTTCGCCTCGCTCATTGAAGCCGCTGGCGCCGTCCCGATCGAGGATTGCGCCGAACAGGTTGACTTCGCGGAGGTCGGGGGTCGACGGGTCCTCGCTCACGTCGAGCAAGCCGCCTTGCCGCACGATGAGCCGCAGCTCGCCGCTGGGGTCAGTCGCCCACAGTCCGCCCGTGGTGACCGTTGACGCCCCAAAGGCGATCTGGCCACGCTCGTTGATGACGGGCGTCCCGAAGAATTCGGGGAGGAAGTTCCGATTCGGGTCCTCGGTCGGCAACGCCTGGAACCGGCGTCCGAGCTTTTGCGGCACCTCCCCCCGGCGGAGCAGCCAGATCGACTCGGTGTTCTCTCCCCGCGTCGAGGGGCCGCTGAGCGCCGCTTGGAAAACCATATCGCCGAGTGAGTTCATGTCGGTTGGGCGGAACGACCGGAAGGTCGCCCCGGGCTCCCCCGTCGGGTCACCTTGCTCGACGACGAGGCGCAAGCCGTCGTTGGGGTCTTCGCGCCAAATGCCCCGTTCACCGGCCCCCCCGCCAGAGTCACCGATGGAGGCGCTGAAAGCCACTTCCCCCGCGCCGTTCGCGACCGCCCCCAGTCCCGGACGAGCGATATCATAAAAGTCGCCGCCGCCGGGCGCCGTCTCGTCGGTCCGCGCGACAAGCCGGAGGTCGCCGGGCGCCTGCTCGAACCAGAGCCCGTGCGACTTCGCTGTAGGGCCGTCGAGCATGGCCCAAAGCAGGTGGCGCCCGGTCGGGCCGAGCTGATAGGGGATCGAAAAGGTCTCGCTGAAGCGTTGGTCGGTACCGGGGGCGGGGGAGCCGTTGCGTACGACCTCGCGATAGCCGTCGGTCGGGTTCCAGTGCAACTTCGTCGAGACTCGGGCCGCGTCCGGCTGGCCGATCGGCCGGGCACTCGCGTCGATAGTGATCCCGCCTTGCGCGTCTGCAGCTGGCTGGCCGAGAAAGACGACGTCGAGCCCCAATTCGTGCAGCGGGCTCTGTTCGTAAAATATCCGCTGGAGGTCGCCGCCCTCTGGCCTACGCCATACGCCGCGGCGGAAGTTACTCCCGGTGAAGCTGTAGGCGGCCGTGTCGCCCGACTCCGTGAAGAAAGGTCGCGAAGACTGGGTCCACACCGCGAACCGGTCGTCGGTCCCCGGCGCCGGGTCCCCCGAGCGCGCGACCAGCTCCAACCCCGACACGGGCGTCTCCCGCCACCACCCAGAGCGCGTGTCGCCCGTGCCGCAGCAAACGCTGTCGGGGCCGCTGGAAAAAGCAAGGAAGCTAACGCGGCCTTGCTCGTTGAGCGTCGGCCCCTGCCGACCTTGGAAGAAATCATCGAAGACCGACTCGGTCCCCGGCGCGGGGGCGCCGGCGAGCACGACCGTCCGCAACCCACCGCTCGCCACGGCGTGTCCGCACGCCAGGAGTATCGCGGCCACGACCAATGATTGTCTTCTCATGAGCACATTCCTTCCGTCGAAAGGCCCGGAACGGCTATCCGAGTCTACGGTGGCGAAGTCTTTGCTTACCTCTCTTCTGCGGTCACGAGCACGCCGTTCTAACGGCTCTGCGCGAACATCCAGTCCCACAGGTATCGGCTCTTGTAGGTCTGGGTCCAGCTGTCGTGGTTGACCCCCGGGTACTCGGTGTAGATCGGGCGTCCGCCGGCGGCGCTGATCGCGGAGATCATCTCGCGCGAACGGACGACGGGGACGGCGCCGTCGGCGTCGCCGTGGAAGCACCACAGCGGGAGGCCCTTGAGCCGCTCGGCCCACGCCGGGTTGCCGCCGCCGCAGATCGGCGCCGCGGCCGCCCAGAGGTCCGGCTCGCGCGACGCGAGCTCCCACGTGCCGTAACCGCCCATCGAGAGGCCCGTGATGTAGAGACGCTTCGTGTCGATGGGGTGCATCTCGATCAAGTGATCGACCAGCGCGCGGACGGCGTGCATCGGCGCGGTGGGCTCATCGTCGATGCTCTCGGCGAGCGTTTCGTTGGTGGGCCGGAGCCGCAGCGACCAGACGATCGGCTCGTCGCTCTCGTTACCATCGGAATCGAGCTTGTTGCCGGCCGGGCACTGCGGCGCGAGGACGAACGCCCGGTGGCGGTCGCGGAACTCCGGCGTGACAAACGACGGCCCGCCGTGGATGAGCTGCCGCTGGTTGTCGTCGCCCCGTTCGCCAAAGCCGTGCAAGAACACCACCAGCGGCCGCTTCTCGACCGGGTCCACTTCCTTGGGCGACATCAACCGATAGGGCAACGTGAACCCGTCGTCGTCAAACTCGTGAGCCGCGAAGGCTTCGAGCAACTCGGGCGTGACGCGGGGGTCAACGGCTTCTTCGGCGTTAGCGGCGGACATCAGCAGGAGGACAACGAGAAAGGATCGGATCATGGCGACAGTTCCAAAGAAGAGAGAGGGGCGCCTGCAGCATAACCTCAAGCCGCCTAGGTTAACCACAGAGCCACAGAGTGACGCACAGAGGGGTCGTCGCTGTGCTTTCCTCCGCGTCCTCACTGGCTCAGTGGTTCATTTATTGGCTATTTGAGGCGTCGTAAGCCACGCGCCCGTCTACAATCGTGTAGCGCACCTGCGCCTGGTTAAGCGTCTCGGGCGCCACCGCAAACAAGTCGCGATCAACGACGACGAGGTCCGCCGCCATGCCGGGTTGGAGCATGCCGCGATGGTTCTCGGCGAACGCCGCGTAGGCCGACTCGGCCGTGTAGGCCCGCAGCGACTCTTCGACGGTAATCTTCTGCTCGGGGAACCAGCCGTCGGGGTTCTTGTCGTCGAGCGTCCGCCGCGTCACGGCGCCGTAGATGCCCTCGATCGGCGTTGCGGGCGCGACGTACCAGTCGCTGCCGAACGCCATCCGTGCGCCGGCGTCGAGCAGTGAACGGTAAGCGTGCGTCGTCTTGCTACGCTCCACGCCGATCAGCGGCTCGGTCCAACGGCCGTCGTCGATGCAGTGGTAGGGCTGCACGCTGGCGATGACGTCGAGCTCGGCGTAGCGGGGGATGTCCGCCGGCGCGATGTGCTGGGCGTGCTCGATGCGGAAGCGGCGGTCGCGCGGGCCGTTCGCCTTGGCGACGCGCTCGAACACGTCGAGTTGGGTGCGGATCGCGCGGTCGCCGATGGCGTGGACCGCCACTTGCAAACCCGCTGCGTCGGCGGCCTGCGTCCAGCGCTCGAGGGCCTCTTCGGTGTTGACCATCAGGCCACGGTCCGAAGGCTTGTCGTCGTAGGGATCGATGAACGCGGCGGTGTGCGAACCAAGTGAGCCATCGACAAAGCCCTTCAGCATGCCGACCGCCAGCCAGTCGTCTCCCTTGCCGTTCCTTTCGATCTCAAGGAGCAACTGTCTCCACTGATGCAGCGGCGTCGCCATGCGGATACGGACCTTGAGGCGCCCGTTCGCCTGCGCCGCGCGTAGGGCCGTCAGCTCTTCGAGCGAGCCCATCTGCACGACGGACGTCACGCCGCGGGCGAGCAGGTACTCGTTGGCCGCGTCGAGGTGTTTCATCAGGTCGGCCGCCGTGGGGCCCGGGGCTACCGCGGCGACGAGGCCCATCGCATTGTCGCGTAACAGGCCAGTGATCCGTCCCGATTCATCGCGGTCGATCGAGCCCCCTTCCGGCGCGACGGCGGAGTCGTCGACTTTCGCAATCCGTAACGCCGCGGAGTTCGCCAGCGCCATGTGACCATCGAGGCGGTTGATCCATACCGGGTTGTTGGGCGAGACGGCGTCGATCCAGTCGCGCGTCGGCGGCTCGCCGCCCCAGATCGTGTGGTCCCACTCGCCGCCGCGGACCCACTCGCCCGGCTTGAGTGTCTTGACGAAGTCGGCGATCCGCTGCGTGAACTCCTCGGGCGACTTGGCGCCACGGAGTTGCACGCCCGCCAAGTTGCGGCCGCCAACAAACAGGTGGAGGTGCGAGTCCCACCAACCGGGCGTGACGAGCCCGCCCGCGGCGTCGATGACGGTGGCGTCCTCGGGCGCCTTCGCCTCGACATCGGCACGGTCGCCGACGGCAACGATCTCGCCATCAACACAAAGCACCGCCTCGGCCCAAGGGCGCTCGGCGTCAGCGGTCCACACACGGCCACCGGTGATGAGCAGCGCCGACGGCGCGGCGGGCGCCTCGATAGCGCCAATCAGCGCTGTAGCAAAGCAGACAATCGCAAAGAGCTGGCGGAGCATCGTCGGTTCCTGGTGGTTGGAATCGGAACCGACTTTAGCATGGCGGAGATACAGTTTGTGCGCAGACGTTCCGCGTTGGTGCGCGAACCTACGGGTGAGCCGTTGTCAATGACTCGGCACGGGCGATCTCTCGCAGGTACTCGGGCGCGAAATCGGCGCCGCAAGCCCACTGGAGGGTGTGGTCGGTGAGCTCGAAGTGCTGGAAGACATTCTTGTCATTCAGCGGAACGAACACAGGTCCATCAAGAAGACCGGCTAAATCGACCGTGCCTGCGAACCCGTCGCTGAATGCGAGCCGGACTCGAAAGTCGCCCAGGTAGTCGGCTTCGATAACTCGTAGCATCGTGTTCACTCTTCTAGAAAATGTCTGTAGGAGGCGTCTCCGACGCCGATTACGGTATCCATTCCGAAACGGCATGGTGCGCGTAATCGGCGTCGGAGACGCCTCCTACAAGAATGATCGAGCAATGCTAACTGTCGTAACGCTCCAGAATCGGCGGCGGAGTGATTGCCCCCAGGCCTAGTGACCCCACGCCGTCCGCTTCGCCTGCGGCGATTCGTCGGCCGAGGTCCGTGACTTGCTTGTAGTAGCGGTCGGGGGTGAGGCCGCCGCTTACTTTGCGACGTAGTTGCTGGCAGAGGATGTCGGCGGCGTCGCGGACGATCGGGTCGCTTTGCTGATTCGCGTAGAGCGCGGTCACCAGCATCGTGATGAGGTTCTGCGTCCGCAGGCTGAGATCGGCCATCTTGCACTGCCGGTCGGCGAGCTTGAGCTGGAATTTCTGCATCGCCGCGTCGATCTCCAGCGCCATCCGCGGCAGCTGGTAACAGGCGTACTTGGCATGATGCTGAAGCGCGGGGGCCATCGTCGCCGGCAACTCCGCTGCGCCCTGCCCGCCGAGCTTTCGGCCCAGCAGCCAACGCACATACGGGCCGGCGACCTTCGACAACACCCAGGCGTGCCGCGGGTTCAGCGGGTTGGGCTTTTTGATGCCGGCGGCGGCCATCGCTTTGCCGACGGGCTCGAAGTAACGCTTGCCATGGTCTTTGACGAGCGACTTGAAGAACGCCATGCCGAGCATCTCGCCCTCGCCCTCGTAGATGCAGGGAGCGAGGTAGTCGTGCACGTTGTCGCCGAACGGGTGCCCGGCAAGGAACGACCGGCCGCCGTGCGTCTTCATGAACAGTTCGATCGCCGCGTGCTTCTGCGCCTCCGATCCAAAGATCTTGGCGATGATGCACTCCATCTCGCCGCGGTAGCCGAGGTCGAGCAGGTTCGCGCACCAGGTCACCAGCGCGTCGGCGCCGACGATGAGGCCCGCCATCTCGCCGAGGCGGCGCTCGACCAGCTCGCGGCGGACGATCGGCTCGCTGTACGTGACGCGGTACTCGGCCCAGGGCAGCATCGACTTGAGCATCAGCCGCATGGTGCCCGCCGCGTTCGCACACAGCGACACGCGGCCCAGGTTGAGGCCGTGGTACGCGATGGTGAGGCCGTCCCCTTTCGGCGGCGTCAGCAGGTTGCCGCGCGGAACGCGGAAGTCCTTGAAGAGGATGCCGCGGTTGTAGAGATGCCGCAGCGCGAAGATCTCGTACTTCTTGAGTTGGAAGTGCTCGTTCTCTTCGTCGGGCAGATCGACGATGATCACCGCTGGCTTGCCATCCACCAGGCACACGAGGCCAATCGTGCGCCCCGGCCGGACGTTCGAGATGAAGAGCTTCTCGCCGTTGATGACGTAGTCGTCGCCATCGAGCACCGCGGTGGTCTTCAGCGCCGTGAGATCGCTGCCGGCGCCGGGCTCCGTCAGCGCGAACGCGCTGAGGCGTTCTCCCGAGGCGAGTCTTGGCAGCCACAGGCGTTTCTGCTCTTCGGTCCCGAACGTCTTCACCGGATCGACCGCGCCGATACAGCCGTGGATCGAGGCGAGGCCGGCGATGGTGCCGTCGAGCGTCGCCATCTGCGTCAAGAACCGCGCGACGGCGGTGAACTCGGCGCCGAAGCCGCCGTACTCATTATCGACGAGCAGGCCCCAGTAGCCCGCTTGGCCCAACTCATCAAGCACCTCTTCACGGACACGCTCATCTTCGTTGTAGAGGGTGCCGGCGTCTTTGTGACGGCGCACAACATCGAGCGACGCCTGCATGATGTGCTCGACCTCCTCGGGAACCCCCGCGGGCGTGCCGACGAACTCCGCCGCCGGGACCCGGCGTTCCCACACGGCCCGGTGGGCGGGGCTGTTGACGGTCTGGTAACGGGGCGCGAACAGCGACTCGACCTGGTCGTCCGCCTTGTCGATCGCCCCGGTGCGCCGGGCCTCGTCGTCGCTCTTGCCGCCGAGTTTGAGGGCGGTCTCGGCGAAGGAGGCTTCGTCGGCGTGGGGGTCGTTGACGGGGGGCGTCTGGGTAGGGCTTGCCATGTCGCCTCCTCGCTGCCGGTGGTGAGAGAATCTGGGGCCACTTAATTGTACGCCACTGTAGGGGGGGCTGTTCGGTGGGGCGACCCTTCTCAGCGGCACGAAGTCGCCCGATAAAGGGGGCTGCGCTGTACCGCGTCGGCACGACGTGACCCGCGTGCTCCCTAGTCCCTGTCCCCCGGTCCCTCGCCCCTCCCCATGCACGACCCCCGCATCGACAAGCTCGCCGAAGTCCTGCTCGACCACAGCTGCGAGCTGCAGGCGGGTGAGACCATCCTCATCGAAGCGATCGACCTTCCGGAGCCGCAGCTCGTCGTGGCCCTCGTGAACGGGGCCGCGAAGCGCGGGGCGATCCCGCTCGTGGAGATGAAGAACCAGCAGGTGCAGCGGGCGCTGTACGCCAACGCCACCGAGCTGTCGATGAAGCTCGCCGGTGGGCTGGAGCGCCACCGCATGGAAAAGGTGCAGGCTTATATTGGCGTCCGTGGCGCCGCCAACGGCAGCGAGCTGCGTGGCATCGCCCCCGAGCGGATGGACCTCTACCAAGAGCACTGGCTACGCCACGTCAACGACTACCGCGTGCCGAAAACCAAGTGGGTCGTGCTGCGGTACCCGACCGACTCGTTCGCCCAAGCCGCCGACACGCCGACCGAAGAGTTCGCCAACTTCTTCTTCGAGGTGTGCACGGCAGACTACGCCGCGATGCGTGAGGCGCAGAAGCCGCTTGTTGAACGGATGCAGAAGGCGGACCATGTCCGCATCACGGCGCCGGGGACCGAGCTGGAGTTCTCGATCAAAGACATCCCCGTCATCCCGTGCAGCGGCGAGCGCAACATCCCCGACGGCGAGGTCTTCACCGCCCCGGTCCGCGACAGCATCAACGGCACGATCCGCTTCAACACGGGGAGCCGTTACCAGGGGACCGTGTTCAGCGACATCGCGTTCCTGTTCAAGGACGGCAAGATCGTCGACGCAACCGCGAACAACGCCGACCGCATCAACCAGCTGCTCGACTCGGACGAGGGCGCCCGTTATTGCGGCGAGTGGTCGCTCGGGACCAACAACCACGTGCGGCACCCGATGCTCGACACGCTGTTCGACGAGAAGATCGGCGGCTCGTTCCACCTCACGCCGGGCAACGCGTACGAAGACGCCGACAACGGCAACCGCAGCCGCATCCACTGGGACCTCGTCCTGATCCAACGCGCCGATTACGGCGGCGGCGAGATTTATTTCGACGGCGAGCTGCTGCGGAAGGACGGCTTCTTTGTGCCCGACGATCTGCAGGGATTGAACAAGGGGCTGTAATCCCCCAAATGAAAAGGCGAGCCGGTAGCGTTAGCGACCGGAGTGAGGCGGGCACCAGCTTCAACTCCGGGCGCTGACGCTTCCGGCTCGCAAAAAAAAGCTGTGGGAGGGGTCTCCAGACCCCGATTACGCGCACCACGCCGATTCGGTATGGACACCGTAATCGGGGTCTGGAGACCCCTCCCACAAAAATGTGATCGAACCGGGGGCTAAGGCCCCGCGGCTAATTGATTGTAGCGTTAACTTTTTTCCTTCATCAGCGGAAATCGCCTCCTCGGCTTGGCGGGGTGTTGTCGGCCTTCTTCCCCGACTCTTCGATCAGCGCCTCCAGCACCTTCGGGTTGATCAGGTCTTCCAACTTGATTTTGCCGTTGTGCATCAACCGGGCCACGACGCCTAATTGCTTGCCGAGGGTCTCGGGGTTGAGCTCGCCGGCGACGTTGACGAAGGCCATCTCGCCGGGGCCGGCGGCGATGACCACCAAACCGGCGATCGAGTCGCCGTTGGACAACATCATCACTTTGACCCGTTCCGTGTCGTCGCCGACCGCGCGAACGACCGTGGTCCAACCGAGCTCTTGAAGCTTCTCGGCCTCGGAATCGGCGGCAGTGGCGAGCGCGCCAGCGGCCACCCCCTCGTAAACCTCGACTCGCACCAGCGACAGCTGGCCGATGATCTCACGGATCCCTGGGGTCTCGGTTGCTCCCTCCGCCGCCGAAGTGAAGAACCTCATCAGCGCCTGGTTGAGGTGAACCTCCACCTTGGGTTCGACGCCGAGTTGTTCGCTCCAGTCGATCACGGCTTCGCCGGGATGTTCGCGGGGGTCCTCAGCGCCAGCGAAGGGGGTAAGCGTCAGCGACAAGGCGATCGCTACGCTTGTCATCATTCGTGAACGGATCATACGGAGAGCTCCTTATTAACGATTTGGACGGCGTCTGATTTACCACAGAGTCACAGAGAGCACTGAGGACGCACCTAGAAAGAAGATCGCCTCGGTGCTTTCCTCCGTGCCCTCCGTGTCTCCGTGGTTCAACTAAATGCGGGAGGCGTCTCCAGACGCCGATTACGGTCTCTTGGCCGAAATGGCGTGGTGCGCGTCATCGGGGTCTGGAGACCCCTCCTACAGAGAAGTGAAAGCATCAGGTCGCATCGGTTTCATCAGCTACGGGCGCCAGCAAACTCGCCGCCGCGGCGCCCCAGCGCCCTAGCGGGCTGTCCTGCACCGCGGTGACGACGGTCCGCGTTGGTTTCGCGACACCCTGCACAAAAGCCTCGCGACTTACCTCCGCGGCTCGTTGCTGCAAGGTGGCTTGCAGGTCGGCGAGCGTTGTTTCGATCTGCTGGCGACGCAGCTCGGCCTGCCTCCGTTCGACAACGCCGCGGATCGTCCCCACGCCGGCGGCCACCAACACACACGCGGCCAAGCCGATCGCCCAACTCGGCGCTCTTCGTCGAGATGTCGATCGTGACGCGACTGGGGACTTCAACGTCTCGCTACGAACGGCTTCCAGCACGCGCTCGGGGCAACGCAGCACGGGAAGCGCGCCGAGCGACGCCTTCACGCCGTGGAGTCCTTCCGCTACCGCTTGGCAAGCGTCGCAATGCGGCAAGTGCCGTTCGACGCGTGCCTCTTCAAATGCCGACAGCTCGCCATCGACGTACGCGTCGAGGCGCTGATCGATCCAGCCGCAGTCGCGGTCGTGGTGCACGTTCGATGATTGGAAGTGGTTCATTGGGTATTCGGGTATTCTCAATCCGCGCGGCAGAGGTCTTCCGCCGCTGCGCGGTTGGCGACGATCTCCGCCAGCAGGCGCCGGCCGCGGTGCAGCGTGACGCGGACGTTCGCCAGCGTCATCTCCATCGCCTCGGCGATCTCCAAGTAGGACAGGCTTTGCACCTCACGCAGCACGACAACGCTGCGGTAAGGTTCTTTCAGCTGCAACAAGAGCTGCTGCATCTCTTGCGTCTTCTCGGACGCCTCGAGCGAGGCGTCCGGCGTCAACTCACCACAGGGCGTCTCGTCGAGGGCCGCGTCGCACGCCTCGCCGCCGACAACCTCACGCCGCCGGCGGCGGCGCCGCAGCAGGTCGCGGCAGGCGTTGGTCGTGACCCGCACCAGCCAGCCCTCGACCTTGTCGGGGTCGATGCGGTCCTGGTGTTTCCAGCAGCGCAGCAGAACCTCTTGCGTGACGTCCTCGGCGTCTTGCCGGGATCCAAGCGTGTAGCAGGCCAGCGTAAAGACGCGGTCGGCGTGCTGGTCGATGACGCGCTCGATGGTCGGGAAGGTCGCCATGCTGCACCAAGGACGCCCGCGGGCCCCGCCGAGTTACAGGCCGGGGGAATCTAACGGCTAGATCCTAACGGACCGCCGGGTCCGCCGGGGAATGACCAATGACCAATCCCCAATGACCAATGAAGGAAGGGGCCATTGTTTAGGGGCTGAGGAGAATTTTGTGCGGCAGCACGCCGTTGGTCATTGGGGCTTGGTCATTGGTCATTTGCTTTCACGGTGAACACAGCCATCCCGCAGGATCTCGACTTTCCAGAAAATCCCTCAAACCGGCCTTGATGGGATTCGGCGGGGCCCCTAATTTCCCCGCCACACGGCTGAGGGCGGTCGGAAACGCCAGCCCGCGGCTGTGCCCGGAACCTAAAAGCGAACACGAAAGCCACGTGGAGGGCCCGCCCTACAAAGGCGGGACCCGCGTCAGCGCCGGACAAGGCACGGAAGCCTGCCGCCGCTCGCGTCCACTCCCTTGACGCAGTGTCAGTCGAAGCGATTCTCCCCCCTTCGCCCGACCGGCCAACGCGTCCAATCGCTCCCGGAAAAGTTGCCCGTCCTTTGCCCCCCTGGGACGTGTGCTTTTCTGGGAGCTTTTTTTATGCGCTGACGGCGAGCCGGCCACGTTAGTGGTTGGTGTTTTTTGCCGCTTCACACCGACCACTGCCGTGGCCGGCTCGCCTCACTCTTCTTGCTAGCACGCTTCCGCGTCGGCGTTGTTGGAACGGAGCGCTCCCTCTACACTCCGACGCCCGCTCCCCTGCGGGGCCCTCCCTCTATCCGTCCCACCCCGGCGCCGTCACGGACGACGAAGCCATGAACGCAGTCCTGCGTACCCCTGCGAGCGAAGCCAATTCGCTCCCCAAACCCCAACGCATCGCCGCGGCGCGCGAGGTGATGCGTCTCGAGGCGATTGCCCTCTGGAAACTCTCGCAGCAACTCGGCGACGAGTTCGCCACCGCGATCGAGCTGCTCGAGTCGTGCCAGGGCTCGGTGATCGTCACCGGCATGGGCAAGGCCGGCCTCATCGGCCAGAAGATCGCTGCGACGCTCGCCTCCACCGGACAGCCCAGCCATTTCCTGCATCCCGCCGAAGCGTTTCATGGCGACCTCGGACGCATCAGCCGCGGCGATGTCGTGCTGATGCTGACCCAGTCGGGCGAGACGGGCGAAGTCATCCAACTCTTGCCGAGCCTGCGCGAGTTCGGCACGCCGATCCTGGCGATCACGGCCAGCACGCAGAGCACCGTCGGCCGCGCGGCGAAGGTCGTGCTGCCGCTGGGTCAGCTCGACGAGGCCTGCTCGCTCGGCCTCGCGCCCTCGACCAGCACCACCGCGATGCTCGCCGTCGGCGACGCGCTGGCGCTGGTGCTCAGCTCGATCCGCGGCTTCCGCGCCGAAGACTTCGCCCGCTTCCACCCGGGCGGCGCGCTCGGTCGCAAGCTCGCGCTGGTGGAAGACGAGATGCGGCCGCTGGCGCAGTGCCGCGTCGCGAAGGCGACACAAACGGTGCGTGAGATCCTGGTCGCCACCGGCAAGCCGGGCCGACGCACCGGCGCGGTGATGCTGGTCGACGACGACGGCTTGCTCGAAGGCCTGTTCACCGACAGCGACCTCGCGCGACTGCTCGAACAGTGCGACCTGCAAGCGCTCGACCACCCGGTCAGCGAGTACATGGTCCGCAAGCCGACAACCATTCACGCCGGCGCGCGGATGAGCGAAGCGGTGACGGTGCTCGCCAACCGCAAGTTCAGCGAACTGCCGGTCGTCGATGAAGCCGGCAAGGCGGTCGGCCTCGTCGACGTGACCGACGTGGTCGCCCGCGAAGTCGGCGACATCGAGACGCCCGTGCCGAAACGGCCGGCGAAACCCGCGGTGCGGATTTTCCCGGGCGAAGATGTCTTCGCGGCGGGGTGATTCGATGGTGATTGAACCTTCACATCGCCCCAAGTTTCACTTAGCCCCCCGTCAATGACGGGGGGCTAAATGCGTACTCAAGCTTTCCCTCATCCCCTTACCCCCTCAGCCCCTAACCCCTCCTCAATGATCCGCCTCCTCCTTACTGACGTTGATGGCGTGCTGACCGATGGCGGCATGACGTTCGACGAGGAGGGCCGCGAGCTGAAGACCTTCAACGTCCGCGACGGGCTGGGCGTGAAGCTGTTCCAGCGGGCAGGCGGCCTGGTGGGGATCGTCACCGGTCGTTCATCGCAAGTCGTCGCCTACCGCGCAAACGATTTGGGGATTGCGATCATCCACCAAGGCGTGAAAGAAAAACTCCCGATCGTCGAGCAGATCGCCTCCGCGGAGGGCGTCTCGCTCGAAGAAATGGCGTTCATCGGCGACGACTTACCTGATCTAACGGCGATCAAGGCCGTGGGATTCGGCGTCGCCGTCGCCGACGCCGCCGACGAGCTGCTCGCCGCCGCCGACTACGTGACGCATAAGCCCGGCGGCCGTGGGGCGTTCCGAGAAGTGGTCGAGAAGCTACTGAAGGAGTCGGGGCGCTGGGAGGAAGCGACGGGGCCACTGCACGGGTGAAGGGGATTCACCGCGGAGGACCCGGAGTTCGTAAACCAAGAGTAAGCGATGATTCGGCTTCTACTTGTCGCGGTGATGGTTGTTCCGGGGTCGGTTGCTTACGCCCATGAAGGGATGAAGTGCAAGTGCCGCCAAGCAGACGAGTCCCTCTCGTTTCGTGAAGAAGTGCTCAGCAATCTTTACCCACTCACCCGTGAAGTCATTGAACCGATGCTCCTAACGGATGAGTGGGGGAACGGACTTCAAAACAGCTACCGAGTCATGCCTGGAAAAGGACTTCGGGTCACTTTTCCACCAATGGCGCCCCAACCCATAAAATCCGACTTTAAGATGCCGCGGCTTGAAACGCCGTCGCCTAGCGAGAACCAGCCGCTGCCGAACCATCTCGCGGTCTCTTAAGCATCTCCGCGTCCTCCGCGCACTCCGCGGTAAATCCCTTGAAGCGATTCGTCAACGCCGCCGTCGCCCTGGCCGCCACACTCGTGGCGTACCAGCTCTACGTGCTGGCTGTTGTGCCAATTGTCGAGCCGGGGGTCGCGTTGCGCGCCTTTGACCCGGCAAGCGATCCGGAGTGGGACGTCGGCGGCGGCGCGGTGAAGCGGTATCAGAAGCTCCTCGCTAGCTACCTGCCGACCGAACACTGGGCGTTGCGTGGCACGCCGCAGGTGTACGAGTACGGCCCGCTGGTGCTCGTGCTGGAAGACTTCAAGCCGATCAGCGGCGGGCGGATCGAGATTAGCCGCAGCGTGCTCGTGGCGTTCCCGACGCCGTACGTGCATAACCAGCCGCCGCCGCGGGACGCGATCATTGCCGAGGCGCCGAACCCTTCGCGCATCCAGTTCGACAGCCCCGACGGCCTCAGCTTCACCAGCACGCAGATCGGCCGCCCCGTCGCCGGCGAGTTCACCGGCGAGGTGCTGATCCACAGCGACATGCAGGAAGCGGGCCCGGCGGACGACCTGCGGATCGTCACCCGCGACGTGCGGTTCAACCAAGCGATGATCACCACCAACGCCGCCGTGGACTTGCGGATCGGTCCGCACCGCGCGCGGGGCAAGGTGCTCGAGGTCCGCCTGCTGACCGAACCCCACGCCGGCGCGAGCGGCTCGTCGATGCCGATCACCGGCGTCGATACGCTCGAGATCCGTGAGCAGGTTCAGGCGCTGATCAGCACGGGCAAGCTCGACACGAATGTCGGCATGCCGAGGGGCGCCGCGCAGGACGAGGCCGCGTCCTCCGGGCCGCTCGAGCTGACGTCGCAGGGGCCTTTCCGCTTCGACTTCACCCGCTTCATCGCCTCGCTGCAGGACGACGTCCGCGCGACGCTGCGCAACCCCGGCGCCGAGCCCGACCAGTTGTACTGCCGCGAGCTGCGGCTGCACTTCGGCGACGCCGATGGCGGCGCCGCGGAGATCGACCCGGCCGACGAACCAGAGATCGCCCGTCGCCAGGGCAAGCTCCTCTCGGGCATGACGCCGCGACTCGTGGAAGCCGTCGGCGCGCCGGTGCGGTTCGACTCGCCGAGTCGGCAGGCGTCGGTGCGCGGCCGGCGGCTGCGGGGCTGGATCGCCGATCGCCGCTTGCGGATCGAAGGCTCGCCCGCGCTGCTGGCGCACGGCCTGAGCGAAGCGTCGGCGCCGGTGCTGGAGTACACGTCGCCACCGGCGGACTCGCCACAAGTGGTGGGCGACCTGCTCGCCGCGGGACCGGGCTGGCTGAAGCTGACGCCCTCGCCCGACGAGCCCGAGCGCAACTTCCAAGCGCGATGGAACGAGGTCCCCAAGGGCGAGCCCGCGGTCGTGCTGCGACGCGACAACCGCGGTCAGCCGATGCTGACGATGCTCGGGCGTCCCGAGTTCGCCGCCGCGGGGCTCGGCAAGATCCGCGCGGACCGCGTCGTAGCGAATCTCAGCGAAGTCGCCGCCGACGGCCCCGACGGGCCCGCGATCGAGCTCACCGCCGGCAACGGCCAGCAGGGCGCCGTGCTGGTGAACCGCGTCGATGCGATCGGCGCGGTGGAGTTCGTCGGGCAAGACGTCGAAGGCTATGCCGACGACCTCGTGGCGTTGATGCGGCCGCTGCCGCCGAGCGAGACGCCCCGGGACAACGGCGACGTCGTCACGGGCCCGTCGTTTGGCCCAGCGCCGGCCGCGGCCACACCCCAGCAGCAACTAGCCACGTCGGACGGCCAGCGTTATCGCTTGCGCACCAAGTCGATCCAGATCGATGTCGGTCTCGCCGGCCGTCGCGCGACGCCGGTGGCGATGATCTGCAACGGCGGCGTCCGCATCGAAGAAGAGCCCCGCGCCGACGGCCAGCAGCCGCTCCAGATCGCCGGGCAGCAGCTGCGTGTCGATCGCCTCGACCGTCCCGGCGGCGCGCGGCTGACGCTCACCGGGGCCGGCGACGCTCCGCCCGCCGCCGGCGCCGAGCATCACGGGCTCGCCGAGATCAAGTCGCAAGGCCTCAACGTCTGGGTCCACGACCTGCACGTCGATCAAGCCGCTGGCCAAGCGTGGACCGAGGGGCACGGCGACGCCCGCCTGCTGCTCCCCTCGCAGAACGGCGCGACGCCGTTCGCCGGCGAGGCGACGCTGCGTTGGCGCGGCGGGATGCGGTTCGACGGCGCTAAATTGGTTCTCTCCGACGAGGTCTTTGCTGAGTCCGCGGGCGGCTGGCTCAGCTGCACCGAGATGACCGCGACGCTCGCCCAACCGATCGACTTGCGGACCGGCGCGCACGCCGGCGGCGGCGCGGTCGAGGTCGCGCAGGTCGAGTGCGGAGGCGGCGTGACGATCGACTACCGCGGCGCCGACGAGGCGGGCCAGACCTCGCACGAACGCGCGCAGACCAAGACGCTGGCGATCAACCGGCTCACCGGCGCGGTCACGGGCCGCGGCCCGGGGACGATCCGCTCGGTGCGGCTCGCCGGCGCCGGCGGCGGCCCGTTCAGCGGCCCCGCGGTGGGAGACAAAGACAAGGGCGGGCTCCGCTTCTTGCGGGTGGATTTCAACAACGGGATCGCCGGCAACTACCTCGAACGCCGCGCGCAGTTCGCCGGCAACGTGCAGGTGGTCTACGGGCCGGTGTTGGCGTGGGACCATCAGCTGCCGCTACACTCGCCCGAAGGCGTGCCGCCCGACTCGGTCGAGCTGCGCTGCGAAGAGTTGCGGGTGCTCGAAGACCCCGCCTTCTCGGTGCGCCGCGGCGGCGATACCGGCGCGCCGTTCGGGCCGATCGAGCTGGTGGCGATGCGCGGCGTGCGGATCGACGCGGCGATGGGCGCCGACGGCGGCGGCGCGATCGCCGAGGCGGTCCGCGCGAGCTACTCGCAAGCGGCCGACCGCGCTATTCTCGAAGGGGACGGCACGCAGCTGGCCAAGCTCTGGCTCCAACAGAACGGGCAGCAGCAACCCGTCCCGATGTCGGGGCAGCGTTTGACGCACTACATCACGCTCGGCCGGACCACGTTCGAAGACATCCGCGGCGCCGAGTACCAACCGCCGGTAAGCGCGACTCGCCCCGCGCCGCCGCCGCGTTGAGTGAGGAACGCGGCGCCGCGATTGATCCCCAATCGCACTTGCCCTCCATCACACTTAGCCCCCGGTCATTGACCGGGGGCTAAATGACGTGGCTAAAAGCAACGCAAAAGCCGGCGAGAAGCGACAAAAAGCCCTAAAAAAGCGGGCGTCGCGCAGGAGCCGCGTAGAGGCCCCTGGCGTGCGTTGCGGTCCAAGGTGAGGGTTTACCCAGAGGGCGCGAACGGACGCGTTCTAGGGTCCGTTATGGCCCTCAGAATCGATGTGGCGCGGTCGGGTCCGGCGGGGTCCGTCGGGACCTTTTCAATGGACCACGGGCGCCCCAATTCCCCCCCGTTCAATGACCGGGGGCTAAGTGAGGAGTCCGACGTCGCGCCGGCCGTCACTTCAACAACCGCTCCAGCGCCGTGGCGAGTCCCGGGGTCTCGAACTCGAAGCCCGCTTCGCTGAGTCGCTTCGGCAACACCCGCGCGCTGTCGAGCAGCAGCTCCGACATCTCGCCCATCGCCATCTTCAGCGCGAACTCGGGCACGGGGAGCAGCGTCGGGCGGCCCAGATGTTGGCCGAGCGTTTTGGTGAACTGGCGGTTGGTGACGGGCTCGGGCGACGTGGCGTTGATCGCGCCATGCATCGCCTCGACGTCGCCGACGAATCGCAACGCGCGCACTAGGTCGGGCAGCGCGATCCAGCTCATCACTTGCTCGCCGCTGCCGATGACGCCTCCCGCGCCGAGCTTGAAGATCGGCAGCATCTTCGCCAGCGCGCCCCCCTTGGGGCTGAGCACCATGCCGAGCCGCATCTGCGCGACGCGGACGCCCGCCTCCCAGGCCGGAGCACCCGCGTTCTCCCACCACTGGCAGGTCTCGGTGAGAAAGCCTTCGCCCGGGGGCGAGTCCTCGTCGAGCGTTTCGTCGCCACGGTCGCCGTAGAAGCCGATCGCCGACGCCGACACCAGCGCGCGGGGCTTGTTCTCTAAACCCGCGACCGTCTTAGCGATCAGCCGTGTGCTGTTGACGCGGCTGTCGATGATCAGCTTCTTCACCGCCGGGGTCCAGCGGTCGTTGGCGATCCCCTTGCCGGCGAGGTTGAAGACGAGGTCCACGCCCTCGAGCTTGGCCGCGTCGATCTCGCCCGACGACGGCTTCCAGTAGACCTCGTCAACAGCCGAGGAGGAGACCGGATGCCTCACGAGCCGTAGCACACGCACGCCGTCGGCGGCGAAGGCTTCGGCTAGCGCGGTCCCAACGAGTCCCGAGGCGCCGGTGATAGCGATCGTGCGCGAGGTAGACATGGTCGGTTGCTCCAGGAGGGCGGGGGAGCGGGCGGGGGGGCGATCGGCTCGTCCGGTCGGGATTATAGCCGCTCAGGGGCGGCGTTGTTTGTAGCGGCGGCTTGCTTGTTCGAGGATCCGCTGCTCTTCGCGGGTCAGGCTCGCCTGGCCGTGGGCCTGGATCTTCCGCAGGATCTCGTCGACGCGGTCCTCGGCGGGATCGCTCGTCGCGCTGTCGTCATCGTCGTCGTTGCGGTGGACACGGAGGTTCGGCTTGCGCTTGAGCAGCGACTTGAAAGACTTGCCGACGCCGCCCTTCCCCGGCCCGTTGTTCCACCGGGGCAGCGAGTCCGACAGCCGCATGCCGTAACGGAAGTAGACGAAGCCGAAGAACGCGCCGCCAAGGTGCGCGGTGTAGGCGACGTCGCCCGATTGCTTGACGGCGCCCATGATGTCCTGGGCGAGGAACAGGATTGCCATCACCCAAGCCGGCACCGGGAGGATGCCCATGAGGTAGACCTGAACGTGCGGGTACCACAACGCGAAGAGCACCAAGATGCCAGCGATGCCGCCGGAGGCGCCGAGCAAGATTCCGCGCGGGTTGCCGCCCGAAGTAATGTTCTCGACGACGCACCAAGTCAGTCCGGCGAAGATCGCGGCGGCGAAGAAGAACGTCAGGTACTCGCGCCCGCCGAGACGCATCTCGATAATGCGACCGAAGAAGAACAGCGCCAGCCCGTTGAACAACACGTGGAAGACGTTCTGGGTGCTGTGCAACAACGCATAGGTCGCCAGCGAGTAGACACGCCACGGCTCGCGCCAGACGTCGGCCGGTAGCGAGAGGTAATCGCTGAACTGTCCTTGAAGGGGACGGTTCAGCAGCACCTGGGCGACGTAGACGCCGGCGATCACCGCCAGCAGCTTGCTGTTGGCGGTCCAGCTAGCAAAGCCGCCGCCCCGGCCGCCGCCATAGCTGTCGCGCCAGCCGCTGCCCGTGTCGTAGCTCCGTTCGTAGTCGCGGTCGTAGATGCCCATCTCTCGGCTGCTTGCCTACTGTCTCCGGGGACCTCCGCCGCCTCCCGGAGTGGGGGCGGCCGTCGGCACGGTCCTATCGTAGTGAGCCTAGCTCGGAAAGGGCAGCTACGGGCCAGAAGGCCCTTGGTAAGGCGGGCTATTCGATCCGTTCCGCGGTTTGCCGAACGCCGTTCTGGAAGAGTTCGACCGCCGTGCAATTGCCTTTGCCGTCGACTTTGAAGGTGAGCGTCGCCTCGACGACCTTGTAGAACCACTCGGTCTCACTGCGCGAGAAGACCTGGAAGGTGGGCTGGCCGGTGAGGCCGACCAGTAGCTTGCCCCCCTTGGTGGTGACGGTGAACTCGGCGCCGGGGGCGAGCCGGTACTTGCCGACATAGCGCTCGAGGACCTCTGCGGGCACGTCGTCGCTGACTTCGAACTCGCGCGGTTTCACATCGGCGCCGGCGAGCGCCCGCACCAAGTCTTGCGCGAGCGTATCGACTTCCATCGTCGCGGTGTTGGTGAGCACGACGACGGCGACCTTGAGCGGGCGGTTGATAAACAGCGCCGAGTGGTAGCCGCCGGTCTGCCCGTTGTGCCACCGCGTCTGGTCGTCGCGGGCGACGTGCCAGCCGAGACCCATCGCGAAGTCGCTGTCCTCGATCGGCTTCTGATGGACGCACCACGAGAGGCCGATCGCTTCGCGCAGTTCGCCCTCCTGCGGGTCGAGAAACGCTTTGGCAAAGGTGAGCATATCGTCGGCGGTGCTGCGGATCGCGCCGGCGCCGGCGAGCGTCTCGAAGTCCCAGTTGTGGTCCGGCACGCCCCCTTCGGTGTGCGGCGGCGCGAGGCGATCGCGACGTTCCTCGTCGAGCTTGATCGTTGTGTCGCTGAGCCCGAGCGGTTTGGCGATGCGCTTCTGCAAGAGCGACGCGTAATCGGTCTTCTGCTCACGAGCCAAGCAAAGACCCAGCAGGCCGGCGCCCAGGTTCGAGTACTCGATCACTTCGCACGGGCGCTTGCGTGGCCGGTACGAATTGAGGAACGCGCCGAGCCGTTTGCCGTCGTAGTCGGCGTAGGGGTTGTTGGGGTCGCTCGGCGCCAGGTTGTCGGGCAGGCGGGGTAGGCCCGACGTGTGCGTCGAGAGGTGCCAGAGTTCGGCTAACTGATCGCCATGCGGCTGCAGCTCGACGCCCTTCGGCAAGAGCTGGTTGACGGGCGTGTGGAGCGTTACGCGTCCCTGCACGACCGCGTCGGCGAGCAACAGTCCTGTAAAGACTTTGGAGAGCGAACCGATCTCATAGACCGTCTTGCCGTCCGGCGTGCGCGAGTCGTCCGCGGAGAATCGGCCGTAGCCACGCACGGCTTGGTCGTCGCCACGGAGGATGCCGACGGTCATGCCGACGACGGTCTCGCTATCGACGTAGGGCTTAGCGAGGCGGTCGATCGTCGTCTCGAGCGGCTCGGCGGCGGCGGTTCCAGTTGCGACGAGAAGGGCAAAAGTCAGAGGCAGTCGCATGGCGTCAACCGGTGTAAATGGAAGGGGGCGTTGGTTTGATGGTAGCTTGTTCGTTGACTTGCGATTGGTCTTGGGAACGAATCCGTTGAGTATGGGCGCCTGCGCGTCGATCGCGCTTATTCGAACCGTTTGGCGATCTGCCGCCCGCCGTTCTGAAACAGCTCGACGGCGGCGCTCTTGCCCGCACCGTCGACTTTAAAGGTCAGAGTGGCGTCGACGAGCTGGACGTCCCACTCGGACTCGCTGCGAGGGAGAAGCACCAAAGGCTCCTGCCCTGTTAGCTGCGCCGTAAGCTGTCCGTCCGATTCCGCAATGTTGAGGACATGTCCCGAAGGAAACTGGTACTTGCCAACGTGGCGTCGCATCACGTCGGACGATTCTGGGAAACTTTCCGCGAACCAACGATATGCGACCTCTCGTCTCTGGGGAGATCGCTTGATCGACTGGCGTTTCTCTTCGGTCATCGGGACCGCTTCCAGAACGATTTCGTCATCGGATCCGAGCGGTAGAACCACCAGACGAACCGTGTCGCCCGGTTTGTTGCCCATTCGCGCTAGCAACTCGACAAGGTCTTCCTCGAAGCGCATCCGCCACCTGTCATGGTAGTTTTGCTTCCCGGAGGCGAGGATTTCATCAACCGCCACGCCATCGATCGACACGAGCCGGAACCACTCTTCCTCGAGACGCACTTCGGGCGCCTCACCTTGCCAGCGGACCGCGTCGAAGGGGGATCGCTTCGGGTACTCCACGTCCATTAGCCACCCGAAAAGGATCCCGCCGAGCCCCACTCCTAGGCAAGCGAAAAACCAGCGAAACGCGAACCGTTTGGCGGCCTTCGAGTGATCCGCCGTCTCGGGCAACTCGCCCACCGGCGCTGTCGCCGAGCCCAGCGAATCACGCAGCCATGCGAGTTGATCGCGCAGGTCCGTCATCACGGTTGAGGCGGCGAAACGATTCAACGCGGCGATGAACGCGTAAAGAACCGTCACGACGGCGGACATGATGACGAACTCGACGCCGGGGCCATCGACGCCAAGAAAAACCAGCAGCACGCCGACATAGAACGGTCCCAAGTACCAGATGTGGACCGACCTAAGCATCGCCATTTGTTTCTCGACCCGCTCGATCTCGCTGTCGCAATACTCCCGCATCGACGCATCGAGTCGCGGTGTCGGCGTGCTGGTTCTCGTGCGATGGAGGCGATAGATAACGTAAATCGCGCCGAGGATGTTGATCACCATGCCGGCCGCCGACACCATCGGCAACGTGGCTCGGGCGATCACCTTCCCTTCCCACAGCATCGAGCCAAACGCATAGATCACGAACAGGCCTGCGGCCGTCTCGATCAGGTCGCGACGAAAGACCTTGGCCGCAAACCGCTCCGTTGCGCGAGTCGTCGCGACGTACTGTTCCAGCCGCTTCTCCTCCGCGGGAGCCTCGCTGACTGCTGCTTTGTTCTCATCGCGCCAAGACTGGCCGAGCTGGTCGAAGTTCATCGCTCGCCCTCCGCTTGACAGTAGTCCTCTTCGAAACGTTTCCGGATACGGTGCAGACGCGTCCGGTACGCGCCGGACTCGACGCCGAGCACCTCGGCCGCATCGGTCTGGGCGACGCCGTCGAGATGCAGCAGCATCACCGCCCGGTCCGCTTCGTTCAGCGCAGCTAGGAATCGATCGAGCACCGCGGTGACGTTCGGTTCGCCCGCTTCACCGGCGGCGCCGGCGAGCTGACCGACGTCGTCGTTGGCCTGTTTCAACTTCGTGCTCCGCGTGGTCGCCTTGCGACGCCAAGCTAGCGCGGTGTTGAGGGCGACCCGGTACGCCCAGGTGTCGAGGCTCGAGGCGTCCGCAAAGCTCTCCAGGCTTCGCCAGACCTGTAGCGCGATCTCCTGCAACAAGTCCTCGCGGTCGTCCGGAGGGGCGTACGCCCGCGCGATCCCCACCCAGCGGGCGTGGCTCCGCTCAAGCAGTTCGCGGAATCGGGTTTGTCGATCGGGGACGGGCATCCGCCGGCCTTGCAGGGAGCGGCCGGGCGGCCGTTTCGGTCGTCTCTACCCGCATTGGTAGCGCGACGGCCACCGTTGTTACACGGCGTGCAAAGAAAAGTCGAATGACAAGCCGCCCCTACTCCGATTTCCAGTTGGCGTAAGGGTCGGCGGCCTGGGCGGCCATGGCTTTTGAGAAGGCGACCCCGGCCGATCCCGCCGCGGCGCCGGTGAGCACCAGGCACAACGCGCCTCGCAGTGCGAAGTTCGACCAGCCGTTGGCGGCCAGCGTCGGCAACGGCAGACCTGTCGCGGCGAGTGCGGCCAGGAGGAGCAGGGCGTTGGCGGTCGTCACTTCGGCGAAGAAGTACCCGAGCAGCAGCATCCCGCCGCCGAGCGTCGTGACGAGGGGGCCCGCCGCTGCGAAGCCGAGGCGGCGTTCCCCCTGGATGCCGGCGCCGCCGAGCGCGGCGCCGAGCAGCGCGGCCGCCACGGCGCCGGCGAGTCTTGCGTAGGACAATGAACCGGAGGTCGCCAGCACGATCGCGACGCCGACCATCACCAAGCCCGGCAACCAGTCACGGAGCAACGCGACGCGCGGTGTTGCGTCGCTCATTTGGCGAGTCAGCAGCCACCCCGTCGCGAAGAGCAGCACGGCTAAGCTGGCAATCCAAGCAATCGCTTCGCCAGTAGACCACTGCGAGAGCGTGTAGACGCTCCCCCACAACATCCGCAGCGGCAAGCCGATCGCGAGCAGAGCGCCCAGCGTGAGGGCGACGTAGCGCGTCGTGCGGCCGCCGCTGGCAAGCATCGCAACGATCGCCGCGACAACCACGGCGGCGGGGAGCCACTGGCTCGCCTCGCTCGGCGAGAAGAACTTCGTGAAGGCCGGCGGCAACCCGGCCACCCAACCGGCGGCGCCGCTCCCGAGCGGCGCCGTCAGCGCGGCTTGTCCCACGATGTAGGCGACGCCAACCGCCACGGGCCACGCGACGCGGTCCGACGATCCCGCTCGGAGCAGCACCTGCCGCAGCAAGAGCGCCGCGGCGCCGGGCAGGACGCCCCCCACCAGAATGTCGGCCGGTCCTAACATCGCTTACATCTCCAAATTTGAATCTGTAGGAGGCGTCTCCGACGCCGATTACGGTCTCCTGGCCGAAACGGTGTGGTGCGCGTAATCGGCGTCGGAGACGCCTCCTACAGCTCGTGTGTCACTTCTTGACGGCTTCAAAGCTCACCGTGACGCCGATGCTGTCGCCGATCGGGCCGACCATGAAGTCCATGTCGAAGTCCGAACGCTTCAGCGTTGTTTGGCACATGAAGCCCGCGCGGTAGTCGTTGAACGGCGTTTCGCCTTCGCCGAGCAGCTCGATCGGCAGCGTCACTTCCTTCTCGACGCCGTGCATCGTCATCTTGCCGGTGACGTTGTAGAGCGTCTTGCCATCGGAGCTCGCGGCGGGCGCGACCGCGGTGCTCTCGAACGTGATCTGCGGGAACTGCTTGACGTTGAAGAAGTCGGCGCCCTTGAGGTGCTCGTCCCGCTTCTCGTTCATCGTGTTGAGGCTGGCCGCGTCGATCGTGAAGCTGAACTTGCTCGCCTCGGGGCTGGCCTTGTCGAACTCGACCGTCCCTTTCACATCGCGGAACATGCCGTAGGTGTAGCTGTAGCCGAGGTGGCTGACGCTGAACACGACCGACGTGTGCGAGGGATCCACCTCGAAGTTCGCCCCGCGGGTGGTGGGAACGGCGGCAACAACAGCGACCGCGGACAACAGCAACTGGCGAGTGAGCATCCTTCAAATCTCCGGTTGGGAAACGACTAAGCAGCACGGTAGGGGCAGCACGGCAGGAGCGTCCACGTTGTGGCCGCGTTAATCCTTGGTTGGTTGGCATCCGCTCGGCTTGCCGAGCGCCGGCGAGTCGCGGACGCGGACCATCAGTTCGTTGATCGAGCGGAGCTCGCTGGGCGTGAGGTGGCCGAGCGTGTCACGGTGCATCTGTTCGATGATCGGGTCGAGCTTGGTAAGCAGCCGGCGGCCTTTTGGCGTCAGCCGGACAAGTACGACGCGGCGGTCGCCCTCCTTGCGGGAGCGGGCAGCGAGCTGGAGCTTCTCCAGGCGGTCGACGAGCCGCGTCACGTCGGGCGTGGGAGTGACCATCTGGACGCCGATCTCGCCCGAAGGGACCCCGTCGCCGCCGATGCCGCGGACGATCCGCAGGATGTTGTAGAGCGGGCCGCTGATCCCGTGGGGCTTCAAGACACGTTCGCCGGCCTCTATCAAGCGGGTGGCGGTGCGGACGATGTTCAAGGTCGCCTCCTGCTCGGGCAGGGCGAACTCGTGGCGTTTGCGGAGCTCTTGGGCAAGGCTAGGCATGGCAGGGGTACGGCGGCGGCCGATTATTTGTTCTAACAAATATCGTTTTGCGGAGGGTTTGACAAGGCGGGTCTTCGGAGGGTGACATGAAATACGGATCGCAGGGATAAGACAGGGATAAGATGCAAGCAACGAATGACCGATCCCTCCCAGCCAGCTGAGAACGACCGGATGAGAAGGCAGACATTCCACAACGCCGCCTTGCTGGCGCCAATTCTCGCGGTCGCTTTTGTGTCCGCCTTGGGCGCGGAAGTCCCGTCGAGCGAGCCATCGCGACAACTACCCCCGGGTCCGTTGGGCGAAGCCGTCGAGCTAGGGCGGCGCCTCGTCAACGAGACCAGTGACCATCCGTTGTCGGCGCCTTTCGTCGGCAATGACCTGAACTGCACCTCCTGCCACCTCGACGACGGCGAGCATCCAACCGCCGGAAGCTTCCTCGGTGTCGCCACGGCCTATCCCGCCTGGTCGCCGCGCGAGAATCGTGTGATCACTCTCGAGGACCGCGTCTTGAACTGCTTCATGCGGAGCGAGAACGGCATCCGACCGCCGAACGGGAGCGAAGTCTCCGTCGCCATCAGCGCCTACATCACGTGGCTCTCCCAGGGAGAGTCCATCGCGATGAATCCCGATCAGCCGCTCGGCCCCAACGCGGTTGAGCCGGTCCGCTTGGACCCGGCCACCGCGGACGTTGATCGCGGCGCCGATCTCTACGAGACGCACTGTGCGGCGTGCCATCGTGAAGACGGGTTGGGCTCGGACGACGGGCCGCCCGTGTGGGGCGATCGCTCGTACAACCGTGGCGCCGGACTCAGCCAGAACGTCAAGCTAGCGTCGTGGCTGAAAGTGGCGATGCCGCTGGGCGAGCCGATCCTCACCGAGCAAGAGGCGCTCGACATCGCGGCGTACGTCAATTCGCAAGAGCGGCCGGAGTTCGTGCTGGAGGAGCACCTGGGGACGCAAAAGCCGCATGCGGCGCCGTAGCAAAAGGCGAGCCGGGTGGCGTTAGCCCCCGGAGTGCAGCGGGTGCTAGGGTCCCTCCGGGGGCTGACGCCAGCGCGGCTCGCAGGCAGATCGACTCTGTGAGTTGGTTCGGCGGCGCTTCCCCTTCTCTGTGCCCGCCTTGCTCCCTACGCTTGCCTTATGGCGGACGAAGGCGACAGCACGACGATCGAGACCACTCCCGACGGGGACGACGGCGCCGCTGCGCAGACGTTACCCAAGACGCAACCAGAGTTCTTCGCCCGCGCCGCCGAGAAGGTGCGGACCAAGTTCCCCGCGACGCCCGGCGTTTATTTGTTTCAGGATCAGAAGGGGCGTGTCCTCTACGTCGGCAAGGCGAAGAACCTCAAGGCCCGGGCCGGCAGCTATTTCCTCAAGGCCGCCGCCGAGGACAGCCGCACCGCGCAGCTGGTGGCCGAGGCGTACGACATCGACTTCATCGACGCCGAGTCGGAAGTCGACGCGCTCTTGATGGAGTCGCGGCTCGTCAAAGACATCCAGCCCAAGTTCAACCGCGACCTGCGCGACGACAAGTCGTTCCCGTACCTGCAGATCACCACCTACGAGGACTTCCCCCGGGTCGAGATCACCCGCGAGCCGCGCGCCACCGCGGCGAAGCTCTACGGGCCGTTCACGAACGTCTACGCCCTCCGCGGCGCGCTGCAGGTACTGCAGAAGATCTTCAAGTTCCGCACGTGCAGCCTCGACATCGAAGAGAACGACGAGCGCTGGCGGTGGTTCCGGCCGTGCCTGTTGGCGTCGATCGACCAATGCACTGCGCCGTGCAATCTGCGCGTTTCTAAAGAGGACTACCGCAAGGACATCACCCGCCTAAAGACGTTCTTAGAAGGGGGCCGTTCTCGGCTGCTGAAGGAGCTGAACGCCGAGATGGAGGAGGCGTCGAAGTCGCTGCGCTTCGAGAAGGCCGCTCGGTTGCGGGACGAGATCCGACTGCTTGAACGACTCGACGAACGCGGCGAGCTCGAGGAGGACGTGCAGCCCGAGGTCTTCTACGTCGATCCTAAGAAAGGCCTCGCCGGTTTGCAGAAGGTGCTCAAGCTGCCGGAGATGCCGCGGGTCATCGAGGGCGTGGACATCGCCCACCTCGGCGGCAACGAGACGGTGGCGTCGCTCGTGCAATTCATCGACGGCCTGCCGTTCAAGCCGGGCTACCGCCGCTACCGCATCCGCGACGTGCAAGGGATCGACGACTTCGCCAGCATCCGTGAGGTCGTCGCCCGACGCTTCGGTCGGCTCGAACAAGCGGGCGAGGCGTTCCCCGACATCCTGTTGATCGACGGCGGCAAGGGTCAGCTCTCGCACGGCATGGAGGCGTTCGCGTCACTGGGCATCACACCGCCGACCGTGATCTCGCTCGCCAAGAAAGAGGAGCTCGTCTACCGCCCCGGCGACAGCGAACCGTTGCGGCTTTCACGGCACTCGTTCGCGCTGCGGCTGTTGCAATACGTCCGGGACGAGTCGCACCGCTTCGCCCAGCACTACCACCACCTGCTGCGGCGGAAGCGGACGTTGGGGGAGTGATGGGGCGTCGATGACGGGGCTACCCGCGGCTAGCGCTGACGGCTCAGACTTTTTTTGTCGGAGGGGTCTCCAGACCCCGATTTCGGTATCCATTCCGCTGAGGCATGGAGCGCGAAATCGGCGTCTGGAGACCCCTCTCACCGTCGGTGTGGCGTTCGCCAGCGGCGCCGGGGTCGGCTAGACTTGCTGGCCCACCACGTTTGGCCCCGCCCCCATTGCCGCCCGCGATGTTCCTGATCGACACCCTAATCCTCGGCGTGGGCGTCATGCTGCTGTTGGGGATCGTCTCCAGCAAGCTGTCGTCGCGGCTGGGGGTGCCGGTGCTGGTGCTGTTCCTGTTGCTCGGTATCCTCGCCGGCTCCGAGGGGATCGGCGGCATCGAGTTCGAGAACTACCGCCTCGCGCACGCCATCGGCACCGTGTCGCTGGCCGTGATCCTGTTCGACGGCGGGTTGAGCACGTCGATGACGTCGATCCGGCTGGCGTGGAAGCCGGCGGTGACGCTCGCCACGGTCGGCGTGTTAATCACTTCGGTGATTGTCGGCTTCGCGGCGGTCTGGATTTTGGGCGTGTCGCCGCTGCAAGGTCTGCTCCTAGGCAGCATTGTCGGCTCGACCGACGCGGCGGCCGTGTTCTCGGTGCTGCGGTCGGGCGGCGTCCATCTCTCTCGCCGGCTCGCCGCCGTGCTCGAGGTCGAGAGCGCATCGAACGACCCGATGGCGATCTTCCTCACGATTGGCTGCATCGAGTTGCTGCTCGGGAATCAGCCGCTTGGCGTCGGCCTCTTGGGCATGTTCGTTGCGCAGATGGCAATCGGCGGCGCCTGTGGTCTCGTCGGCGGCTATATGGCGGCGTGGATCGTCGACCGCATCGAACTCGCCGCCGCCGGCATGTACCCGGTGCTCGTCACCTCGACCTGCTTCCTCACCTTCGGCGCCGCGGCGAGCCTCGGCGGCAGCGGGTTCCTCGCCGTTTATCTGGCCGGCCTTGTGATCGGCAATCGGCCGCTGGTCTTCAAGCGCGGCGTGCTCGCTTACCACGACTCGCTGGCGTGGCTGTCGCAGATCATGATGTTCGTGGTCCTCGGCCTGCTCTGCTTCCCCAGCCGGCTCATGGAAGTGTCGGGCCGGGCGATGCTGCTGGCGGCGGTGCTGATCCTGGTGGCGCGCCCGATCGCGGTGATCGCCTCGACCTTCCCGTTCAAGTTCTCCTGGCGCGAGACGGCGTTCATGTCGTGGGTCGGCTTGAAGGGGGCCGTGCCCATTACGCTGGCGACCTTCCCGCTGATGCTCGCGACGCCCGACCACGCCCTGCAGGCGCGGGTCGTGTTCGACGTGGTCTTCTTCATCGTTGTGGTGTCGGCGATCGTGCAGGGCGTCGGGCTGTCGCCCGCCGCGCGATGGCTGGGCTTGGAACACCCGCCCGCGCCGGTGGCGCCGGTGACGCTCGAGATCAGCTCCCTCAAGCACGTCGAAGGGGACATCGTCGATTACGCCGTGGACGCGAACTCACGCGCGACGGGGAGGAAGGTCAAGAACCTCGGCCTCCCCGAGGGCGCGGTGATCGCGATGATCGCCCGCGGCAACCAGATCATCCCGCCGCAAGGCGCGACGCGCATCGAGGCCGGCGACCACGTGATCCTCGTGCTGCGTCCCAACACCCGGACCTTGGTCAACCGGGTCTTCGCGCCGAAGGGCGAGCGCGACCACGTGTTGCCGTCACTGGAATTCCCGCTCCGCGCCGGCACGAAGCTGCGCGAGCTGGTCGAGGTCTACGAGTTGTCGTTCGACGGGCCGCCCGACTGCACGCTCGTCGACGCGATGCAGCACCACCTCGGCCATCCGCCGAAGCTCGGTGAAACCGTCTGCTACGGCGCCACCACGCTGCGGGTCGATCGCCTCTCGCCCGAAGGGGCGGTCGAGATCATTGCGATGTCCGTCATCACCGAGCCGCCGCAACCGGCGCCTGCCAGACCTTCAGCGCCGAGCGACAAACCGCCTAGCAACGACGCCGAATCGACAGCGTAGCCAGCCGCGGCTACCACCAGGTCCAGACGAGCCATCGTCCGACGCCGGCTAGCGCGTCGAGCAAGATCACGAAGCCGATGACCCGCACGACGTCGGCGTCCTCGAAGGTCCGGGCCTCGGCGTTGGTGAACGACGAGTAGCCGCCGCCGCGGAGCGTGCCCATCGAGACCACCTCGTTCGGCCCCACCACACACGCCAGTCCGACGAGCGCCCACAAGAGCACGCCCCCGTCGCCGACAAGGTCGTTCAGCGGCCAGCGTCGCCAGACAGCCAGGGCAAACAGCGCCATCCCAAGGACCGGCAGGCCGTACAACCGCAGCGTAGGAAGCAGACAGTCGGGAGCTTTCATCGGCGAATCCTCACAACGCGAGCAACGAGACGCCACCTATTCGCCGCAGGGGTCACGATCTTGTCGTTCTCTACAGGGCTTTCTTGAGAACACTAATCAACGCTAATCAGCACTAATCAAGAAGACGGACACTACCGCGTCATTAGAGCATGCTTCACTTAGCCGTAGCGTTTCTAGCCTCGCTCTGATCCACGAAGCAACGTGGGGAAGTCTCGCGCAGAGATGCAGAGACGCAGAGTTGGATGCTTTCAAGACTCACGCCAAGGCGCTAAGCCGCAAAGAACTCGTTGCTGTGCGATCGTTTGCGACTGCGCTCATTTCTCAACGACTTTGTCTTTGCGCCTTGGCGGCTTGGCGTGAGTCTTCGCTGCCTACCCTCGGCGTCTCCGCGTCTCTGCGTGAGACGCTACGGCAACATGAAGTAAGCTATAGCGTTGATTAGTGTTCCCGCCCTTGTGCATCAGGGATCGGCGCCAATTGGTGGCGCGCCGTAACTTGGCGCCAAGGCATTTCGAAACCCGTCGTTCGCTCTGTCGGTTCGGCGGGGCGTTGGGGGCCGGTAAGGTCGTAGCGGGATCGTGTCACGACGAGGCGATTGATCGTCGCTTCGTCTTCGGGAAGGTCTCCCGCGTTGCGCCAGATGGCGGCGAACTCGTTGAGCACTTCCGCCGCCTTCGGTTCATCGATCGGCTCTTGAATCAGCAGCTTCATCGGCGCCACGTAGCGGGCTGAGCCGAAGTGGTCGCGGATTGGGTCGTCGTCGAGCGGCAAGCGCTCGCCGCTCTTCGTGACGAGTTCGAACTCGGGCCACACGACCCAGGGTTGCTCGATCTGGTCAAAGAGGGGGTAGCAAGCAACCGGCCACGCCTTATGCAGCCGCGCTGTGCCGAGGGCGACCTGCGCCGTGAGGATCACCGCCGTGACGATCGCCAGCGGCTTCCACGACCAGGCGTGGGCCGCCACCGCTGCCGCCGGCTTGTGCGGCGACGCCAGCTTGCAAGCCCGGCTGTCGGCGACCCGCCGATAAACCTTCCACCCGATCGCCACGACCGGCGGCAAGTAGATCACCAGCAGCGAAGGCCACAACACAGGAACCCGCCAAGCAATCTGCTGATAAGCGCTGTAGCCCTTGGCCGTACGCCAGCCATCCACTCCCCCGTCCCTCGAGCTTTCCCTCCACGCCGCGTGCATATCCGTCACCAGCGCCGCGTCCTCCAAGAAGCCAAGCCCCTCGGCCTCGACAGCCTCGCGATTGAGGGCGTTCACCGGCTTCAGTTGCTGTAGCCAATCCACCACGCCCAGCACCGCCATCGTCCGGCGGCAGATGCCGCAGTTGCCGTCGTAGAGGACGCGGATCGGCTCACCGAGCATCGCCCGGCCTAGCCAGCGCAGCAGCCGCTGCCAATCGACGAACATCACGTACATGACTTGGAGCGTCACGAAGCTGATGTTCATCAGCAGGTTGGTGAGGTTGTGGAAAGTCAGCCCCATCGCCGCCCAGGCGATGCGTGTCGGCTTCCACAAGAGCGCGAGCGGTAGGCCGAGCTCGAAGACGACCGCGAACAGCGCGCCCATCGGCCCGGAGAACGGCGCCTGGTGCAGCGGGATCGGCGGCGTATAGGTCTCCAGTTCGAACCACTTCTGCAGCATGTGGTTCTCGAGGTTGTTGCTGAAGACCCATTGCGGGCCGTTGGAGGCGACCTTCCAGAAACCCGGAAAGAAGTAAGCGGTGGCCAGCACCATCATCGCCACCCGGATCGGCAGGCCGTAACGCACGCCCCGTCGGGGCGGGGCCACGACGCCCCGGTCGGCGCCGCGCACCGCGCGGATCAGCGAGTCGATCGACAACGCGTCGCCGCAGCGCGAGCAGGCGAGCACTGCGCAGATCAGCATGACGTGATGGAGGTGGTTCACTTTCCCCGACAACTGCGGGATGCCGATCAGATAGATCGCCAGCAACACGCTGACGACGGCTGCGACGCGCGTAAAGAGTCCGAGGATCGCCAGCACCGTCGTCACGGTGGCGACCATCAGCAGCGGCGAGGCGACTTCGGCCGAGATCGGCAGGAACTTGTAGAGCCAGTCCGCGACGACCGGGAAGTCGTACAACTCTCTCGGCCAAGCGGCGTACGTGAGGATCCGTTCGCTTCGCAGCAGGTAAAGCAGCATGCCAAACGCCGCGATCCGCAACACGGCAAGGTTCAGCGGCGCCGACGACGCGAAGAAAAACTTCTTCAAACGCCGCCGCACGGCGGGCAGGGCGATCACCGCGGCGGCGCCGGCGGCGTACAGCGTCGCCAGGGCGGAGACGTTCCAAGCGTAACGCTGCATCCGCGCGGCGTACCACTCGCGGCTGGCGTCGAGCCCGGCGCCGGCGCGGTGCGCCTTGTGGCCGGCGATCTTCTGGTTGAGCCAGGCGAACGACTCGCCGTCGTAAGCGGCCGCCACCTGGGGCTCGAAGACGAAGTGGCTCCCGATCGCCGCGAAGAGCCAACCGGCGCCCAGGAGGACTAGCAGGACGCGTTGGAGCGGGCTCAGCGGCGGCCGACGCATACGGGCGGGGGAGCGGAAGGCGGAGGGAAGGATGCGTCCCAAGCTAATCAACCGCCCGACGCCAGCAAGATTAACCCCCCGCCGATCGGGCTAGTCGGGGCAGAACGCCGCAGCCCACGTTCGTCCGCGACCAATTCGTCGCCTGCGGAGTGGCTCATTTGCGCTGGGTCTGGGTGATCTCGGCGAGTTGTTCATAGCTCATATCGCCGGTGAAGACCGTCCAGAGCCGGGCGTTCCTCTTCATCTCCGACATCTTCTCGTTGATGGCTTGGTCCCGGCGTAGGTTGAAGAGGTCTTCGCGGATCTTGGCTTGCACGTCTCGGAAGGGGGTGGGACCCGCCTCGCGGCGTTCGATAACGCGGACGATATGGAACCCCATCGGCCCCTCGAGGATCGGACTCATCTCGCCCACAGGCGCATCGAACAAGGCTCGGTCGATCTGCTCCGACGCGAGCGATCCCTGCGTCGTCCAGTCGTAAGCGCCGCCGTCGTCGGCGGTGAACCCGTCCGACTTCGTCGGCGCGATCGCGGCGAAGGCCGGCTCACCGGCCGACGCCGCTTGGGCGGCGGCGTAGGCTTCATTGCCGAGCAGCGCGAGAGCGGCGTAAGCCTCGCTCTTCGAGGGATGCTTGTCGAACCGCACCATTAACTCTTCCCAGCGGACCCGCTCGGGCTGGTCGTAGTCCGACTCGTGCTCGCGATAGAACTCGATGAGTTGTTCGTGCGTGACCTCCCGATCGATCTTCACCGCCTGTTGAAGCCAGCTGCGGGCGATCATCGTGCGGTGGAAGTCTTCACGGCGTTCGTTGAGCGACGTGCCGAGTTCGAGTAGCTTTGCCTCGAGCGCTGCGCGATCCTCGACCTGGAGGGTCTCGATTAGCCGCGGGACTTCGGTCTCCTCGAAAGGAATATCGATCTGCTTCTTGATCGAGGCCAAGTCGGCCTGGGGCGCCTTGCTGCGGAAGTCGGCGTAGAGCAGGGCCATCTCGATGCGGCTGACGATCATGCCCTTCATCACCTCGTCGCGCGCCGGAGCGAACTGTGGCGATGTCATCATCTGATGGGCGCGCTCGGGCCCGAACCGCTGCTCGAACATCAGCCGCATCTGCCAATCCAACTCGCAGGCCAGGATCACCTCGCTATTGACGCGGGCGACGACTTTGCATTCCTCGAGTGGCTGGACGTCCGCCGGACCCGTCAGCGACATCGGAGCTGGCGCCGCGGCCTCTTGTTGAGCAGGCGCGGCGGACGTCGCGGTGAATGGCGCCTGCGCCACAGCGACGGCGGCGAACGCCAACGACAACGCGGCTGCGAGCCGCGCGACGGACGTGACCTTCGATGAGCGATGCGTAGACAATGCCGGCCCTTCTTCCGTGAGTGGCGCGTCGAAAACTGCGTCCCCAAAAAATTGTGGCGGAGTCTAGGCGGCGACGGTTTCCTCCCGCAAGAGCGATTCCGCTAGCAGCAGCAGCCCGTCGGGGGTATCCGCATCCGGCGGGATCGGCAGGTAGGCCTCGCTGTCGTCCGCGATCCGCAGTCGCCCCTTCGAGGACTCGACAAGCCGCCTGATCGCCGGCCGACGGGTGTAGCCAAACACGAGATACTTCCCCTCACGGCGGATCGATTGCACGCCCCAGGCGTGGGCCGCCACACGCAGGCGCGCCAGCTCCACCAGCCGTTCAGCGGGCGGGGGCGGCGTTCCAAAGCGGTCGATCAACTCATTGCGGAAGTCGTCCACTTCCGCCTCGCTAGCAGCGCGCGCAAGGCGACGGTATAGGTCGATGCGGTCGCGCTGATGGCCGACGTACCCCGCCGACAAGAACGCCTCGCTCGGCAGGTCGATGTTCACGTCGACGCTCAGCCGTGGCGGCAGCTGTTTCAGCTGGCGCACCGCGTTCTCCAGCAGCGAGCAGTACAACTCGTAGCCGACCGTGGCGATGTGCCCCGACTGCTGCGTGCCCAGTAACGACCCGGCGCCGCGGATCTCGAGGTCCCGCATCGACAGTGCGAAGCCGGCGCCGAGCTGGCTGAACTCTTCGATCGCTCGCAGCCGCCGCGCCGCCTCGGGCGAGAGCCGTCGGTCTTCGTCCACCAGCAGGTAGCAGTACGACCGCCGGTCGCAACGCCCGACGCGGCCGCGCAATTGGTGCAGGTCCGAGAGGCCGTAGCGGTCGGCGTCGTCGATGATCATCGTGTTGGCGTTCGGGATATCGAGGCCCGATTCGATGATCGTCGTCGCCAGCAGCACGTCGTACTCGTGTTGCACGAAGCGGGTCATCACCTCTTCGAGCTCGCCGTCCGCCATCTGCCCGTGCCCGACGCCGATCCGCGCCTCGGGAACGATCTGTTGCAGCCGCGCGGCGACGTTGAGGATGTCGTGGACGCGGTTGTGAACGAAGTACGCTTGGCCGTCGCGGTCCAGCTCACGCAGCAGCGCGTGGCGGATCATCTCTTCTTGGAACCGGGTGACGCGGGTCTCGACCGGCAGCCGGTCGGCGGGCGGCGTTTCGAGGTTCGAGATTCCCCGCACGCCCAAGAGCGCCATGTGCAACGTCCGCGGGATCGGGGTGGCGGTCATCGTCAGCACGTCCACCATCGACCGCAGCGCCTTGAGTCGTTCCTTGACCGCAACGCCGAAGCGCTGCTCCTCGTCGATGATCACCAGGCCCAGGTTAGCAAATTCGATGTCCGCCGAGACAAGCCGGTGCGTACCGATCAACACGTCCACGGCGCCCTCCTTCGCGGCGGCGAGGGTGCGTGTCTGTTTGCCGGCGGAGATGAAGCGGCTCAATCCTTCGATCACAAACGGGAACTCGGCCATCCGCTGGCGGAACGTCCGCAGGTGCTGCTCGGCGAGCACGGTCGTCGGCGCGAGCACGGCGACTTGGTAGCCGGCGTCGATCGCCTTGAACGCCGCGCGCATGGCGACCTCGGTCTTGCCGAAACCGACGTCGCCGCACAGGAGGCGGTCCATCGGCCTGGTTGACTGCATGTCCTCCTTGATCGCGGCGACGGCGGTCTTCTGGTCGGGCGTCAGGTCGTAGGGGAACGCGGCGTCGAACTCGCGCTGCCACGGCGTGTCGTCCGGGAAGCGGATGCCGGGCCGCGCGTCGCGGCGGGCCTGGACCTCGAGCATGTCGGCCGCGAGGTCGCTGACCGCTTCTTCGGCCGCCTGCTTTTGGCGTTGCCACGCCTTGCCGCCGATCTTCGCCAGCGGTGGCTTGAGCTTCTTGCCGCCGACGTACTTTTGGACCAGCTCGATCTTGGAGCACGGCACGAAGATCCGCGTGCCGCCGTCGTATTCGACTTCGAGGTGCTCTTCGGCGCGGCCTTCCTTCTCGACTAGCTTCATGCCGCGGTAGCGGCCGATGCCGTGCGCGACGTGGACGACGAGGTCCCCTTCGCGTAGTTCGAGGAACGAATCGATCGCCCGCCCCGTGATCGCCCGCCCGCGTTGCCGTGCGATGTCGCGGCGGTTGAACAACTCGGCAGAACTGAGGACGAGCGTCTTCTGCCCGACAAAGCGGAAGCCCTCCGACAGGTTGCCGAGCACCAACTCGAGGCGCCCGTCTTTGGCGAGCGTCGTCTCGCCAAGCAACTCGCCGAGACGCGCGGTGTCGCCCTCGGTGGGGCAGACGATGATCGCGCGTTGCCCTTGGCCGATCGTTTCGATCTCTTCGCGGACTTTTTTGACGTCTCCGCTGAAGCGCTCGACCGACTCGAAGGCGAGGTGCCCGGTCTCTTCGAACGACCCCATCGGCACGCCGGCGAGCGTCACGCTCGGGCGCTTGAACACCTCGGCGAGCGTGAGGCGAACGCTGTGCAGCGACTTGGGGTCGACGGCGCGCTCGTGGAAGAACTTGCCCTCCTCTTCCAGGTCGGCCGGCTCGATGAGCGTGAACCAGGCGCTCTCGCCCGCGGGGCCCGCCAGGTGGGCCGTGAAGTGCGCGCGGCCCGACTGGGTCGGGTCGAGCATCGTCACCGAAGTCTCTTGCAAGGTCGCGACGCTGCGCTGCGTCGCCGAGTCGAACGAGCGGATCGACTCGACCTCGTCGCCGAACAGCTCGATCCGCACCGGCCGTTCCGCCTCCGGCGCGAACAGATCGACGATGCCGCCGCGCACCGCGACCTCGCCGGGCAACTCAACGCCCGTCGTGCGGTGGCAGCCGTGCGCGACGAGCCACTTGCAAAGTTCTTCGACGTCGAGCGAATCCCCCACCGCGATCCGCCGCGTCGCCTCGCCGATCGCCTCCGGCGCGGGCGTCGGCTGCAAGATCGCCTGAATGCACGAGACAATGATCTTCGGCGCGTCCGACGGCATGCCGCTGAGCGCCTTCAAGGTGCGTAACCGCGCCCCAAAGGCGTTGTCCGAGACGCGCCGGTCGGCGGCGTCGGTCTGCCAGGCGGGGAACGTCGCCACCGTGCCGACATCCTCAACGAAATTCGCCAGATCGAGCGCCAGCGGGTCGACGTCGCTGAGGTGCGGCAGCAACACCACCAGCGGCCCGGGGCAGCGTTCGGCCAGCGCCGCCGCGACCAGCGCGCGCGACGACCCCCAGACGCCGCCGAGCGTCCCGCCGTGGCCCGCTTGCAGGCTATCGGCGACCCGGGCGAAGTCCGCGTCGTGGGTCAGTTGTTCGGTCAGCCGGGCCAGCACGGCCGCGGCTCCGGGAGGGGCTGCGAGAGCCTCGGTGCTCACGGCATAAGTGTAGGCGCCCCGCGGCCGGCCACCCAGGGGAGCTTATTGGAACGAATGACATGGACGCGGCGACGAGACGGTTGTGGGAGGCGTCTCCAGACGCCGATGACGGTATCCAACCCGAAACGGCATGGTGCGCGTTAATCGGGGTCTGGAGACCCCTCCTACAGGAGCCATGTGGCTGCCCTATCACTCGACGGTGACGGTCACCGTGAAATGCGTTACAATGCCCATGTTCGCCGCGGAATAACCCCGGAGTGAGTCATCAACTCTCGACATCGTATCCAGTTCCCCCCTGTTGAATCGGCTTCGCTCGGCCAGGACGAGGTTTTCTTCTACCTCGTCGAGCGTGGTGAAAGGATCCGTCTGCGGTTTCACGACTACGACGAGATCTACCGCCGGCCCGGGCTTTACGAGCAAGTCTTCTACGACCGGCTCAAGTGCAACTCCCCGAAGGTGGTCGGCGATCTCTTGAAGTTCGCCGTCGAGTCGGCGGGCGAGAACCTCACCGAGCTGCGGGCGCTCGACCTGGGCGCCGGCAACGGCATCATGGGGGACGTTCTCAAGCACCATGGCATGTCGCGCGCCGTCGGCGCCGACATCATCCCCGAGGCCCGCGACGCCGCGTACCGCGACCGGCCGCACGTCTACGACGAGTACTACGTCAGCGACTTCACTAACTTGCAGCCCAGCGATCACGAGCAGCTCGCCGAGTGGGCCTTCAATTGCCTGACGTGCGTGGCGGCGCTCGGCTTCGGCGACATCCCGGCGCAGGCGTTCCTGCAAGCGGCGCAGCTTGTGCAGCCCGGCGGGTGGGTCGCCTTCAACATTAAAGAGACCTTCCTCGACGCCAGCGATCAGTCGGGCTTTTCGCGGTTGATCCGTGAGTTGATCTTCTCGGAGTACCTCGACCTGCACCAGCTGCAACGCTACCGACATCGGCTGGGGATGGACGGCTCGCCGCTGTTCTACTTCGCGCTGGTGGCGAAGAAGACCGCCGACATCCCGGTGGAGTTCCTCGAACAGCACGGCCTCTCCGGTCTTTAGCCCTCTGAGGTAGCGGCCGTGCCACCCACCGAGTTGAGCCCGCTGCGTCGAGCCGTGGCGTTGGGGACGCTTGTCCTCGCCGGCGAGGCGATCTTCATCCCGCCGTTCCACCCCGGTCGCTACTTCCGCACGACGGTGCTCGATTCGTTCGGCATCACCGAGCGCCAACTCGGCGACGCCCAGGCGTGGTACGGCATCGCGGCGATGATTTGCTACGCGCTCGGCGGGCCGCTTGCCGACCGCGTTGGGCCGCGGGTGCTCATGGCGTTGTCACTCTTCATCACGGGGCTCGGGAGCCTCTACATGGCGACGATCCCCAGCCTGCTGGGGCTCAAGTGCCTTTTCGCGTTCTGGGGCGCGTCGACGGTGTTCGCGTTCTGGTCGCCGCTGATCCGCACCACCAGCGAGATCGGCGGCGGCGAGAGCCAAGGCCGCGCGTTCGGCTTGCTCGACGGCGGCCGCGGTTTGGTGGCTTGGGCGATCGCGGCGGTCTCGGCGTGGGCCGTAGGCGCGTCGCTGACCGCCGGCGCAACCGACGGCGCCTTGCGCACCCTGATGTTCGGCTACTTCACGGTGACGAGCGTCGTCGCGGTGGTCGTGTGGTTCGGATTGCCGCCCACTCTGGGCGCCGGCGCTCAGCGTGAGCCGCGCGCGACCTCCGCCGAAGTCTTCCAGCTGCTGCGGTCGCCGGCGATCTGGCTGATGGGCCTCGTGGTGCTGGCCGCGTACTGCGCGTTCAAGACGTTCGACTTCTACGGCCACTACTGCGAAGACGCCTACGGCCTCACGAAGTCCCAATCGGCGACGCTCACCGCGTGGCTGACGATCCTCCGCGTTGTCGGCGCGATCGCCGCGGGCGTGCTGGCGGACCGTTGGTTCAGCTCGGTGACGATGGTGCTGGCGAGCTTCGCGGTCCTGACGGCGACGTTCGGCGCCTTGGCCGTGCTGCCGCCGCGGAGCGACTTCTTGCTCGTGGCGGTCGCGAACATGGCGATCGCCTGGGCCGCCAGCTGCGCGTTGCGCGGCGTCTACTTTGCGCTGCTCGCCGAGTCGGACATTCCGCGGACGCTGACCGGCAGCGCCGCGGGCGTGGTGTCGTTCCTCGGCTTCACGCCCGACATCTTCTGGCCCCTCTTCGCCGGCGGCCTGATCACCGCGGCCCACGAAGCGGGCGACCCACTCGCCGGCTACGAGCGGCTGTGGCTGTCGCTAGCGGGGCTGTCGGTTTTCGGCCTCGTGGCCGCCGCGCTACTCCGCCGCCGATCGCTGCGCGCCGACTAGTGCGGGCTACGCCCAGGCTTTGCGGCTCCCAACCGTGAACGTCTGAGCCGTGGGCGGCAGCCCTCGGTGTGGAGCACGAGTTGCGCGGCACACCGAGGGCTGCCGCCCACGGCTCAGACGCTAAGGTTTGGCGAAGCGTGCTCTAAAAACGCCTGTCGGGCGTTTGCCCTCGCTCTTGATCCGCTTCCTACGGGCGCCCATTTGGCGGCGCCCTTGTTTCATTCGGACGAAGGAAAGGGGAAGGCGATGAATCACTCGACTAAGTATTTCACATTGGCTTGTTGGCTTGCGACGGCAAGCCTGTCGCAAGCGTTCAGCCTGATTGCCCCCGGTGAGCCGGCGGACCTCATCAACGAGCCCGATCGCTACTATTCGTTCGATCCCGGCGTCGTCACTTGGAAGATGGACAACAGCTTCCGCGGCACGTACTCCGATCCCGAACTTCTCAACCAAGTACGGTTGGCGTTCGCCGAGTGGCAGACCGCCTCCGCCAGCGCCGAGCGACGTTCATCACCACGTTATCGCTGGAATCGGTTCAATGGTGAGCAAGACGTGATCGATCTCAAGTCCGTTCTGACGCACGAGATTGGGCACGCGATCGGATTCCAGCACGGCGACGCCGCTTGGTTCAACGAAACTGCGCCCGATGGTTCGGCATGGAACCGGAACTACCGCTACATCAACGGCGTGCTGACCGCGGCGGCGCCGCTCGGCGGCGAGGTCATGAACGAGGGCAACCGAGATGGCTTCATGCCCGCCCAGAAGTCGCCCACCGGGATCCGCGCCGGCGAGTACTGGCGGACGCTCTCGAAGGACGAGATTGCCGGGCTCGATTACGCCTACGGCGCCCCGATCGATTTTCAGGAGGTGGGACCCAACGACGACGCGATGATCACGGTCAGCACGTTCCAAGGGAGTGGCGGATCGAATCTCGGTGTCGCGGGTCCCGACACCTGGGTCAATCGCAACGGCTCCAACTCTGCCGACGGCCGCCGAATCCTCACCTCGTCGATCGGCATCACCAACAACGCCAATAAGCCGCTAGGCATCCTGCCGCGTACTTCTTCGTGGTACTACGACAACGCCACGGGCGAGGCGCTCGTGGGCATCAACGTTCGTAGCGAGGGGACCAGCACCCGCAATCCGCTGGCCGTTTACAGCTCGGGCTCCAATCGCTTCAACAGCTATGAACCTGCTAACACGGTCTTACTCCACGCCTTAGAGAATCGTGGTCACGGCTTCTCCGACCCTTCGGGTGGATCGATCCCGGTGAGCGGCGGCGTGCAGTTTGGCCTGCAGCTCGACGTGTGGGATTGGACTGTCGATCGCGCGACGGCGATCACCACGGGCGGCGATCCGATCCCGCTCCCCGTGGTGGCCCTGCACGGCTTCAATCACGGCGGCTTCGCCAGTCCCGACGTCGACGACCACGACCATTTTGCGGGGCACGGCGCGGACGACGTGGCTCATGGGATGACCACGACGTCGGGCGTCTACACGAAACTGGTCGAAGGGATCCGCGTCGCTGCCGGCGCCGAACCGGCGACCCTCGTCGAACTCGCCTTCGCGTCGGTGGAGGGCCTCGGCCTTGACGGCGACGACCTCACCCCACAGACGCTTGCCATGCTGCAAACGACCGGCGCGCTCAGCCCCATCAGTGTCCCGCCGGTCCAACTCGGGGCGTACGAAGACCTCTTCGTCGTGCTCGACGGCCTCGTCGACGACTTGCCCGCCGACCTCCAGGCAGCGGGCAACTTCTTGATGGCCGGCAACCCGTTGTTCGCCGAGGCGATGGAAGCCGGTGAGGTGCTGGTGTACGCCCGCACCACGGGCCAAGCGGGTTCGGTCGGGTCATTCAGCCTGCTCAACTCGGCGGCGATCGTCGGACAGATGGTTCCCGAGCCCGCCGGGCTTGTCATGGCGGCCCTGGCGGCGACCGTCGGGCTGTCACGTCGTAGGACGCGGTAGGCCGACTTCGCTAACCGCCATGACGTTCCAAGGCGGCGCCGGATATGCTGGAGGCGGATCAACCCGCCCCCATCCGGCGCCGCCTTTCGTCCTATGCCGCAGTTCGCCAGCTCCGTCAATCAGTATCCCGGTCGGGCGTCGCTCATCTGGTACGCGATCTTGATCGTTACGGGGACCGCGGCCCTGTACCTGTGGCCCGCCTGTGCGGCGTCGCCGGAGGCGCCGATCTCGCTGCTCGACGCGTTGTTCACCTCGACCAGCGCGGCGTGCGTGACGGGGCTCGGCGTCCGCTCGACGGTCCACGACTTTTCGTACACCGGCCAAGCGGTGATCCTCGCGCTGATCCAGCTCGGCGGCGTTGGCATCATGACCGTCACCACGTTCATCGTCGTGCAGTTCAGCCGCACCGGGAATCTCCGGCAACGCAAGGTGATCGCCGACACGCTCGGCGCCGGCGAGGGGGGCGACCTCCGCGTCATCCTCCGCAACGTCTTGATGATGACGCTGTTCTTCGAGACAGCTGGCTTCATGATCCTGGCGGCCTACAACCAGATCAACTACGCCCACTACGCCGACGCCGGCGTCTGGTCGTCGCACGGCGAAGCGACATGGCACGCGCTGTTCCACAGCATCTCGGCGTTCTGCAACGCCGGCTTCGCGCTGCACGACCGCAGCCTGATCCCATTCGCCGAGAGCTTTGTCGTCAACGCGACCATCGCCGTTCTGGTCATCGTCGGCGGCCTCGGCTTCCCCGTCGTCAACGACCTCTGGAAGAGCCGCAAGCGGCCCGCGCCTGACCGTTGGGGTTCGCTGCAACTGCACAGCAAGATCATGCTGATCGGCACGGGCGTGCTCTTGGTGCTCGGGTTCGCCAGCTTCTTGACGCTCGAGTCGGACGGCGTCCTTAAGGGCGACCCAGCGCTGCTGAAGGTCTTCAAGGCGGCCTTCCATAGCGTCACCTGCCGCACGGCGGGCTTCAACACGGTTGAGACGGGCGACCTCACCAATGCGATGCTGTTCATCAGCATCCTGTTGATGATGATCGGCGGCGGCCCGTGTAGCACGGCCGGCGGGTTCAAGGTCTCGACGGCCGCGATCATCTGCCTGCGGGCCTGGTCCACGTTTCAAGGCTACGCGCGCGTGAATCTCTACCGCCGGACGATCTCGCCCCGCAGCATCGAACGCGCCGTCGCGACGGCGATGCTTTTCATGGCGATCGCCGCGATCGCCCTGACGGCGCTGCTGGTCATCGAGCAATCAACCATCAGCCACAACAGCGGCCAGGGGAAGTTTATCGACACGTTCTTCGAGGTGATCTCGGCCCTCGGCACCGTCGGGCTCAGCACGGGGCTGACGACCAGCCTCTCTAGCCCCAGCCGTGTGATTATCATCGTGCTGATGCTGATGGGCCGGCTCGGCCCGATCACGACGTTCGCCGCCCTCGCCCACGGCGAGCGCAACGAACGCGTCGAGTACCCGACCGCCGAGCCGATCGTCGGCTAACGGCGCTGGGGCAAGCCCTCGTCAGCCAAGCCGAATCGAGCCATGATGGGACGAGCAAGCGTCCCCCCTCTCCCTCAAGCCTGCCGACTCTAGTCTCACCCCTCCCTCATGGCTGATCACAAGCAATTCGTCGTCATCGGCCTGGGCTCGTTCGGCGGCGCGCTGGCCGAACGCCTCGGCGAGAACGGCTGCCGCGTCACGGGCATGGACCAGAGCAAGGACCGTGTCGAGTCGCTCAAGGACGTGCTCTACGAGGCCGTCATCGGCGACGCCCGCGACCGCGAGTCGATCTCTCACCTCCCCGTCGCGACTGCCCACGCCGTAATCATCAGCATGGGCGAGGACATCACGCAGTCGCTGTTGGCGACGCTGCACGCGCGCGAACTCGGCGCCAAGCAGGTCGTGGTGAAGGGCGTCACCGACGAGCACGCCCGGATCCTCAAATGCCTGGGCGTGAACCGGGTGATCTTCCCCGAGGAAGAGATCGCCCGCCAGCTCGCCGACCAGATGACCTGGCCGAATGTGCTCGACTTCTTGCCGATCGACCCCGAATACAGCTTCGTCGAGGTGGCGTCGCCCGATAACTGGGCGGGCAAGACCATGCAGGAGCTCGACCTGCGGCGCAAGCACAGCGTGTGGGTCGTCGGCGTCAAGGACGCGCTCACCGGCAAGCTGCAGATGTTCCCCGGCGGCGACTACCGCCTCTCCGCCGACCAGATCCTGTTGGTGGTCGGCAAACAGGTGGACGTCAACAAGCTGAGCGATTTCCGTTAGAGAACGGAGGCGAGCCGGCGACGTTAGTCGTCGGTGTGAAGCGGGTACCGGGCACACACCGACGACTAACGTCGCCGGCTCGCCGTTAAACTCGCTTGCCAGCGCCGCTGTGTGGTAGAATTGCCGCATGGTCGAAATCATCTACACTGGCGACGCCCTCTGGGACCGAATCGAGCGAGCCGTGCAGAAAGTCAAAGACCGACTCGATCGGGTCGTTAAAGCGCTAGAAGCGGCTGGTATCCCGTACGCCATTATCGGCGGCAACGCCGTTCAGGTGTGGGTGGCCCGAGTGGACGAGTCCGCCGTCCGAAATACGAAGGATGTCGATATCATCCTGTCGCGTGATCGGCTTACCGACGCAATTGTCGCACTCGAAGCGGCCGGTTTTCTCTACCGCCACTCCGCCGGCGTAACGACCTTCCTGGATGGCCCCGACGCCAAGGCGAGAGACGCCGTTCACGTTGTCTTTTCTGGCGAGAAGGTGCGAGAGGGTTACGCGGAACCCGTTCCGGATATCGCCGAAGTAGAAACGATCAACGACATCAAGACGCTCTCGCTCGAAGCGCTTGTGCGAATGAAGTTGACGAGCTACCGGCTAAAAGATCGCGTGCACCTTCTCGACATGATCGATGTCGGCCTCATCGACGCCACCTGGAAGGATCGGTACTCACAACCGCTAGCCGAGCGTCTACAGGAGTTGCTCGACGACACCGAGCGCTAAACCCGCTCGAGGATCGTCGCGATCCCCTGCCCCGCGCCGATGCACATCGTCGCCAGGCCGACGGCGGCGTCGCGGGCGACCATGGCGTGCAGCAGCGTGGTGGCGATCCGTGCGCCGCTGGCTCCTAGCGGGTGGCCGATCGCGATCGCGCCGCCGTGGACGTTCACCTTCGCTTCGTCGAGTTCGAGCATCCGCATGCACGCCAGCGCCTGCGCAGCGAACGCTTCGTTCAGCTCGATCACATCGATGTCGCTGAGCTTCATCCCCGCACGGGCGAGCGCCTTCAGCGTCGCCGGCACGGGGCCTGTGCCCATCACACAGGGATCGACGCCCGCGACGGCGGTCGCGCGGATGCGAGCCAGCGGCGCGAGGCCGAGCTCGGCCGCCCGCTCTTCGGACATCACGAGCATCGCCGCGGCGCCGTCGTTGAGCGGCGAGCTATTGCCCGCCGTCACCGTGCCGACGACGGGCATGAACGCCGGCTTGAGTTCGGCGAGCGCCTCGAGACTCGTGTCGCGGCGCACGCACTGGTCGGCGGTGATCAGCTCACGCTCGCCCGCCTCGTTGCGGCCCCAAACGGGAACGAGCTCGGCGTGGAACTCACCGGAGTCGTGCGCGGCGGCCGCCTTCTGATGGCTCGCCAGCGCGAAGCGGTCCTGGTCCTCGCGCGAGATGCCTTGCGACTGAGCGAGGAACTCGGCCGTGACGCCCATCATCAGCGCGCCCTTGCTCGTGTACTGGAAGAGCCGCGGGTTCGGATCGACGCCGTCCGCCATCGGGTAGTGGTCCATGTGCTCGACGCCGCCGACGATCTGCACGTCCTCGCCGCCCGCTAGGATCGAGTGGGCCGCTTGATTGAGCGCCTGCAGACTGCTGCCGCAGAGTCGGTTGATCGTCGCCCCGGCGGTTGAAGCGGGCAGGTCGGCCATGAGCCCCACGAGCCGCGCGACGTTGAGCCCCTGCTCCCCCTGCTGCTGCGTGCAGCCGAGCAGCACGTCCTCGATCACCTGCGGGTCAATCCCCGTCCGCTCAACGATCGCCTTCACAACAGCAACAGCAAGGTCGTCCGCGCGCACGTCTCGGTAGACGCCGCGCTCGGCGTGAGCGCGACCAATCGGTGTGCGGACAGCGTCGATAATGACGGCGGACTTGGGCATTGCGGATTGGGGATTTCGGATTGCGGATTAGATGCCGTAGTGAGCCGCGTCGTCATCGACGCGAAGATCAACCATAAAACTTCCCACTCTCTTTCGCCTTCTCCAACAACAGCTGTGTCGGCGAGAAACGCTTGCCGAGCGGTTGCAAAGGCTCCAGTCGCTCAACGAGCTTTGCCGCCCCAACCGAGTCGGCCCAGAAGAAGAGCCCCCCGCGGTGCGGCGGGAAACCGACGCCAAGGATCAACGCAAGATCGACATCGCGAGCGTCATCGACGATCCCTTCCTCCAGCGCGCGTGTCGCTTCAAGCAACATCGGAAACAGCAACCGATCGATGAGCGATTGCGGATTTTGGATTTCGGATTGCGAATTGCCATCTGCTTCATTCCGCAATCCGCAATCCCCAATCCGCAACACCTCCCCGCTCGGCGTGCCCTTCGGCGGCTTCCCCCCCTTGCCCGGCGTCCAATCGTAAAAGCCCTTGCCGTTCTTCTGGCCGAGGCGGTCCGCTTCGACGAGCTTGCCGACGATCGCCGCCGGCTCGATGCGGTCGCCCAGCGCCGCGTGCAGCACCTCGCCGGCGTGCAAGCAGGTGTCGAGGCCGACCACGTCGTGCAGTTCGAGCGGCCCCATCGGCATGCCGAACTCCTTCGCGGCGCGGTCGATCGCTTTGATCGAGACGCCCTCGCTGACGAGCAACGCCGCCTCGTTCATGTACGGCATCAGCAGGCGATTGACGAGGAACCCCGGCCCGTCGTTCACGACAACCGGCGTCTTGCCGAGCTTGCGCGAGTAAGCGACGAGCCTTTCGACCGTCTTGTCGGCAGTCTTCGCGCCGCGGATCACCTCCACCAGCGGCATCTTGCGGACCGGGTTGAAGAAGTGCAGTCCCGCGAAGTTCTCCGGGCGCTTCAATCCTTCGGCGAGTGTCGTGATCGGGATTGTCGAGGTGTTCGAGGCGAGGATCGCGGAGTCGCTCAACGTCCGTTCGATCTCTGCGAACAACTTGCGTTTCACGTCGGCGTTCTCGACAACTGCCTCGATCACCACGTTAGACTCAGCGAGCCCGGCCGAACCGTTAACGCCGCTAATGTGCGCGGCCCGCGCAATCGCCAGATCAGCGCTGACGCCCTTCGTCGCTTTGTCGTAAGAAGCCTCGCGGATGACGCCCTCGATCCCCGCGGCGAGCGCGGCGGGGCGGTTGTCGCTCATCAGCACACGCACGCCACGCTTGAGGTTGGCGGCGGCGATGCCCTGGCCCATGATGCCCGCGCCGATGACGCCGGCGATTGCCACTTCCTCCCCCGACTGCGTTTCTAGTTCAGGGCGTCGAGGGCTCGCCTCTTTCTGCCGACTGCCCTCTGCCGACTGCCCACTCTTTTTAGCGCGGTCGGTCAAGAAGAAGACGTTGAGCAGCGCGCGGTTGATTGGCGAGCCGAACAGCGGCGCGAACGCCTCGCGCTCGGCCGTGAGCGCGCCATCAAAATCCATCTGCGACGCTTCGAGCATCACCTCCAGCGCCGCCACCGGCGCCGGGTAGTGCCCTTTCGTCTGCTGCTGGATGACCGCGGCGGCCGTCGCGCCGAGGAACATGAGCTCGGTCTCGGAAAGAGCGATCGCCGAGGAACGCTTTTCGCGGTCAGCACGCCATGCGTCGGAGAGCTGTTCCGCTTCAATGAGCCGCACCGCGGCGGCGAGAAGTGGGAAGTAGGAAGTGGGAAGTGGGATACCCGAAAGCTTCTCCCACTTCCCACTTCCTACATCCAACTTCGCATCAACAACATCGTCCGCCAGCCCAAGGCGGAAAGCATCCCGCCCCCCCACGCTCTCCCCACCGGTCACCAACTCAACGGCGTTCGCTAGCCCGATCATCCGCGGTGTCCGCGCCGTGCCCCCCCAGCCGGGCATCAGGCCGAGCTTCACTTCGGGGAAACCGAGCTGCGTCTTCGGCGAGTCGGTGACGACGCGGCGGTCGCACCAGACGGCGAGTTCGAGCCCGCCGCCGACGCAGACACCGTCGATCGCCGCGACCGTGACGTAGTTGCACGACGCCAGCCGGCCGAGCAGGGTCTGCCCGCGCTCGCACGTGGCGAGGATGTCTTCGGCGGGCCGGTCGAGACCCGCGGCGAACTCCGTCAGGTCGGCGCCGGCGATGAAGACGCCCGGCTTCGCCGACGTGATCACCAGCCCCGCGACGTTGTCCGCGGCGTCCACTTCGTCGAGCCGCTGCGCGATCTCATCGAGCATCGCCGACGACAGCAGGTTGGCCGACTTGCCCGGCAGGTCGAGCGTCACGACCGCCACGCGGCCGGCTTCGGTGTCTGTCCAATCGAGCCGAGTCGCCGTCATCGTTGCTATGCGGGGAAGAGGGAGAGGGCCGGTATCTGGTACGCTGGCGCCCCCCGAGCCGTTCACAGAGTTCCCCTCCCCTTGGGAGGGGGCTGCTTAAACCTTACCCCCATTTAAGCCACCGCGTGACCGCCCCCGCTTCCCCACCGCCCGCCGCCGCCCAGCCCTTCAACCCCCGCCTGAGGCTCGCGCTGGCCCTGGGAGGCGTTCTGATCGGCCTCTTGATCTTTCAGGCCACCCGCACGCCGACGGCGCCGCCCGCCCGCTCCGAGCCCCTGCCGGGGCAGTCGGGGACCGTGACGCTGCTCTTCCGGCTGCCGGACGCCGAGCCGACCATGGCGAAGATTCCTTGGGCCGAGGGGCTAACCGTGGCGGAGGCGACGGCCGGGGCGGTCGATACCGAGTGGCAGGGCGAGGGCGCGATGGCCATGCTCACCTCGCTGAGGGGGCGGCCCAACGAGGGCGCCAGCGGCCTCAACTGGCAGTTCGAGGTCAACGGCGAGTACGCCACCCGCAGCGCCGGCGCCGTCGAGCTGCGGCCGGGCGATAGCGTCTTGTGGAAGCTGGCCCCTTACGAGTAGGTTTCTGGGAAGAAGCGAGGGGCTAGGGGCTGAGGGATTAGGGGCTATGGGAAAGATTGGCGGGCCGCTTGCGCGTCCCCTCAGCCCCTCGCCCCTCGCCCCTCAGCCCCTGGCCCCTGCCTAATACCTGACCTCTGACTCCTGACACCGTTTTCGATGTCGATGCTCAACCGCAATATCGCCGCTACCGCCGCCATTTTTGTCGCCCTCGTGGCGATCGCCGTCGTGGGACGCTGGGGCCAGCCCGACTGGTGCGTCACGCCGATGGCCGCGGTGGGCCTGATGGCGGGCTACGCCCTGCCGCGGCGCTGGGCCATGGCGACGACGCTGTCGGCGATGCTGCTCTCTGACGCCCTGCTGGCCTCCTACGGCTCATGGCAAGTCGCCGTGGCCGTCTACGCGACGATGACGGCCGCCCCGCTGCTAGGCGCGCTGCTGCGTCGCCAGCTGCCAAGCCACGCGGCCGGCGCAGCCCGACTGGTGGGCCTGTCGTTGACGCCGGCGCTGCTGTTCTTTGTCGTGACGAACTTCGCCGTCTGGGCCTTCGAGACGCACTACCCGAAGACCGCCGCGGGCCTCCTCGAGTGCTACACGGCCGCCCTGCCGTTCCTGCGGCGGATGCTCGTGGGCGATCTGGCGTACGTCGGCGCGGTGTTCGGCGTGGCGTTGGCCGCGGGGGCGTTCTCGCTGCGGGGCGCCGTGGCGGAAGAGACCGCCGCCGAGACCGCGACGGTTTGAGGGTCACTTGGCTCCTGCCCTCACTTAACGCCCACCCCCCACTGAGCCCCCGGTCAATGACCGGGGGCTAAATGCGACCGGGGGCTAAATGCGTTTGGGGGAGGCTCCTCGGACCGCGCCAGACCCCCGAGGATGCGTCCTAAGGGCCGCTTTCGCTCTAGGTGGACGCTTGTACCGAATTTGAGGTTGGGGGCAAATTCAAGCCATTGAGCAGGGTCGCCTTTTACGCGTCGGCACGACGCGACTCGCTTCCCCCCTCGTCCCCTCACGCCCACAGCCGCGCGACCTGGTACGTCACCAGCGCCGCGACGTACGCCATGGCGCTCATGTAGCCGAGCTGCAACAGCGGCCATTTCCACGAGCCTGTCTCGCGCCGCGTCACCGCCTGCGTGGGCAGGCACTGCATCGCCAGGACGTAGAACACGAGGAGGCTGAGGCACGTCGCGGTCGTGAAGACCGGCGACCCGTCGGGGTGCTCAGCGTTCTGCAGCGCGGCTAGCAGCGAGTTCTCGTCGGCTTCGTCCCCGAGGCCGTAGAGGATCGAGAGCGTCGAGACCACGACCTCGCGCGCGGCGAACGAGGTGACGACGCCGACCGTTGTCTTCCAGTCGAAGCCCAGCGGCGCGAAGACCGGCTGGATCGTCTGACCGATGCGGCCGGCGAACGAGTTCTCGAGTTGCACCTGCGCGGCAAGCGCCTCGTCGGCTGGCAGGGTTGCCGGGTCGGTCTTCGGGTAGGTCGCCAGCACCCAGAGGACGATCGAGATCACGAGGATCGTCGTCCCGGCGTTCTGGATGAACATCCACGCCCGATCGACGGTGCGGAGCAGCGCGTCGCGGATCGACGGCAAGCGGTAGTTGGGGAGCTCGATCACCAGCGGCCGCCGCTCGCCCTTAAGCAGAGTCCGCTTGAAGACAAACGCCGCGCCGAGCGCCGCGGTGATGCCCAGCGCATACGCCCCGGCAAAGGTCGCGGCCGCCGCGACGGGGCTGTTGGGAAACAGCATCGCCACCACCAGCACGTACACCGGCAGCCGCGCCGAGCACGACATCAGCGGCGCGACGAGGATCGTCACGAGCCGGTCGCGTCGGTCGTCGATCACCCTCGTGGACATGATCGCCGGGATTGCGCACGCGTGCGCCGAGAGCATCGGCACGAACGCCTTGCCCGGCAGGCCGACGCGTTGCATCAGCCGATCCATGACTAGCGCGGCGCGCGCGAGGTAGCCCGAGTCTTCCAAGAGGGCGAGCAGGAAGAACAGCAAGCAGATCTGCGGCAGGAAGATCAGCATCCCGCCGACGCCGGCGATGACGCCATCAACGATGAGGCTTTTAAGGTCCCCCTCGGGGAGCCACTGCCCGACGGTCTCGCCCGCCCAGCCGAAGATCGCGTCGATCAGGTCCATCGGCGTGCTGGCGACGGAGAAGATCGTCATGAACAGGGCGAACATCACCAGCGCGAACGTCACGAGGCCGCCGACGCGGTGGGTGAGTACGCTGTCGAGCGCGTCCGTGAAACGGCTCGGCGCGGCGAGGTCGCCCGACAGCGAGTCGGCGCGGACCGACTCGGCCCAGTTGAACCTTGACGCATAGCCACAGCCGTTGCAGCTCGTGCAAGCGCAAGCCGCCGCGTCGAGTTGTGGCAGCGGCTTGTGGTCCACTAAGGCGTTCACCGCGGCGACGAGCGAATCGACCCCCTCGCCGGTCCGCGCCGAGACCCGCACGACGGGGCAGCCGACGCGGCCGCTGAGCTTCTCGATGTCGAGCCGCAGTCCGAGCTTGTCGGCGAGGTCGCTGAGGTTGAGCGCCACGAGCGTCGGCTTGCCGAGCTCGAGAGCTTCCAGCGCCAGCGGCAGGTTGCGTTCGAGGTTGGTGGCGTCGATGACGATCACCACCGCGTCGGGCGCGGGTTCGCCCTGGTGCGCGCCACGGAGCACCGAGCAGGCGACCTCTTCTTCGGGCGAGGTCGGCTGGAGGCTATAGAGGCCGGGCAGGTCGACCAGCGTGATCGGCTCGCCCCGCAACGGGGCGTTGGCCGCGGGCTTGAGCGCGCCGCGGCGGTGCTCGATCGTCGTGCCGGCGAAGTTGGCCGTGTGGGCGCGTTGGCCCGTCAGGCGGTTGAAGAGCGAGGTCTTCCCGGCGTTCGGGTTGCCGACCAGCGCGACCCGGGCCCCACCCGACGGCGGGGCGATGACAGGGAGAGTGACCGCTGGCTTGCCGGCTTCCACGGATGCGCCGCTAACTCGAAAGCGAAACGGGCCGCCCGGCGATGCCGCTCAACGGCGGATTCAGGCGGCGGTGAGGAGTACGCTAGCGGCGAGCTCGCGCGAGATGCCGATCCGTGAGCCAAGGACCCGCAGCACCCAGGCGTCGCCGGTCCGCAGGACCTCAATCGTACGGCCCTCACAGACCCCTAGAGCCTTCAGGCGCGCCGCCTCGACCGATTCCCCCAGCACCCGCGCGACGCGTCCACAGGCCCCTCTACGGAGCTCCAGAAGCGTGATTTCGGCGGACCCATCCGAAGTGAGGGCCGGGGCTTGGGAATTGATGGCGACCATACGCGGCTGGCGGTTACGGCGAGCGGGGCTCGACTGTCTTGAGAATGAATCTCATCACCTACAAGCAAAGCCTATCTCTCTTTCGACCACGCAACAACCCGGCGAGAAGCCGGGCCGAGCGGTTTTCAGGAGATTTTCCACAGAGCAGGTTGTGGAAAGTCGGGAGGACGAGGCAGGAACCGGGCGCTAAAGCCCCGCGGATGATTTGCTGCCCATCAGACGGCACGCCTTAGCGTCCGGTTCCTTGCCAATCAGTTCGGCCTAGCCCTCCGCCAGCACCGCCGCGATGCGCTTGGCGCCGTCGCCGCTCACCATCGAGAAGTGGTCGCCGGGGACTTCGACCTCGTGCAGTTCACGGCCCAACAGCGTCCGCCACGCTGCGAGGTTCGTCCCGGTCTGCTCGCTCAGCTCGGCGAGGCCCCCTTCGACGGTTGGCTTGAAGAACAACACGCCGAACTTGTGCGGCTGGGGCGCGTAGCCGCGGCTCGCCAGCACCAACGCCTCGGCGACCGCGACGAGTCGGCGGACGTAAGACTCGTCCACTTCCGCGGGGATCACGCCTGCACGCTTGGCTTCTTCGAGCGCGGCGGTGAACCGTTCGGCTTCGGGCAGGCCGGCGAGTTGGTCCGTCGACAGCGACGGCCGTTCCACGCCCGAGAACCGCGACGAGAAATCGAGGATCGCCGCCAGGAAGCTGGCGTCGTCGTGAACGTCGGTGTCGTGGTAGACGGCCGGCGGCGGCGTGTCGAACAGCGCGACGCGTGCGACCTCTTGGCCAGCGGCCTCGAGTTCTTCGGCCACCGCCAGCGCCGTGATGCCGCCGGTGGACCAACCGGCCAAGTGATAGGGGCCTGTGGGCTGTCGCTCACGGATCGCGGCGGCGTAGTCGCGGGCCGTGTCACGGGCGTCGTCGTGCGGCGCGTCGTCCGTGTCGAGGCCGCGCGGCCGGATCGCGACGACGGGCATCTCCGCGGGCAAGGCCTCGACGACATGGCGGTAAGCGCCCGCGTCGCCGCCGAGCACCGGCATCAGGAACAGTGCCGGCTTGCTCGCCGCGCCTTCGCGGAGCGTCACCAGCGGCTGCCAGGCGTGCGGCGTCTTGTCGATCGCTTCGCCGACCAGCTCTTCCGCTGCCGCTTGTGCGAGCGAGCGCACGCTCGGACCGGCGAGCAGCTTGCCCATCGGCAGCATGATGGCGAGCTTCGCTTCGAGGTTGTTCTTCAGCTCGAGCGCCATCAGCGAGTCGATGCCAATCGCCGTCAGCGGCGCGGCGACGTCGATCTCTTCGGCGGCCACGCTCGTCACGCGCGCCAGTTCGCCGCGGACCATCTCCACTAGTAAGGTCTCGCGCTCGTCGGGCGTCGCCGAGAGCAATCTTTGACGCAGCGCGCCGTCACTCGACGACGCGCCTTCGACCGCTGTCAGCAGGTCATCGAGCAGCGGCGTCCGGCGGCCCGACAACAGCCGCGACATCGCGTCCCAACGGGCGTCAAACACCGCCACCGATGCGGCGGCGCTCTCGACGAGCGAGCCCATCAGCTTGAAGGCCGCACGCGGCGGCAACAGGTCCATGCCCTTGGCTCGCACGGCGTCGGCGGTCTCGCCAGCGGCCATGCCCGCGCCGCTCGAACCGTCCTCGCCGCCGGCCCACGGGCCCCAACCGATGCTCGTCGCTGGCAAGTCGAGCGAATGACGCTGCGCTGCGAGGGCGTCGAGCGCCGCGTTCGCTGCGGCGTAATTGGCTTGGCCGGGCGAGCCGAGCGTCGCGGCGACGGAGGAGAACAGGACGAACTGCGTCACACCGCTAAGCGGCGAATCCACGTCGAGCGTCGCCTCATGCAAGTTCCAGGCGCCGATCGCCTTGGGGCGGAGGACCTTGGCGAGACGTTCGGCGCTGAGGTCGCCTAGTAGTCCATCGTCGAGCACCCCCGCAGCGTGGAGCACGCCCGTTACTCTTGGGAAGTCGCTCGGCAGGCTAGCGAGGGCGTCGTGGAGCGAGGCACGGTCGGCGACATCGCCTTGTAAGCAGACCGCCTGCGCGCCGGCGTCGCGGAGTCCTTGGAGGAACGACTCGGCCTCGCTGTCGGGTTCGCGGCGGGAGAGGAGGGCGACGCCAGCGGCGCCTTGGGCGACGAGCCATTGCGCCGCTTGTCGGCCTAAGGCGCCGAGGCCGCCCGTTACAAGGTAGCCCCGGCCCGGCACGGCGGGGCTCTCGGGGGTGGAGACCGTTCCTTTGCTCGCTTCGCGCATAGAGACGACGACTTTGCCGATGTTCTTCCGCAGCGACATGTAGCGGAACGCGTCGGCGGTTTCACTCGCCGCGAAACGCGTTAACGGCAACGGGTGGTAGACGCCTTCGGCGAAGCGCTGCATCACCTCGGCGTACAGGCGCTCGACCTGCTTGGGCCGTTCGCGGAACAAGCGGTCGAGGTCGATGGCGAAATACGACAAGTTGTCTTGGAACGGCAACAGGCCGAGTTTGCGGTCTTGGTAGATATCGATTTTGCCGATCTCGCAGAACCGGCCGTACGCACGCAGCAGGCCGAGGCTGGCGTCGATCGCCTCGCCGGGGAGCGAGTTGAGCACGACGTCGACGCCCTCGCCGCCGGTCGCTTCGCGCACTTCGTGGACGAAGTCGAGCGACCGTGAGTCCATCACGTGCTTCACGCCGAGCGAGCGCAGCAGCTCGCGCTTCTCGTCGCTGCCAGCGGTGGCGAAAATCTCGGCTCCGACATGTTGTGCGATCTGGATTGCCGCTAGTCCCACTCCGCCGGCGCCCGCATGGATCAAGACGCGTTCGCCGCGTTCGAGTTGCGCGAGCCGCACCAAGGCATGGTGGGCGGTGAGGAAAACGATCGGGATCGTCGCCGCTTCCTCGTGTGTAACGCCTGCGGGCTTGCGGACGACGGCGTACGCCCGGGTCGTCGCGTGCGATCCGAAGGCGTGCGGTAGGACGCCGATTGCTTCGTCTCCAACCTGCAAGTGCTCGACGCCTTCGCCAACCGCCGTGACGACGCCCGACGCCTCGATGCCCAGCGGAACCTCGCCGGGCTTGAGACCGGGATACAGTCCAAGGGCCTTAAGCACGTCGCTGAAGTTGAGGCCCGTGGCGTGGACCTCGAGTTCGACTTGCCCCGCGTCGGGAGCGATCCGCGGCGTCGGCTTGTACGTGAGCGCGTCGAACGAACCGGCTCGCTTCACCTCGAGGCGCCAACTCGGCGCGTCGGGCGGCGGCGTCCCTTCGTCCCGCGCTTCACGGACCTTGTCAGCCAACGCCCCGGCCTTGGCTAGTCGTGCCGTATGACGCTGCCCGGCGCGCCAAGCTGCCTGATTCTCCGCCTTGTCGGCGAGGGTCAGCTCGGCGAGCAACTCATCGCCGCCCGCAGCGGCGTCGAGATCGACCAGCCGCACGCCGAGTTCGGGGTGTTCCATCATCGCGACGCGGCCGAGGCCGACCGTCGCGGCTTGGAAGGCGTCGCCTTCGGAGCCAACCGACTGCGCGCCGCGTGTGACGAAGAGCACGCCGCGTTGCGTGGCCAGACCGCGTCGCGCGAGCTGCTGCACGAGCCGCATCGCCCCGCCGACGCCGAGGCTTTCGGCGGCTTCCCAGTTGGAAGCGTCGAGCGACCACGCATGAACCAACGCGACGGGCTTGCCGCTCGGGTTCGCCGCGACAAGGCCGATGAGCCGCTCGTAATGCGACGCGTCCGCGGGGTCGATCGTCACCGTGGTCCGCGGCGTCGGGCCGCCGTCTTCGACGCGCATCGTGAAGGTAGCGCCCGGCCGAACCACGACGCACGCGCCGCCGCGGGCCTCGACGAGATCGACGAGCTTGTCGCCGACGCCCATGCCACCGGAATCGGCGTCGGCAAAGACGATCGTTGGGCCGGCGGGCCACGGCGATTCGGCGCTCTCGTCGAGCGGCGCGGGGCGCCATTCGATCTGATAGAGCCAATCGGCGGGCTCCGACGCCTTCGCTACTTCACCAGCGCTGCCGGCGAGGCGCTGCACGCGCACGCCCAAGAGCGAGGCGATCGGTTTGCCGCCGCCGTCGAGCAGGAAGGCGTCGGCCTCAACCAACTCGGGGCTCGGCTCGCTGGCGTCGGGCGCGGGCTGGCGGCGGATTGCGTACGACGACAACGGTTCGCCCTTCTCGATCGGTCGATGCAACCGCACCGATTCGATCCGCACGGGCAGGTACGTGTAGGGGCTGCTGGAGCCGTCCGTTTCGAGCGGCAGCGTCCCCGCGATGGTTTGCAGCAGCGCGTCGCCGATCGCAGGGTGCAGGCGGTAACGCGACAGCTCCGCCGCGACCGCTTTGCTCGGCAAGAGCGTCGCCGTCGCGTCGTAAGAGGATCGCTTGATGTCGTCGAGGACGCGGAACGCTTGGCCGTACTCGAGGCCGCGAGACGCGATCTGTTGGTAGAAACTGGCGCGGTCGAGCGATTCGACGACACGCTTGTCGAAGCCGTCGCGTTCGTGCGGCGCTTGCGGTGAATCCTTGATGACTTCAAGAATCGTCGCCTCGGCGTGTTCGACGAAGCGCGGCGTCGGCTCGTCGCTTGGCGCCGAGTGCATCGTTACACGACGGCGGCCGCTGGCGGCGCGCGCGACGCTCGTTTGCAAACGCAGGCGGCCCTCGCTCGGCGCGACGAGGGCATGCCACACGGCGAGGCCATCGATGCGTAGCGGCGCCGCTTTGTCGTGAGCGATCTCCGCCGCGGCAGCGAGTGCTTGCTCGACGAACATCGCAGCGGGCGCGACGATCGAGCCTCGCACTTGATGGTCCACCAGCCACGCCGGCGTCTTGGCGTCGAGCGGCGCCTCGAACAACTCGCCCCCTGCGGCGACCGGCACGCGGCCCCCGAGCACCGGCGACGCATCAGACGCCGCTTGGGCGATCGCCCCGCCGCGCGGGTGCAAATTGTCGTACCAGAAGCGTTCACGCTTCCAAGGGTAGTTGGGGAGCGGCAGCCGCTTCGCCTCCCGACCTCGCCAGACGTTCCGCCAGTTGACGACGCCTCCTCCCGCCCAGTGCGCGGCGAGCGCCTCGGCGATGGTGCGAACGTCGTCCGTACTCGGGCGCAGCGACGGCAACCACCGCGGGCGATCGGCAAACGACGCCTCACCCTTAGCGGCCATGCCGGCGAGCACCGGGGCGGGCCCAATCTCGATCCAGTGCGTGGCGCGCGTTTTCGCGGCGGCGGCGACGCCGTCGGCGAAGCGCACCGTGCCACGCAGGTGGTCTCGCCAGTAGCGGGGCCAGTCCTCGGGCTGCGTAGCGTCGGTGAGCAGTTGACCGGTGACGTTTGACGCGATCGGCACGAGCGGCGGGGCGTACTCGAATTGCGCCGCGAAGCGCTCAAACTCGTCGAGAACGCTGTCCATCAACGGTGAGTGGAACGCATGCGAGACGACGAGGCGCTTTGCGTCGACGCCTTGCCCACGCAGGTCCGTTAACGCCGCTTCGAGTTCGACGATGTCGCCCGACAGCACCGTGTTCTGTGGGCCGTTGACCGCGGCGATCGCCAGACGTGCTTCGCGGCTGACGAGCACCGGCGCAACCGTCGCTTCGTCGGCGAAGACCACGGCCATGCCGCCATCGCCGGGCGCCGATTGCATGAGCCGGGCGCGTTCGCCCACGAGCTTCGCGGCGTCTTCGAGGCGCATGACGCCGGCGGTCACGGCGGCGGCGTACTCGCCGATGCTGTGGCCGAGCAGCACGTCGGGCTCGACGCCCCACGACTTCCACAACGCCGCCAATCCGCATTCAACGGCGAACAGGGCAGGCTGGGTGTAGAGCGTTTGGTGGATGCGGGCGTCGTCTTCTCCGCCGTACAGCACTTCAACGAGCGGCGCAGGCAGCACGTCGGCGAGCGCCGCGTCGCAGCGGTCGATGATGCGGCGGAAGACGGGCTCGGTTTCGTAGAGCCCGCGGCCCATACCGACGCGCTGCGCGCCCTGGCCTGTGAACAACCAAGCGACTCCGGGCTTGTCGCGGGCGACGAGCGCATCGTCGGCCATGTCGCCGGCGGCGATGTTGTCGAGTCGCGTCAACAACGTTTGCGTCGAGTCGGCGACGACGGCGACACGGTGCTGGAAGTCGCATCGGCCCGTTGTGTGCGTGAACGCGACATCGGCGACCGTGGCGTCGCCGCCGACGTCGCTGCGCAACCACGCGGCAAGCCGAGCGGCTTGCTCGGGGATGCGGTCAGGCGTTTTGGCGGCGAGTTTGAGGACGTGCGCCGTGCGTTCGGGCCTCGGCTCGATGGCGACAGGCAGCGGCGCCTCGCCGATGACGAGGTGCGTGTTCGTGCCACCGAAACCGAACGAACTCACGCCCGCCACACGGCGGCGTCCGCCATTCGCTTGCTGGGAAGGCCACTGCTGACGCTCCGTAAGCGGTGTGACGCGCGAGCCTTCGAGGTGCGCGTGCGGGTTGAGGCGTTCGAGGTGCAGCTGCGGCGGGACGACCTCGTGCTGCATGAGGAGAACGGTCTTGATGAGCCCCGCGGCGCCGCTGACGGTTTCGGTGTGGCCGATGTTCGATTTAACGCTCGTGACCCACAGCGGCTGCTGATCGGCGTCCTTCTTTCGGAAGACGTGCGCGAGGGCTTGCAGCTCGATAGGGTCGCCGAGCGGCGTGCCGGTGCCATGCCCTTCGATGTAATCGACGTCGTCGGGCTGGAGACCCGCGTCGGCCAGCGCCGACTGCAGGCACGCCTCTTGCTGCGTCACCGAGGGCGCGCTGATGCCGGGCGTGCGGCCGTCTTGGTTCACAGCCGATCCGAGGATGACGCCGAGCACCTGATCACCGTCTCGCTGCGCATCGTCAAGGCGCTTGAGCAGCACCATGGCGCAGCCCTCGCCGCGGACGTAGCCGCCGGCGCCGGCGTCGTACGAACGGCAGCGGCCCTCGGGCGAGAGCATGTGCGCCTGGCTGAAGGCGATGGTCGTCTCGGGCGTGATGATCGCATTGACGCCGCCGGCGAGCGCCGACGAGCACTCGCCGCGCCGCAGGCTTTCAACGGCGAGATGGATCGCCAGCGAGCTGCTGCTGCAGGCGGTATCGACCGACATGCTCGGCCCACGCAGGTCGAGCGCGTACGATACGCGGTTCGAAGCGATCGACAACGCGTTGCCCGTGCCGACGTGCGCGTCGATCAGCTGGAAGTACTCGGCCGTATGGATTGGCACGGACTTGTAGTCGGTGCCGCCAACGCCGACGTAGACGCCCGTCGCTGTGCCCGCCAAGCGGTCGGCGGGACAACCGGCGTTCTCCATCGCCTCCCAGGCGACTTCGAGCAGCATCCGCTGCTGCGGGTCCATGCGCGAGGCTTCGCGCGGCGTGACCCCAAAGAACGTCGGTTCGAATTGGTCGATCCCTTCGACGAACGCCCCGCGGCGTGTGATCGTCTTGCCCGGACCACCCTCGGCGTTGTAATAGTCATCCACGCGCCAGCGGTCGGCGGGCACTTCGACGACACCTTCGATGCCGTCACGGATCAGCCGCCAGTAGGCGTCGAGATTCGGCGCGCCGCCGAAGCGGCACGCCATTCCGACGATCGCGACTGGCGCGCCGGGCTCGGTGAGGCGCGGCGGCGGCGCGTTGCTAGCAGCCGCACCGGTTCTGGCGGCGGCGCGGAGCTTCGACGCGGCCCGGGAGACGAGCCGTTCTTGCAAGCGCGTGCGTTGTTCCGGCGAGAGCTTCGCCAGACGATCGAGGTCAGCCATGAAGGGTAGTGCGACGAACGACGCGGCCTATGTGCCTCTTCGGCCGGTCCAAGGGGTCCGTCGTCCTGACGGCGGCCAGGGGATGGCCGATCGTACGGGAGTGAAGTCTTTCGACCCCCGACGTGAGGTGGGTAGGTAATTGTTAGCGCAGCGCTTGGCGCATTGCTACGAACAATTAACCACAGAGTCACTGAGTCCACCGAGTAAGGCACAGAGAAGTCTTCTCTGTGCTTAGCTCTGTGCCCTCCGTGCCTCCGTGGATAATTTCCTTTCTTACGTCACTCAACGGTCTCGACGGTCTGCCACGAACCCGCGGTGACCGACTTTTCGACCGCTTCGAGCACCGCGACGCATTGGGCGCCGTCACGGAAGTCGGGAGCAACCTCTGTGCCGTTAGCGATCGCTTGCAGTAGATCGTATACGCCGTGGACGAAGCCGTGTTCGTAACCGAGCACGTGACCGGGCGGCCACCAGGCGGCGACGTAGGGGTGATCGGCCTCGGTCGCCATGATCCGTTTGAAGCCTTGGCGATTGGACGGATCGTCCTTCGAGTAGTACTCCAGGACATTCATGTCCTCGAAGTTCCAAACGAGCGTTCCGCGGCTGCCCGAAACCTCGAAGCGGTTGTAGTTCTTGCGGCCGGGCGCCATGCGGGTCGCCTCAAACGTGCCGATCGCGCCGCTAGCAAAGCGGGCGAGGAAAATCGACGCGTCATCGACGGTTACCTTGCCCATCCCACCCTTACCAGCAGCCCCCGAGGCGCCGACGCCAGAGCCCGAGCCGTCAGCGTAGGGCCGTTCGGTGACGAAGGTCTTCATGTCGCCGACGACTTGGGCGATCTCATCGCCGGTGATGAAGCGGGCCAAGTCGATGGCGTGGGCGTTGAGGTCGCCGTGGGCGCCAGAGCCGGCGATCTTCTTATCCATCCGCCAGCTGTAGGGGCTGTCGGCGTCCACCAGCCAATCTTGTAGGTAAGTGGCCCGCCACTGGCGGACCTCGCCGATCTCGCCCGCCTCGACCATCTGCCGCGCGAGCGACACGGCGGGGCAGCGACGGTAGTTGAAATTGACCATATGGCGGACGCCCGCCTTGCGGACAGCCGCGAGCATCGTCCGCGCGTCTTCGAGCGTGTTGGCGAGCGGCTTCTCGCAGAAGACGTGCTTGCCGGCCTCGGCGGCGGCGATGGCGATCGGCGCGTGGGTGTCGCCCGGCGTGCAGACGTCCACGAGGTCTATGTCCCCCGCGGCGACGACCTCACGCCAGTCGGTGTCGGCCCGTTCCCAGCCCCACTGGTCGGCGAAGGCCTGCGTGCCGGCGGCGTCGCGGGCGCAGACCGACTTCATCACAGGCTGCAGTTCCAGGTCGAAGAACTTGCCCACATTGAGGTAGGCGTTCGAGTGGGCCTTGCCCATGAAGCGGGCGCCGATCATCGCGACGTTGATCGTCTTGGACATCTTTTGGCTGGGTCGGTGAGGGTCGAGAGGAGGGCTAGCGACTGGGCCCCGAATCGTACCAGACGTGTCTAAGGAGGGGCAGTCTTGCTAGCAGGTGAGATATCCAATCGACAACGCCGCCAGATCAATCCGACTGCGCGGAAAAGCCGTTGGCTTGCGCAGATCGCCTCGTTTCCCTGCTTGGAAGCCGTCGCAATTCGGCGGGCAGACGCTATCTTCTCGCCATGGCGAATGATTCGAACACGACCGCTCCCCCCGCCGCCAAAGCCGACCGGCTGTTGTCGCTCGACGTGATGCGGGGGCTGACGATCCTGGCGATGATCCTGGTCAACAACCCGGGAGACTGGGGCACCCTCTACTGGCCGTTTGCGCACGCCGACTGGCACGGCTGGACGCCCACCGACCTGATCTTCCCGTTCTTTCTGTTCATGGTCGGCGTGGCGATGGCGTACAGCTTCGCCAAGTACACCGACGGCGAAGGGTCGCCAACGCGGGCCGTTTGGCTGCGGGTGTTCCGGCGCACGCTCGTGCTAGTTCTGCTCGGACTCGTTTTCAGTAGCGGATCGGGCCGGCTCATTGGCGTGACGTTTGGATTCGACGAGAACTGGAATCTCGGCACGCTCCGCTGGCCGGGCGTGCTGGTCCGGATAGCGCTGGCATACCTCGGCGCTTCGATCATCGTCTTGAGCCTTGGAAAGCGCGGCCGATGGATTGCAGCGATTGTGTTGCTGATGGGCTACACCTTGATGCTCAAGACGTTGCCGACCGATGTGCCGCTCGCCGAGCGGATCGAGCAAAACGACAACATTGTAAAACGCGTCGATGAAGCGGTGATCGGTCGCCAACACATGTGGTCGGCACGTCCCACCGACCCCGAGGGGTTGCTTAGTACGCTACCGGCGATCGTGACGGCGCTGATTGGCTACGCGGTGGGCCGGCGCCTCAAGTCGCAGCCAATCACACCAGCGCGAGTGGGCAAGCTGCTCATCGCGGGGCTGGCGATCGCGGCGGCAGGGCAGGGGTGGCACGAACTGTGGCGCAGCGGCGCCTCGCCAGTAATCGGCCTACCGATCAACAAAGCCCTGTGGACGCCGAGCTTCGTTCTGCTCGCGGGCGGCCTCGGCATGGTGATGCTCGCTTGCTGTCTCTTCGTGTTCGACCTAGCGGGGAAGAACTCGCCGGCGCTGAAACGCGTCGCGACGGCGTTCCAAATGGTCGGCGTCAACGCGATCTTCGTCTTCGTCGCTTCGGGCTTCGTGGCGAGGGCAATGTCGATGTTCAAGTTCGGTGACGAGACCGTAAAGGGCTGGGTCTACGAGAACCTCATTACCGGGCCGCTCAACGCCATCGGATGGGGTGACCCTAAGCTCGCCTCGCTGGTGTTTGCTGTAGGATTCGTGGCGTGCTGGTGGCTGGTGCTGTGGGGGATGTGGCGGCGTGGCTGGTCGATTCGTGTCTGAGTTACGGTGTTCCAAAGAGAGCCCTAAGCGCCACAGGATTTTTGCAACGGCTAACAGATTAATTGTGGCGTTTGAAAGAAGCGTCGCGCGTTTGATCCCCCTCCACCGCTTTCGGGGGAGGGGCTAGGGGAGGGGGAGAAGTGGGTGCCCGTTTCAACACCCTCCCCTAGCCCCTCCCTCTGAAGAAGGAGGGGGACCAAAGGCGCTAACGCTTCTTCGATTGAGTTAGCGAGCCGTGCTAACTCTTGCATTTTTCCAGTGGCGATTAAGGCTCCCCGACTTCCTTTAGGGATGGCGTCGTTACGATGTCCCGATTGATTGAAATCGACCTCGATGTCCCCGCGACGCCGCTGCCGCGGCGCGTGAAGGACCTGCTTGACGACGCCGACGACCGCATCGAGCGGTTCCACCACCGCCGCCGCGACAACCCCGCCCCGGCCTTTGTGCCGAGCGACTTTGTCGAAAGTTATCGGGCCCTCTCCAAAGTGGCCGAGTTAAGCCTTGCCCCCGGCGGACGGTTTCTGGAGTGGGGGAGCGGCATCGGCGTCGTCACCCTCCAGGCAAGCCTCTTGGGGTTCGACGCGATCGGCATTGAGATCGAGGAGGACTTGGTCGATGAGGCCAACTCACTTTCCGAGGACCACGGCATCGAGGCCGAGTTCCTCTGCGGCAGCTTCGTCCCCGACGGCGGTGACGACGTGCTCGAAGCCAACGCCTACAACCTCTCCCGCACCATCACCTGGCTCCGCAACGATGTCGCCAGTGCGTACGACGATCTAGGCCTCGAACCCGATGATTTCGACTTGATCTTCGCGTACCCCTGGCCCGGTGAGGAAGACACGGTGTTCGACCTCTTCGCCGAGTTCGCCTCGGTCGGAGCCTTGCTGATGACGCACCACGGCGAGGAGGGGATGCGTTTGCAGCGGAAGCGAAGGTAGAAAAGGGGAAAGGGAATGCCGAAAGTGGAAAGTAATTAGTTACCGCCTGACGCAGCAAATCTTTTCCGCATTCCCCTTTCAACTTTCCCCTATTGAGAATGTCGCTTCGCTCTACCCTTCTCGACCTCGAGCGTCACGGCCATCTGCGGCGGATCGACGCGCCGGTGGACGCTTATCTTGAGGCAGCGGCCATTCATCGGCGGGTCTTTGCGGCGGGCGGGCCGGCGCTGTGGTTCACGAACGTGACCGGCTGCCGGTTCTCGATGGCGAGCAACTTGTTCGGCACGCTCGAGCGCTCGAAGTTTCTTTTCCGCCACACTTTTGAATCGGTGCAGCGGCTGATCGACCTCAAGGTCGATCCGACGCGAGCGCTGAAGTCGCCCCTGAAGTATGCGACGACGCCGTTCGCCGCCCTGCGGATGCTGCCGAAGTCCGTCCGTAGCGGCCCGGTGATGGCCTGCGAGACCACGATCAGTTCACTGCCGAACCTCGTCAGTTGGCCCCGCGATGGCGGGCCGTTTGTGACGCTGCCGCAGGTCTATACCGAGGATCCGCACGCCCCGGGGCTGATGAAGTCGAACCTCGGCATGTACCGCATCCAACTCGCTGGCAACGAGTACGAGCGCGACAGCGAGATCGGCCTGCACTATCAGCTGCATCGCTCAATCGGCGTCCATCAGGCCGAGGCGAGGCGGCTCGGCAAGCCGTTCCGTGTGAATACGTTCGTCGGTGGCCACCCGGCGATGACGCTTGCCGCGGTGATGCCGCTCCCCGAGGGGATGAGCGAATTGACGTTCGCCGGCGCGCTAGCGGGGCGACGCATCCGCATGGTGAAGCGTCGTGAAGGGCTACCCGTCTACGCCGACGCCGACTTTGCGATCTGCGGCACGGTGGTCCCCGGCGAGAACGGCGCGGGCGGCTTGCCTCGCATGAAGCCCGAAGGCCCCTTCGGCGATCACCTGGGCTACTATTCGTTGCAGCACCCGTTCCCCGTGCTGCGGGTCGAGCGCGTCTATCACCGCCGCGATGCGGTCTGGCCGTTTACGGTGGTCGGTCGCCCGCCGCAAGAAGACACGGCGTTTGGCGAACTCATTCACGACCTTACCGGTCCGGTGATCCCGACGGTTCTCCCAGGCGTGCTAGGCGTCAACGCTGTTGACGCCGCCGGCGTGCATCCGCTGCTGCTCGCAGTGGGCAGCGAACGCTACATGCCCTTCAACGGCGAGCCGCGGCCCCAAGAGATTCTCACGCAGGCCAGCGCCATCCTCGGGCAAGGGCAGTTGTCACTTGCCAAGTTCCTCTTCATCGCCGACGCGGGGTGCTGGCAAAGCCGACAAGAGGCGACGCACGACTTGCACGCCGTGCGGCCGTTCCTCGAAGCGGTGCTACGTCGCGCTGATTGGACCCGCGATCTGCATTTCCATACGCGGACGACGATCGACACGCTCGACTACTCGGGCGATTCGCTCAACGCGGGGTCGAAGGTCATCATCGCCGCCGCGGGGCCGGCTAAGTTCGAATTGGCGACACAGATCGGTAAGGGTGTTTCTCTTCCGGATGGCTTCGACGACGCACGTGTCGTGACGCCCGGTGTTGTTGTCCTACGGGGCCCGAAGTTGCCGGCGCCGTCGTTTGACTACGACGCGGCGTGGCGCGGGGATGTGTCTGGTGAAGTGGTGGAGGCGGAGGGGCTCGCTAAGCCGCAAGCTGCGGCCGAACATGATATGGAACGCTTCGTCAAATCCTTGCCGCTTAGCGACCCCCTCTCCCGCTTCCGGCTGATCATCGTGGCCGACGACCCCGACTTCGTCGCCGCGGCCAGCGGCCGCGAAGGGATCGGTAACTTCCTCTGGACGGCCTTCACCCGCGCGAACCCCGCGGCGGACCTCTACGGCGTCGCCGCGTTCACCGACCGTAAGCACTGGGGCTGCCGCGGCCCGCTGGTGATCGATGCCCGCATCAAGCCGCACCACGCGCCGGTGCTGGAGGAAGACCCGCAAGTGACGTCCAAGACCGAAGCAATGGCCGCCCAGGGCGGGCCGCTGCACGGGCTGTTCTAGGGCCCGCGGGCTGATTCCTGGCTTTCCCAGCCCGCGCCGGCGGCGTAGTCTCTTTAGAAGCAAAACCCGCAATTTATTGCGGCTCCCAACGCCTCCCGATCGGAAAACGCAACATGCGCCAGTCAGTTGTTTCGCTCCTTGCCCTCTCGTTGACGATGGGCGTCATGGCGCCGTCGCTTGCCCAGCAGCCCGCCGCCAAGGTGGTCCCTATACAGGGCGCCGGGCCGGAGGCCCCCGAGGAAGGCCAGCCCGAAGAGCCCGCCCTCACCATCGGCACGAAGGCTCCGAACCTCGACATCGAGCACTGGTTTAGCAGCGAAACGCCCGAGCAGCCGATCAAGTTTGAGAAAGACAAAGTCTACGTGGTCGAGTTCTGGGCGACATGGTGTCCGCCGTGCGTGGCGAGCATGCCGCACCTAGCCGAACTGCAGAAGCAGTACGCCGACAAGGGCGTGACCATTATCAGCGTTAGCGACGAAGACACAGAGACGGTTGAAGCGTTTCTCGACACCACGGTGCGTGGTAGGGAGGAGGAAGCCACGGAGAAGGAAACCGAGGGTGAGGAGGGGGCCGAAGAGAAGAAGGCGCCGACCTACCGCGAGCTAACCAGCGCGTATCAACTCACCGCCGACCCCGACGGATCGACGAGCGCCGACTACATGGAAGCCTCCGGACAGAGCGGCATTCCCTGCTCGTTCATCGTCGGCAAGTCGGGCTATATCGAGTGGATCGGCCATCCCATGGGGATCGACGACGCGCTCGCCAGCGTGGTCGCCGACACTTGGGACCGTGAGGCGTTCCTCGAAGAGTTCAAGCAACAACAGATGCGCGACCTCGCCATGCAGCAGGTCCAACGTGCTCTGGGCTCCGGGGATTACGAGCGGGCGATGGAGTTGATCGAAAAGATCAATAAGGACAACTCCGACCCACAGCTCACGATGCTCGCCTCACGGCTCAAGGGAGTTGTGATGGTGCAGCAATTCGTCAATTCAATCAGCGAAGATCAAGCGACCGCTGCGAAGGAACTGCCGAAGGTCATGGAGCAAGCCGCCGAGATGGGCCCTTCCATGGTCAACCAGATCGGATGGCACATCGTCGAACTCGCACAGAACGACCAGATCGATAACAAGGAACTGCTCCAGGCCGCCGCCGAGGGCGTTGCCGCTGCCGTCGATGAAAAGTCGCCCGTGCCGCCGATGCTCGACACGATCGCTCGGCTCTACTACGCGAAGGGCGATATCGCCGAGGCCATCAAGAACCAGCGCCGCGCTGTCGAGGTAGCCAAGTCGCCCGAGTGGTCGAGCCAGCTGCCCGACGAAATGATCGAGGAGATGACACAGTTCCTGGAACAGCTCGAAGGCGAAGCCGATGGCGCCGATGCTCCCGCAAAGGAGTGAGCCCCGCCCGGCTTACAACCTCGCCCCATGAGCGACTGGCTCCCTCAACTCTTCGAAGGCATCGAGCGCTCGCCGTGGTGGCTGGAGCACGCGCCGTGGTGGGCGGCCGCGCTGTGGTTCGCGGCGGTGGGCGGGTGCGTCGGTAGCTTTCTCAATGTCGTCGCCCTACGTAGCCCCAAGGGCGAGGACATCGTCGCCCAGCCGAGCTGCTGTCCCGTGTGCGGCCATCGCATCCGCCCGTGGCATAACCTGCCAATCCTCGGTTACCTGCTGCTGCGAGGCCGTTGCCGCGACTGCCACACGCCGATCCCAATCCGCTATTTCCTTTGGGAGTTGGCGTTTGCCGTGCTGTTCGCGGTCGTCGGCATGTGGAGCGTCGGGAGATTCTTCCGTTAGCGCCGACGGCTCCGTCTTCAGTCGATGGTTCGGACTCGGATTAAGCTGGTAGCCGTAGACCCTCCCTTATCCCCTCAGCCCCTGGCCCCTCCCCAATGCGTCTCACCTTCCACGGCGCCGCCGGCACGGTCACCGGCAGCAAGTACCTGCTCGAAGCGGACGGCGCCTCGGTGCTGATCGATTGCGGGCTCTTTCAGGGGCTCAAGCCGCTGCGTGAGCTGAACTGGGCGGGCACGCCCTTCAAGGCGCCGGCGGTCGACGCCGTGCTGCTGACGCACGCCCACCTCGACCACGTCGGCTATCTCCCGAAGATCTGTAAGGAAGGCTTTGCGGGGCCGATCTATTGCACCAGTGCGACGGCCAAGCTCGCCGAGATCATCCTGCTCGACTCGGCAAAGATCCAAGAGTCCGACGCCGCCTACGCCAATAAGAAAGGCTACAGCAAGCACAAGCCGGCGCTGCCGCTCTACACAGGGCAGGACGCGATGAACGCCATCAAGCGTTTCCACCAGACGCCGCTCGACGACTGGCGCAAGATCGCCGGCCCGATCTGGGCGCGGTGGCACGACGCGGGGCACCTGTTGGGATCGGGATTAATCGAGATCGAGATTCGGCGCGAGAAGGACCCGTCGAAGAAGCCGACACGCATCGTCTTCTCCGGCGACGTCGGCCGCTATGACGGGCCGCTGTACCACGACCCGTCTCCGCCGCCGGAGTGCGACTACCTGATCTGCGAGAGCACCTACGGCAACCGCGAGCACCCCGATGTCAACCTTGTTGATGGGCTCGAAGCCGTTATCAAACGTGGCGTCGAACGCGGCGGCGTGATGCTGATGGCGTCGTTCGCGGTGGGTCGCGCGCAGCAGCTCATTTATCTGCTTCAGATCCTCAAGTGCCAGGGCAAGATCCCGGACCTGCCGATCTACCTCGACAGCCCGATGAGCGTCGACGCGACGAAGATCTATCGAGAGCATTGCACCGAACATGACCTCAGCGAGACCGAACTCTGCGGCGTCACCGGCAGTTGCCAAGTCGGCGACCGTCCCGTGCTCGGGGGCGACGCGGTCCACCTCTGCCGCAGCGCTGAGGAGTCGAAGGGTCTCAACAACATCACCGGTCCCGCGATCATTCTGGCCTCGAGCGGCATGATGGACGCCGGCCGGATCGTCCATCACTTGAAGCGTCGCCTCCCCGACCCGAAGACGACCGTCATCCTTGGCGGTTATATGGCGGTCGGCACACGGGGTCGCCACCTCGAAGAGGGCGCCCCGTTCATTCGCATGCACGGCCAAGAGGTCCCCGTCCGCGCCGCGATCGAAAAAGTCCCCGGCCTCTCCGGCCACGCCGACCGCAACGGCCTGCTGCGTTGGCTCAGCGCGATCAAGCAGCCACCGAAGCAAACCTTCCTAACCCACGGCGAACCCGACAGCGCCGCGGCGCTCGCCGAAACGCTGCGGGCGGAGCGAGGATGGAGCGTGACCGTGCCGGCGATGGCGGACTCGGTGGAGTTGGGCTGAGTGATCAATTACCAAGCCCCAATGACCAATGAGGGCAACGAAGGTGAGCCGTCGGCGCTAGCCGCGGGTGAGCCCGCCGTTTAACGGTAAGCAAGGCCGCTTCCACCCGCGGCTAGCGCCGACGGCTCACATCGATTCCGCGGTCGCCTTGGTCATTTGGGCTTGGTCATTGGTCATTCCCCAACTAACTCCTCTGCGTCTCCGCGTCTCCGCGCGATATGCTAGCCCCGCCGCAGTCGAGGACGACGCGGCTCTCGCCCTTCCTTACTGCTGCGGTCTGCCCGCTGCCCCTGCCTGCTAGCACCTTATGGTCAACAAGCCCTCCAAGCACATCGGCCCCTCCGCCCGTAAGCCCGCGGAGCCGATGGACGTCGCGCCCGACTTCTCGCTCGATGCGCGGAAGCAGGTGCTCCCGCCCGAAGTCGAGGCCAACCGCGAGGCGATCCTCGCTTCTCCCACCTACGTGCTAGCGGAGAAAGACACCGAGTGGCTCCGCGACTCTTCAATGCGACCGGTGCGGATGCAGCTGGAGCTGCAGAAGACCGAGCTCTTGCTGGTCCGGGCCGGCATCAAGAGCACCGTTGTTGTCTTTGGCGGCACACAGATCGTCCCGCGCGAAGAGGCCGAGTCGAAGCTCGCCGCGGCGAAGGCGGAGCTCGCCGCAGCGCCCGACAGCCAAACCGCAAAGCGCGCCGTCGTCCGCGCCGAAGCCCGCCTCAAGAAGAGCCGCTTCTACAACGAGTGCCGTGAGTTCGCGAAGATCGTCAGCGGGCGTTGCCAGCTCGACGGCAAGTGCGAGTTCGTCGTCACCACCGGCGGCGGGCCGGGCGTCATGGAGGCGGGCAATCGCGGCGCGTTCGAGATCGGCGCCAAGACGATCGGCCTCAATATCGAGCTGCCGCACGAGCAAGAGCCAAACCCTTACATCACACCGGAGCTGTGCTTTCAGTTTCACTACTTCGCGATGCGGAAGTTCCACTTCATCCTCCGCGCGGCGGCATTGGTGGTCTTCCCTGGCGGCTTCGGCACGCTCGACGAACTATTCAACACGCTCTGCCTCCGTCAGACCGGCCGCATGCAGGCGATCCCGATCATCCTCTACGGCAAAGAGTACTGGGACTCGGTGATCAACTTCCAGGCGCTCGCCGACGAGGGCGTCATCGCCGACGAGCACCTCGACCTGATCAGCTACGCCGAGACACCCCAAGAGGCATGGGACCTCATCGCGAAGTTCCACAACGTGGTGTGATCCGCTGCGGCTCGAGTTACACTGATTCTCAGCGATGCGGCCTCAAGGCTCAGCTGCCTTCGAGGCTAGTGCCCATATCCCAACGACAACCCATCTTTCAACGACAACAACGTTGAGAAGCAACTTGTTGCACCGACAAACGACGAAGATTGCGACGTGGCTTAGTGTTGGCTCCGCATCGCTGTCGGCGGCGTGCGCGATGACGTCAACGGGAACTTTCATCGATCGCCATCGACCTGACGACTTGCGAGTCGTCAGCTACAACGTCTACTTCAATAGCGCTTTGTTCTCTAACAACGGCGCTGACCCTACGACGCCAAGCCGCTTTCAGCGGCTCGTCAAGGCGATGGACCCGGACATACTCGCGCTTCAGGAGATGTCGCCCGGGACGGCCGAGGAGGTCGCGACGTTGCTCAACGGATTAATCCCATTACCCGGAAGCGCCGGCTGGCAAACGCACCAAGTCTCAGACAACGTTATCGCCAGCCGGCACCCCTTTCTCTTGACGACGGGCAGCGTCGGCCACGCCGACGCTTTGATCGACTTGCCCGACGATCGGCACGCATCGGACATCTACGTGATGAACGATCACTGGCCCTGCTGCACCAACGAGATAGGACGGCAGAGGGAGGCGGACCGCATGGTCCGTTGGATCGACGGATTGCGCAGTCCCGACGGACTTGCTACTGAGACCCCCTTTGTCGTGGTGGGCGATCTAAACACGGTTGGAAGCGGTCAGCCTCTACGGACTCTACTGACAGGCGACATTGTCGACGCGTCCCTGGGAGCCGACTCTCCCCCCGACTGGGACGGCACGCCTCTTTCAAATGCTACGCCACTTCATAACGGCGTAGGACCCGATCGCTACACATGGCGCAACGACTCAGACGTCTTCGATCCGGGCGTCCTCGACCACATCATTTACACCGACAGTGTTCTCGAGACGGCGAACCGCTTCGTTCTCAACACGATGGCGATGAATGAGGTGGAACTGTTGGCGACTTCTCTCGAGGCCGAAGATGTTATGATCACGACTTCTCAGGGTTTTTACGATCACCTGCCGCTGGTTGTCGACTTTCGCGAGCGTCCGTTGTCGATGGTGGGTGACTTTAACCGAGACGGTTTCGTCGACGAAGCCGACTACGATACTTGGCGCCTCCAGTTCAATGCGGTGAGCGCGCCTCCGGCCGACGGCAATGGAGATGGCGTCGTCAACGCGGCCGATTACACGGTCTGGCGCGACGCACATAGCGCTTCTCTAATGGCGTCTGCATTGCCGGAGCCATGCAGCCTATCGCTTGTTGCGATTGCATTGGTCGTTTGCCCCACCGGCGATCGCAGATTCCGTGCCCGTGACGAAGCCTAACGCCGCTCCACAGGGCGTCCCAGCCCACGTAACGACGGGCAGCAACGAAGGTTTCTCACAGAGAAGAGACAGCGGCGGAGGAATGATTCTCCGTCCGATGCTAGTCAGGAGGGCCAGGTCATTTCCTCGCGTCGCTCCGCGAATCGCGTCGCCCCTGCGCACGGCGTTCTCGGGCGGAGACATGACCGCGTACCCGCGAATTCAGGCCGCTTCGGTCGATGCGTTCCTGCTTGGCGACGGTCTTGGCCCGACGCTGAGTCTTCTTGTTAACCGGCCCGACAGGTCCGGACTCGGTGGAAGGCGCGCCACCGTCGACGGCGGTCGAACTCACCGACTTTTCGAGTTTCTTCTTCACCGCCTTTTTCGCGCGAGCGGCGTAAGCGCCTTTCTTGGCAGCCTTCTTCTTGGCGACCTTCTTCTTCGCGACCTTCTTCTTCGAGGGCTTCTTCTTAACAGCGTCTGACGCCGCGATCTTCTTGGCGGTCTTCTTCTTTGCCGACTTCTTCTTTGCCGTGGCGGCGTTCAATTCTTCGCGTTGGGCCTCGAGCGTCGCTCGCTTCGACGCCCGGTCGGCGCGATGATCAGGTGTCCGCGCGGATTTGGTGGACTTCTTCTTCGGCGCGGCCTTGCTTGAACCGCCGCCCGACGCGGAAACTTTCGCGAGCTGCTTCTCAAAAGCCGCGAGCGCGGCGTCAAATACCTCCACCTTCTGCTCGCTCCGCTTCTCACCGTCCGCTACGCGGGCATTGTGGCGCTGCTGCGTGTCGCGCCGCTGCTTGGTCGCCTGATCACGCCACTTGTCGCGGAGCTTCCGCGCCTTGGCGACGTGCTGCTTGAGCGCCGCGGCGTCGTGTTGGCCGATCTGGGGCCGGCGGCTAGCCTGCACTAAATCGTATTCGGCCGCGGTGCAGAGGGCTTTGACCTTCGCGAGGGGAACGTTCGCCATGATGAGGGGGCTCCTTGAGGGTCGCAGGTGAGAGGCGAAGTAGTCCGCCACCAGCTACGATAGGTGTGAGTCGTTATCTTGAGAAGCCTGACGGCCGCAAGGGAGCGAGCAACCCGCGCGCCGGGCGACGGTAGCTGCGATGGTGAGCCGACCCGCACAGTCATTCAATTCCTTCAACGTCGTGATATCGCTGATGACTTCTTTCGTCCGCACTCTCGCGTTATTCCTTGCTCTTTCCGCTCTGCCCGCCGCCGCCGAACGGGTCATGGTTGGTTACTTCGCCACGTTCGGGAATCTCGCCGTCGAACAGATCCCGTGGGACGGACTCACGCACCTAAGCCACTGCTATTTAAGCCTCGACGCCGGGGGGAAGGTCCTCGCGACCGATGCGGTTCCCAACGGCGCGCTCACCGCTGAGGGCCGCAAGAACGGCGTGCCCGTGCTCGTTGTGGTGGGCGGCGGGAACTCCGTGGCGGGGCTTGAAAAGGCAACGGCTGCCGAATCTTCGACGAAGCAACTCGCCGCCGACATCGTGAAGGTCGTCGCCGACGGCAAGTACGACGGCGTCGATCTCAACTGGGAGTTCCCGCGCGACGCCGCCACAAGCGAGGGCCACGCCCGCCTGCTCGCCGAGCTGCGTCGCCAACTCAATGCCGAGGCGAAGCGGATGCAACGCAAGTCGCCCTACCTAATGACGACCTCTGTCAGCGCTTCGCCTGACTTCGGTCAGTGGATCGACGCCAAGAGGATTGTCCCGCTTGTCGATTGGCTCGGCGTCATGGCGTACGACATGGCCGATCCCTGGTCGTTACACGCCGCCCACCACGCGCCGCTCTTCCCATCGTCGCTCGACCCCGAGCGAGAGAAACGCAGCGTCGCTACGGCGACACGGTACTGGGAGCGGCAGCGCGGCGTGCCCAAGGACAAGCTCGTCGTCGGCGTCCCCTTCTACGGCCGTTCGATGCCGGTGGCGAAGCCATTTGAGCAACTCGATCCCGAGCAGCGACGGCGTCACCAAGTCATGGCGTTTTCGGCGGTTCGCAAGCTTGTCGACGAAGGCTGGCGCGCCGAGTGGGACAACGAGAGCCGGGCGCCGTGGCTCAGCAGCCCCGAACCGCCGAACGAGCCGAATGCAGAGAGTGACGCGCCGCTCAGGACCGTCGACGAGAATGTCTACGACGGGCCGGTGTTAATCAGCTACGACGACCGCAACTCGGTCCACGGCAAAGCCGTCTGGGCCAACGAGCAGGGCTATCGCGGCATGTACTTCTGGGCGATCCACCAGGACCGCATGCCCGACGGCCGCCACTGGCTCATCGACGCCGCAAACAACGCATGGCCCAAGGAATAGACGGCGAGCCGGCGACGTTAGTCGTCGGTGGGAGGCGAGCACACCAAGGTTCCATCAACGACGAACGTCGCCGGATCGCCCACGTTTTCAATCCCAAAACGCGTAGCGTCCAATGCACCACAGCGCCCGGAAGGCGTCGCGTGGGCCGATCTTCTTCCCCTCTTCCCACCCGCGGCTGTTGTAGGCGATCGGGACCTCTTTGAATCGGCAGCCGCGGCGGGCGAGCTTCGCGGTGATCTCGGGTTCGAAGCCGAAGCGGTTCTCGCGGATGAGAACGCCGCGCAGCGCGTCTCGGCGCATCGCCTTGTAACAGGTCTCCATGTCCGTCAGGTGGAGCCCCGTCGTCAGGTTTGACGCGGCGGTGAGCATCCAGTTGCCAAACCGGTGCATCCGCGACGGGTCCTGCTCGGCGTTCACGAGGAACCGCGAGCCATAGACCACGTCGGCCTCGCCCCGTTGGATAGGCTCGATCAGCTTGGCGTAGTCGGCGGGGTCGTACTCGAGATCGGCGTCTTGAACCAGGACGATATCGCCTCGCGCATGCGACAGCGCCGTCCGCAGCGCCGCGCCCTTGCCCTTGTTGTAACCGTGCAGGACGACACGCACGTCGTCGCACTCGCGGTCCAACTCAATCAGCACATCGCGCGTGCCATCGGTGCTGCAATCGTCAACGATCAGGACCTCGTCGTGCCGCGCTTGATCGCGGACGCGGGCGACGATCTCACGGATCGTCGCCATCTCGTTATAGACCGGCATCAAGACCGAGACCTTGAGCCGCGTGTTAACGGGGCGGTCGGTCTTGCGACGCGCAGGAACGTCGAGGGCCAAGTCGCCGTGGCGACGGGCTTCTTCGAGCGCTGCCTCGGCCTCGGCGAGAGTCCGTTCAATCCGCCTATGAATCGCCTCTTCCGCTGCTGGCGGTTCGTAAGCAGCGGAATGGGGCGTCGCGACAGTGGCGGCGACTTCTTTCTCAAGCTGTTCTAGCAGACTCATGTTGATTCCTCACTCACCCTTCATTGTACGGTTTAGCGGGGGCGTCGGCGCCGCGGCCCGCGACTTCAGTGAGGCCCGTCGTGGAGGGCTGAGGCGTCTTCAGCCGCGGCAAGGCTGGCCACTGAACGGCCGTGTGTGACAGGTGCTCCGAGACGAAACGCCGGTCGGGCGGCACGAATTGCGAGGACGACACTTCGTCAACCACGTCGCGCCGGCCCCAGACCTGAGCGACCGCGTCCTGATAGACGAGGGTCCACTCGGAGTCCTCAGCTTCACCAGCGTTTGCCATCACGCTGACGGCGTTCTGGTACTTGCGATCGACCAGCACGTAGTCGGGCCGATCGATCTCTAGCGTGCGGGCGCCGTCGATAGGCCCCGAGGTCTCACTGCGGAAACGCGGAGAGCCGTCCCCAAGCAGGAAGTCGAAGTGTCGATCGATGACTTCCTGCGGGTAGCAAGTACGGAACCGACCATCGAACTGCACCCGCATCTCCGGCGCCAACGCGGCGAGGGCGTATTGGGCCCAGTTGAAAGAGACCAGCAGGTTGCCCGCAGCACGCTGCTCGGACATCCACTGCAGCGCATCGACCGGGTACCAGGACCGATAAACGGGGAAAGCAGCGATCCGTTGTCCAAGGAACAATGCCTGCAAGCCAATCGCGCCGGCAAGCGCCGACGCGATTCCTACACGCATCCACGAGTTGAGGTGCGCCGTGGGCAGTCCTTCCACCGCCCGGTTCCGTAGGCGCCCGGCGATCGACTGGAGGTGAGGCGGCAGCCAGAAACCGCACAGCAAGGCGAAGAAGGCGATGTGACGGAGATGCGAGGCGGCCTGCCAGGCGACCAACGCGAGCACGACCATCTTCACCGCGTCGCGGCGGCGATCCGTGAAGGCATAGGCAGCGATTGAAAGGGCGAGCAGCGAGACGAACGGCCAGAAGACCGGGTTGCCCGGCTGCGGCGCGAGCCATTCGGTAATCTCCGGCCGGGGCTGTCCCAGCGACCCTTTCATCCATAAGTGGAGCCCGTAGCCATAGGGCGTGGCCAGCGTAGCGGCGCCACAAGCGGCGCCCACGCCAAGCAGCCCCATCGCACGGCCGACGCCAGCGGCGCCCAATCGGTACACCAGCTCGATCGCCCTGCCGCCGAGGATTGCTGCTAGCAGCACGAGACCCAGGGCAAACCCACCGTGGGAATTCGCCCACACCACAAACAGCACGGGCAGCCCCATGAGCCAACGCCACTCGATCGGGGAGTTGTCGGACTTGCGACGGGTGTTGGTGAAGTCGGTGCGGCGATATCCCCAAGCGTCAAAGGCCCGCTCGATTACGAAGAGCATGACGGCGCAGCACAAGAAGCTCAGCAACTGGGGACGTAGCGGGAAGAACGCATGCAGGTTGTACGAGACGAGCAAGAACGTCGCCCAGGCAGCGATCGGTCGGACGCCTTGCCGCTGTGCCGCGAGCGACATCAGCAGCAAAATGGCCATCCCCAGCACGACCTTCGCCGCCAGCATCCCGGGCACGCCGAGCGTGCGGAAGCCGTAGGCGAGGGCCAACTCGGCGAGGTTCTCGTGGTTGACCCACGGGTGACCCTCGGCCGTGTACGTGTGGGTCGCGGTGCGGGGAAGCTTGCCGTCGGCAATCCACTCCTCGGCGTAGAGGACATGGCCCCACAGGTCGGGGTCGGCGACGTTGAGCGCCAGCGGTCCCGCGCACGCCACGACCAACAGCGCAATCACCAACCGGCGAAAGACCTGGTAGTCGCGCCGAGCGCCGCCGTCGTCGGCGCTGGACGGCAGGGCGGCGGGGGACGGGGTCATCAAACGGCCTGAACGGAATCGTGGGCCGCGGCGGACCGCCTGCGTACGCCCGAGGCGCACCGCGACTTGAAAGCGTACGACACTCCCAGGCGGCGCACGGTCCCCAAGCGGTAAATCCCGCCAAACGCCAGGCTGCGCAAAGCCCCCAAGCTGGCGAATCGGCGCCGCCCACACGTCCGGAAAGGCGCGGTCGAGAAGCCTTTGTCAGGCGGCGTCAAGTGCAACTGGCGCAATGCTTTGAGGCGCCGGCGTCTTAACGATTCTTTCGCCTTGGCACGCTCAAGGAGGTTCTGATAGTTTCCCCCCTGCCGCGGACGTCGGGGCCCCAACGGATGGGTTGCCCACTACGATCTCCGCCGGCCTAATCGAATGGACGGAACCACCCGGCCCGCCGCTCAGCGACGCACCGGTTATCGAGACAGGAGCTCAACGATGCCGATCACCGAAACCTACACGCGGCTCGACGTCCACATCCGCTGGATGATCCGCCGCGATATGGAACAGGTGCTCCAGATCGAGAAGTCGGCGTTCGAGTTCCCATGGAGCGAGGAAGACTTCGTCGCCTGCCTGCGCCGCCGCAACTGCATCGGCATGGTCGCCGAACGCGGCGACCGCGTGCTGGGCTTCATGATCTATGAACTCCACAAAACGCGCCTCCACCTGCTGAACTTTGCCGTCGCCGCCGACACACGCCGCCGCCATGTCGGCTCGCAGATGGTCGAGAAGCTGATCGCCAAGCTCAGCAGCCAGCGCCGGACGCGTCTGTCGCTCGAAGTGCGTGAGACCAACCTCGACGCGCAGCTCTTCTTCAAGCAAACCGGCTTCCGCGCCACGAGCGTCCTCCGTGACTTCTATGACGACTCGCCGGAAGACGCCTACCTGATGCAGTACTACCACCGCGCCGGCGAGATCGAGTTCCTGCCGGTCGATGGGGCGAATTTGCGGATGGCGGGCTGAGTGGAAGAGGACAGAGGATAGATGGCAGAAGGTAGAGCACCAGGCGTCGCTTGCGCTCTAACATCTATCATCTGCCATCTATCCCCTCACGAGACACCCACGTGTGTCGCTTCCACTGTCGGCAGCTCTACCACCGCGATCGTGTGCCGGTCCGCGCGATAGAGCGCCCCGGGGTTGAGCACCAGCGTGTCGCCCTGCTTGTCGGCCGCGGCGATGTGCGTGTGGCCGTAGCAGACGAGGGCGTAATCGCCCGACTGGATGGCGCTGCGGAACGCGCCGCGGTCGTGGCTGTGTAGCAGCGCGATCCGCACGCCGGCTAGCTCGATATCGCCGAACAGCTCGTGGCACGTCTGGCCCGCCGCCTCGATCGCGCGGCGCAACTCAGCCTGGTCGTAGTCGCAGTTGCCGAACACAAAGTGCGTCGGCCACGGGGCGAACATCTCAACCAGCTCGGCCGACCCGATGTCGCCGCAATGCAGCACGACCTCGACCTCCAGCGACTCAAGCATCCGAATCGCCGGCCGCGTGTGATCGACCGAGCCGTGGGTGTCGCTAACAACGCCAATACGCATAAGAGTCTCTGAATTGAGCCGTCGGCGCTAGCCGCGGGTAGCGAACCGGGCAAGCAAGATTTCAGCGAGAGCATCCAGCCCTTCCGCAACCGCTGAGCAAGACTCTGATTCTACCAAGATCGTACAGATCGGTTCTCCCGCCCCGATCGCCGTCCCCGCGCGAGGGACATCCGCCACGCGACCCGCGCGATGAAGTTCGAGCAATTCGCCAGCGAGCGACTCTCCAACCTGGATCGGCTCCGCAGCGTAAAGGATGCGTTTGCCGACGTGCTTACCGGGTTGTGACTCAGTACCCGGTTCAAGCCCCTCAGCAAAGCACGCCGCATGCGCCGCGACCGCCGAAACGCCGTTCGCTCGTTCGATCACTTCGACCGACGCCGTGTAGCGAGGGTTGATCTCGATTACGCAAAGAAGCTGCTCAAACTGAATGAGATCGACACCGACAACCCCTCGAAGACCGAGCGAACTGCTTAGGCAACGGCCAAGGTTGTCCAAGGTGATCGCGTGAGAAACAGAAGGCGCCAGCGGGCCGATCGACCCTCGGTAATGGAATTCGTTGTCACTATCTCCGACAAGTTGTTCGGACAGTCCAAGCAGCGTTGCGCCTTGGGTATCGGCGACAAACAAGGCAGAGAGACTCTCGCCCTCCTGCAGGTGATCCTGGATATACATTCCGAGATTGACTGCTCGATCGTAGTCGTCTTGGTTGTTGATCCGCCATACGCCCGCCCCGTTACTTTGCCGGTACGATTTGGCCAGTGACGGCCCCCATGGCCAGTAAGTTTTGTAGGATTTACCTGGAGTTGCTCTTATCGTCGCGGGATAGGGAACATCCGCCTTGAAGAGATGGTAGCCGTATTCAGAAGGATCACGGCATCGCCGCAGCGCCTCACCGCTCACACCCCACAGCGGCCTAATCGCCGCCATCTGATCGACAAGGTCCGGGTAGTTCTCCAGCGCCCCCGTGTACATCCACGCATCGACATCCTGCTTCGCAAGCCAATCGACGAAGCCGTGCGGGTAATCCTCGATCTTCGTGATCGGACAAACCCCATCAAGATCGGCGTCGGCAAACAGATCGGCGCCAACCACCTCAAACCCTGCCCGCAGCGCCGACTGCGCCGCGGCGCGGACACTGGCGCCGACGATCGCGAGGCGAGTTGGTCGTTCTGAAGGAACCACGGATGACACGGATATCACGGATGAAAAAAGACAAGCCGCTTCGCTGTCACAACAGATCAAACACGTCACTCGACATCCGTGTCATCCGTGGTTCTAATCCTTCGGGCGCTCATAACTCGGCTTCCCGCGGAACACCGCCGCCGGGTACTTCTCATGGTTGCGGCGCATTTTGGCCCGCACGGTTTGCGAGAGGTCCACGCCCAGCGCGCCCGACATCGCGAAGCAGTAGCCCACCACATCGGCCAGTTCTTCTGCGGCGGCGGCACGCTTTGTTGGGTCGGCGACGACGGCCTGGGCTTCGGCCGGGTCGAGCCACTGAAAGTGCTCCATCAGCTCGGCCGCTTCGATCGCGATCGACATCGCCAGGTTCTTTGGCGAATGATAACGCGACCAGTCGCGCTCGGCGACGAAGTCTTCAACAAGCTGACGGAGTTCGGCGACGGTGGTGGCGTCGTCGCCGCGATCGGCCCTGTTAGCTTCGGTTCGTTCGGTTGGCATTAAGCGGCTTTCGAGGCTGGCGTTACTTGGGCGGGAACCGCCCGAAGATAACGCCGCCGGTAAGCCTCGGCCAAGTGAACGACCGCTTCGAAGAGGAGCCGATCGGCCTCGTCACGGACCGCCTGGGCCGCCCGAGGGGCCAGTCCGGCGACCGTGTCATTCACCGCCGCCAGATGCAGCTCCAAGAGCCGCGGGCCGGTGATGCCCTCGTCGGCGAGGTCATCCGCGAGTCGCGTAAGTTCGTCGCTCCGTGGCGAGCCGGAAACCACCGCCCGCCGCAGAAGGTCGGAGTAAGCGGCGCCCGCGTCGCGATTGAGTCGGAGTGTCGTCACGACGTCGGCGAGCGGCTGATCGGGGAGCATCCGCAACTCCGCCACCAAACGCTGCTGCGACTCGACGAGCCGCCGAGACTGCTCTTCGTCGCGTGCGAGCTGCTGTTGCTCGGCGAGCAACGCCCGCCGCATCTCTCGCAGTCGCTCACGCGCCTCGATTGCCCGCCGCATCCGGCCGGCGAGTTGCGCGGCAGTCGTCTCGGCAAGACAGGCGTACTCATCGGCGCCGGCGTCCCAAGACGCCGCTTCCAGGTCGATCGCCCGCGCAGCGCCAAGAATCGCGACCGGCGTTTCGTCCCCTGCCCCACGCAACGCGCGAGCCAAGACTAAGGCGTCGACGGTTGGGGGCTCATGCAACGCCACCAGCGCGTCGAACGGCTCGCGACGCAGCGCAGCCAGGGCCTCGGCCACCGTCGCCACCAGCACCGGTTCCGCCGCGTCGAACGCCGACGCTACACTCGCCGCCAACGACCGCGCACGACGCACGTCGGCCGCGACGGCGACCAGGCGGAGCGGCGGTTGGTGATCGAGCGGCATCGGCATCGGTCCGGGCGAGACGGAAAGCTCATGGACGCTAGGAAATCGATGAGGGTGGGTCAACGGCGAAGCTCCCGTTCGAGCCGCGCCCGTCAGGTAGCGGAGCCGCCCCGCTAGCAACTCCGCTACCTGACGGGCGCGGCTCAAAGTTTGCTAAACTCCGCCATTGCTCGCTAACCGCTAACGACTAACCGCCAACTGCTTCTATGCGTATCGCTTACCTCGACTGTGCTAGCGGCGTCAGCGGTGATATGACGCTGGGCGCCCTCGTGGACGCCGGCGTTGATCTCGCCGCGATCCAGGCCGGGCTCGACTCGCTCGCCTGGCCCGACAACACGCCCAACTGCCGCCTCATCGCCACACAGGTCAAGAAGCAGGGTTTCCGGGCGACGCAGGTCGTCGTCGAGCACGAGCCCGAGCACGCCCACCGGCACCTGCACCACATCCAGAAGATGATCGACGGCGGGTCGCTCACGCCGCGGGCCCACACGCTAGCGACCGCCATCTTCCGCCGCATCGCCGAGGCCGAGGCGAAGGTCCACGGCTCGACGCTCGAGAAGGTCCACTTCCACGAAGTCGGCGCCATCGACTCGATCGCCGACATTGTCGGCGCCGCAATCGGCTGGGACCTCTTGAACGTGGACGAAGTCCACTGCGCGCCGGTGCCAACTGGCAGCGGCTTCATCCAGATCGCCCACGGCCGCTGCGCAATCCCCGCGCCGGCGACGGCCGAGCTCTTGATGGGCGTGCCCCTCGCCGAGCACCCGCCCACGGGTCCGGTCGTCGGCGAGCTCACGACGCCCACCGGCGCCGCCATCGTCAAAGAGCTCGCCAAGTCGTTCGGTCCGCTGCCGGCGATGACGATCGAGCGCATCGGCTTCGGCGCGGGCCAGAAGGACTTCGATCACCCGAACGTGTTGCGACTTGTTGTCGGCACGAAGAGCGGCGAAGCGGCGCCATCGAGCGACCCCGTATCGACGATCGTCCTGTTGGAAACGAATCTCGACGACTCGTCGGGCGAGGCGATCGGCGACTGCGTCGAACGCCTCTGGGCCGCCGGCGCGCTCGACGTGGCGCTGTCGCCCTTGCAGATGAAGAAGCACCGCCCGGGCGTGTTGCTCACCGTGCAAGCGACGCCCGCCGATGCCGAACGGCTCGCCACCATCGTTTTCCGTCACACCACGGCACTAGGCATGCGTCGCCAAACGGTCGAGCGGATCGTCCTGCCACGGCGGAAGGTGACGGTTACCACTCCCTGGGGCGAGACGTCCGGTGTCGTCGCCACGCTCCCCGGCGGGGCCGGCGAACGATTCACGCCCGAGTACGAGGATTGCAAAGCCCTCGCTGACGGCGCAGGCGTAACGGTCCGTGATGTGAGCCAAGCCGCAAGCGCCGCTTGGGGCGGACAGTAAGACTAAATGATCCACGACGGAACAAAGGAACGAAGGAAGGCCACAGCTCAGGCGGCGATTCCGCTTCTTTGTTCCTTCGTTCCTTTGTGGTGAGCTCTTTATGCCCCTGGCGTTGCTAGCCGCCGATACGCCCTGGCTTCCCGCCGCGATGTTCGCCGCCGGGTGCGCAGCGCTCACCTTTATTCTGCTGCGGATCAATTGGCGCCGGCAGAGCAAACGCACTCGCGGCGGGTCCGGGCCACCGCTCGACGCCCAGCCTCGTCCAACGCACCAGTGGGACGGCTCCCAAAATGACACGGCGGCGAAGTTCGACCGACAACAAGTCGAACTGCACGAATTGGCCCGCGACCTCACCGGCCAGATCGACACCAAGCTTGTTCTGCTGCAACAGCTCCTCGCTCAAAGCGATGAACAGATCAAACGACTCGAGACGCTCTTGCACGAGGCCGAGGTCAAGAAGGGAGGCCAAGGGACGACCGATTGAGCGAAAGCCGGGTCACATGGCGCCTGCCTCACATCGGAGACGGTTAGTGTCGCGGGCCGTTTACCGTAGGTCTTACGAGACTAATCCTCGCAAGCCAACCGTGCCTTCTGCCGGCAGCCCGAGCCACTCAGCGGGGGGCCGATGGTAGAAAGCCGCGTCAACATAGCACGCCCGGCAGGGCTCGAACCTGCGACCTGCGGATTAGAAGTCCGCTGCTCTATCCAGCTGAGCTACGGGCGCGTGACGGGCGTCTAAAGGGTGACGCCGTCGCCATAGCTTAGCACGCCGGCGGCGAGGCCACAGAGTGGGCGGTTTCGTGCGGTCAGCCGGCCTGTTTGCCGACGGCGACATGCCGTTCGACGATCGGCTCGGTGATCTGCACCGCTTTGCGGCCCTTGAAGGCGCCGGGCGACGCGTGGAACTTCTTGCGGCCCTCGACCGACACCACCAGTGGGGCGTGGATGTCTTTCTCGGTTGTGATGATGTCGCCGACTCGCAGGCCCACGAGGTCCGCCGTTGAGATCTGCGAGGTCGCCAGATCGACCGACAGCTCGACGATCGAATGACCCAACCGGTCGCTGATCTGCTGCACCGACTCCGGCGTCGAAGGCTTCTTGCTGTAAGTGACCCAGCTGTTGGCGCTGAGCTTGCCGCCGATCCGCTCGATCGAGTTGAACGGGATGCAGAGGTTCATCATGCCGCGGACGTCGCCGATCGTCAGCTCGAAGCTGATTAGCACGATCACTTCGTTCGGCGGCACGATCTGCACGAGCTGCGGGTTGCTCTCGACGTGATCGATCTCCGGCGAGAGCTCGATCACGTTCATCCACGCGATCTTGATCTCGTTAAGGAAGAGCGACGTCACGCGGCTCGCCAGACGCAGTTCGATCTCGGTGAGCGGCCGCCGCGCGGGGTTCGACGCGTCGGCCGTGCCGCCGAGCAAGCGGTCGATGATCGGGAACAGCAGCGACGGGTTGATGTCGAGGATCAACTGACCTTCGAGCGGCGGGGCGTTGATCAGGTTGAAGCAGGTGGGGTTCTCGAGGCTAAAGACGAACTCGCTGTAGGTGAGTTGGTCGACGCTCGTGAGCTTCACCTCGACGATGGTTCGCAGCAACGCCGAGAGGGCGGCGCCGTAGTTACGGCTGAAACCCTCGTGCATCGTCTGGAGCGCGCGCATCTGCTCTTTGCCGACGCGCTCGGGACGCTTGAAGTCGTAGGTGGTGACCTTCTCGGTCGGCGCCGGCAGCGGCGCGATTGTCGGAACAATCCCCTGGCCGCCGAACGAGACCGGCTGCGAAGACGGCGCGGGCTGGGTAACGGCCGCTTTTGACGCCGCTTTGGACTCCGCCTTCTTCGGCGCAGCCGGGGCCGCCTTGCCGAGCAGGCTCTCGATCTCGTCTTGGCTGAGGACTTCGTCGGACACGGGTCGCTGCGCGACAGAGGCTAGATGATAGAGGCTAGAGGCTAGGCAATTGCCGACAACATTGCACGGTCAGTTGTGCCGCCCCGGCCCGCGCAGCCCTCTCGTAGGCCGTCTGCTAGCAAACCTCTAGCCTCTGATTTGTCCCGTCCCCGTCACCACGTACTTGTACGTCGTCAACTCGTCGACGCCGCAGGGGCCGCGGGCGTGGAACTTGTCGGTGCTGATGCCGATCTCGGCGCCGAGACCGAACTCGCCGCCGTCGTTGAAGCGGGTGCTAGCATTGACGACGACCGCAGCGCTATCCACCGCGGCTGTAAACCGCTGGGCCGAGGCCAGGTCGGTTGTGACGATGGCGTCGGTGTGGTGCGAGCCGTAGCGGTTGATGTGGTCAATCGCCGCTTCGAGCGAATCGACCACTGCGGCGGAGATGATCGGCCCGAGGTACTCGGCGCCGAAGTCTTGCTCGCTCGCCGGCTTCGCGGTTGGCACGAGCTTGCGGACACGCTCGTCGCCGCGGACCTCGACGCCCGCGTCCGTTAGCGCCTTAGCGACCCGGGGCAGCAGCCGCTCGGCGGCGTCGGCGTGCACCAGCAGCGACTCGGCCGCGTTGCAGACGCCGTAACGGTGCGTCTTGCTGTTGAGCGTGATCCGCTCGGCGAACTCCGGGTCGGCCGACGCGTCGAGGTAGACGTGGCAGTTGCCGTCGAAGTGCTTGATGACAGGCATCGTCGCCTCGGCCGCGACGCGGCGGATGAGGCCCTCGCCGCCACGCGGGATCGCCACGTCGATGAAGTCGTTCATCGACAGGAAGTGGCCCACCGCCTCGCGGTCGGTGGTGCTCACTAGCTGCACAGCGTCTTCGGGGAGGCCGATCTCTTGTGCGGCTTGGGCGAGCAGATCGACGATCGCCTGCGACGAATGGATCGCTTCCTTGCCGCCGCGGAGGATGACGGCGTTGCCCGCCTTCACGCAAATCGCCGCGGCGTCGGCGGTGACGTTGGGTCGCGACTCGTAGATGAAAAAAACCACGCCCAGCGGCGCCCGCACCTTGTCGATCCGCAGACCATTGGGCCGCACCGTCGAGTCGATCACCGCGCCGATCGGGTCGCGGAGCGCCGCCACTTCTTCGAGCGCCGCAGCGATCGACTCAATGCGTTCGGGCGTCAGCCGCAGGCGGTCAATCGCGGCGTCGGTGAGGCCGTAGCCCGGCGCCGCGTCGAGGTCGAGCTGGTTCGCTTCGGCGAGCCGCTCTGAGCTGGCGCGGAGCAGTTCGGCCGACCGCAGCAGCCACGCAATCTTCACCTCGCCGAGCACTGTGGCGAGGGCGGCGGAGGCGCGTTTGGCGCGCTGAGCGACGTCACGGCAGTAAGCGGCTAGGTCTTTCACGGCGGGGGTGTCGAGAAGGGACATAACGGTTCTTGCAGACTTTGAAAGCGAATTCCTCCCATTATCGCCGATGTGGTGGCTAAAACCAACAACCAAATGGGAAACGTCTATGCGAGCCGGGAAGCGTAAGCTCCCGGAGTTGCAGCGAGTACCAGACACACTCCGGGCGCTGACGCTTACGGCTCGCTAGAAGCAACCGCGTGGAACGCCTTCAGCGCCTCGACGGTTAGCCGGACGTCGTGGACGCGGATCACTTGCACCCCTTGTGAAGCGAGCCACAGGGACACGCCGAGCGTCGCGGCGGTTCGGTCGGCGGTCGGGTCGCCGAGGACCTCGCCGAGGAACCGCTTGCGAGAATGCCCTACGAGCAGCGGGCAGCCCAACTCGTGGAACTCGCCGATCCTCCGCAGCAACTCGAGGTTGTGCGCGCCGTTCTTGCCGAAGCCGATCCCCGGATCGAGCAAGATGCGATCGCGGCTAACGCCGGCGACTTCGAGCGCGTTGCGCCGCTCGGCCAAGTAGCCCATCACCTCGCCGACGACGTCGTCGTATTGCGGGTTGTCTTGCATCGTCCGCGGCGTGCCCCGCATGTGCATGACGCAAACGCGGCAATCGCTCGCAGCAACGACATCGAGCATCTCTGCGTCACCCGCCAGGCCCGTGATATCGTTGATGAGGGTAGCGCCGGCAGCCAATGAATCGCGCGCGACAACGGCCTTGCTGGTGTCGATCGAGATCGCAACGTCGGACTGCGCCGCAACCCGCTCGATCACCGGCACGACACGCCGCAACTCTTCATCGACCGAAACGGACTCAGCGCCGGGACGGGTGCTCTCACCGCCAATGTCGAGGATCGCCGCGCCTTCGGCAGCGAGTTGCAGTGCGTGTTCAACCGCGTGGTCGGCGTCGAAGAACCGCCCGCCATCCGAGAACGAATCGGGCGTCACGTTGACGACACCCATGACAACTGGGATTGAGCGGTCCATACACGACGAGCATAGAAAGGCAGAGGTCTCAAGCGAACCGCATCTTGGCAAGCCGTGACCCTCAAAACTCCGCCGATCCCGGCGTGCGGGGGAAGGGGATCACGTCGCGGATGTTCGCCATCCCCGTGACGTACTGCACCATCCGCTCGAGGCCCAGCCCGAAGCCGGCGTGCGGGACGGTGCCGTAGCGCCGCAAATCGGCGTACCACCAGTAGTCGGCCGGGTTGAGTCCTTGCTCCGCCATACGCGTTTCCAGCATGTCGAGGCGGTGCTCGCGCTGGCTGCCGCCGATGATCTCGCCGACGCCCGGCACGAGCACGTCCATCGCCCGCACTGTCAGGCGCCCTTCGGTGTCCGGCTCGTTCACGAACATGTAAAACGGCTTGATTGACGCCGGGTAATCCGTCAGCACCACCGGCCCTTTGAAGTGCTTCTCGGTAAGCCAACGCTCGTGCTCGGCTTGCAGGTCGGTCCCCCACTCGACGGGGTACTCGAACTTCTCGGCTGAGCCTGCAAGCAGCGTGATGGCTTCGGTGTACGGCAATCGTGTGAAGGCGCCGCTCTGTAAGCCTTCGAGCCGCTCCAGCACCGTCTTGTCGATGTGCTGCTGGAAGAGTGCGAGGTCCTCTTGGCAATCGGCGAGCACGTCGTTGACGATTCGCTTCAAGAAACGCTCGGCGAGGTCGATGTTGTCGGTCAGCTCGAAGAACGCCGCCTCGGGCTCGACCATCCAGAACTCGGCCAGATGGCGCGACGTATTGGAGTTCTCGGCGCGGAACGTCGGGCCGAACGTGTACACCTTGCCCAGCGCGCTGGCGTAGATCTCGCCTTCGAGCTGTCCTGACACGGTCAGGTACGCCGGCCGTCCGAAGAAGTCCTTCGCGTTGTCGATCGCGCCCTTGTCGTCGCGCGGCGGGTTGGCCATGTCGAGCGTCGTGACGCGGAACATCTCGCCGGCGCCTTCGCAGTCGCTGGCGGTGATGATCGGCGTATGAACGTAGAAGAAGCCGTCCTCATGAAAGAAGTCGTGGATCGATTTCGAAACGCGGTGCCTAACTCGCATCACGGCGCCGATCGCGTTGGTCCGCGGCCGCAGGTGGGCCCACTCACGCAGCTTCTCGAGCGAGTGCCGCTTCTTCTGTAGTGGATAGGTCTCGGGCTCGGCCCAGCCGTGAACGGTGATCGACTCGGCGCGCAGCTCGGCCGCCTGCTCGCCGCCGGCGGAGGCGACAATCTCCCCAGTAACGGTGACGCTGCACCCCGCCGTGAGGTGCTTCACCTCGCTCTCGTAGTTCGCGATCTCCGCCGGCGCGATCACCTGCAGATTGCCGAGGCAGGTGCCGTCGTTCACTTCGACGAAAGAAAAGCCCCCTTTTGAGTCACGCCGCGTACGGACCCAGCCCTGCACCTTAGCGGCGGCGCCAATCGCGCCGGCAAGCCGGGCTTCCTTGACCGACAACTTCTTCATGGCGTCGTTTTTGATAAAGGGGATAGGGGGATGTTGGTGATAGGGGGGATCGCAAGCGAATAGGGAACCAGGCTGTGAGATCGAGACGCTATCGGCGTGGTGGGCGTTTGACGTGCTGTTTGGGGATAACCGGCCAGCCGCTACGCGGCTGGCAAACAATCTCCGACGGCGTCTCGATGCGCTCATTACGTCAGTTGGGTTTGGTGGGAGGGAGACCGAACCGTCCGCTTGCGATCCCCCCTATCACCAACATCCCCATTATCTCCTTTCCCGAAGGCCCGCGTTTTCAGCCATCACGCTGCGAATTAGGTGCTGAGATTCTATCTTCGCGTCTCAGGGCAGCGCCGACGAGGGGCGTTCTCGGGTTGAACCGCTGGCGCCAGCAGGCGATAACCTTCCCGGGCCCCCCGGCCCCCTCGTTGCTTCTCAAGACGGATGATCTATGTCTGCGCCCGCTACCGAGACCGTCGTCGATAACCGCCCCTGGTTCCGGCAGTTGACCGCCTACCACTGGTTCGTGTTCGTTGTCGCGTCGCTGGCGTGGTTCTTCGACTGCCTCGACCAGCGTCTGTTCTCGCTCGCGCGGGTCGCCGCTATCGCTGAGTTGAGCCCCGCCGACGCCACCGCCGGCCAGGTGCAGGACCTCAGCAAGATCGTTACCGCGGTCTTCCTCGTCGGCTGGGGCATCGGCGGGCTGATCTTTGGAGCCATGGGCGATCGCTACGGCCGCGCGCGGATGCTCACCATCACCGTGCTCATCTACTCGGTCTGCACCGGCGCCAACTTCTTCAGCCAGAATGTCTGGGAGTTTGGGCTGTTTCGATTTCTCACGGGATTGGGAGTGGGAGGGGTGTTCGGGCTCGCGGTGGCGCTGATCGCCGAGACCGTCCCGTCAGGCGCCCGAGCCGGCGCGCTCGGCATGCTGCAGATTCTCTCGACAATCGGCAACGTGACGTCGGTGTTCGTCAAGCAACAGATCGACGCGCTCGAGATCGCCGGCACGATCGAGATGGGCCAAGGGTGGCGCTACATGTTCTTGGTCGGAGCCGTCCCCGCGGTGCTGGTCGTGTTCATCCAGCTGTTCCTCAAAGAGCCCGAGTCTTGGCTCCGCGCAAAGGAGGCGGGGACGCTTCCCAAGGGGGCGATCATCGCCCCGTACGCCGATCTGTTGGCGGAGTCGCGATGGCGGCGAAACCTGGTCGTAGGCTCGCTGATTGCCTCGGCGGGCGTCATCGGCCTGTGGGCGATCGGCGAGTATGCGACCGACTTGCAGAAAGTCGTCTTTGATGACTACTACAGCGCACAAGGACTCGAAGGCGCCGAACTAGCCAAGACCGTCAAGGACGCACGCGGCTGGGCGTTCCTCGCTCAAATGCTCGGCGCCGCGCTGGGCATGTGGGTCTTCACGCAGATGGCGACCCGTCTGGGCCGCAAGCCGGCCTTCGCGATCGGCTTTACCTTGGCGCTGGTGGTGACGGCCTACAGCTACCTCTACATGGAGACGCCCACCGACGCGTACTGGATGATGCCGCTGATGGGCGCGACGCAGCTCGGTCTCTTCGCCGGATACGCGATCTACCTACCGGAGTTGTTCCCTAGCCGCCTGCGGAGCACCGGCACGAGCTTCTGTTACAATCTGGGCCGCTTCGCCGCAGCCGGCGGGAGTTTCGTCTCGGCGTGGATCGCCGCCCAGATGTTCGGCCAGTACGACTCCCCCCTCCGCGAGCGCTACGCCGCCGTAGCGATGTGCGCGATCTTCCTGGTGGGCCTCGCCGCCCTCCCCTTTGCGCCCGAAACGAAAGACCAACCCCTGCCGGAGTAGTCTTCATTGCGGTGAGTTTTGGAAAGGAGATGAGGGGAGGTTGGTGATAGGGGGGATCGCAAGCGGTCGTTTAACCGTTTGCGTAAGGGACGCTTGTCCGCCGTAGAACGCGAGTCGTAATACCGTTGGAGGTAAACGAGCAGCCGCTATGCGGCTGGCGATCAAAATCCCCAATGGTTTCTCGATGCGCTCTCTACGAAGGCAGACCTGAGGATAAGAGGGATCGCAACCGTCCGCTTGCGATCCCCCCCTATCACCAACATCCCCCTATCCCCTTCTCCTGGTTAGATCCCCTGCGCGGCCAACCAGCGCTCCGCGTCGAGGGCCGCCATGCAGCCGGTTCCGGCGGCGGTGCAGGCTTGGCGGTAGTAGTCGTCCGACACGTCGCCCGCGGCGAAGACGCCCTCGACGCTCGTGTTGGTGCGGAACGGCACGGTCCACTTCAAGTAGCCCTTCTCGTTCATCTCGAGTTGGCCCTTGAGGAACTTCGTGTTGGGCGTGTGGCCGATGGCGACAAACATGCCAGCGGCGTCCATGTCGCGGTCGGGCTCGCCGACGGTCGAAGTAAGTTTCACGCCCGTCATCCCCTTCTCGTCGTCGCCGTAGACCTCGCTGACCTCGGTGTTCCACACCAGCTCGATCTTCGGGTTCTTCTCGGCGCGCTCGGCCATGATCTTCGACGCCCGCAGCGCATCGCGACGGTGGACCAAGAAGACCTTCTCGGCGTGCTTGGTGAGGTAGTCCGCTTCCTCGACGGCCGAGTCGCCGCCGCCCACCACCACCAACGGCTTGTTGCGGAACCGCGGCAACGCCCCGTCGCAGACCGCACAGGCGCTGACGCCGCGGTTCTTGAATCGTTCCTCCGACTCCAGGCCGAGGTAGTTCGCGCTGGCGCCGGTGGCGATGATGACCGAGTGGGCTTCGATCTCCTGGACCTCACCCGTCGAGCCGGCGCTCTTGAGCTTGAACGGCCGTTGGCTGAAATCGACTTCGGCGATGTCGTCGGTGACGATCCGGGTGCCGAAGTTCTTGGCCTGCTGGCGCATCAGGTGCATCAGCTCGGGGCCGCTGACGCCCTGCTTGTGGTGCATGTCGGCGAGCCAGCTGTGCTCCTCGTCGAGCGCGCTCTTGAGGTAACCCGAAAGGTCGCCGGCGGGCCAGCCGGGGAAGTTCTCGACCTCGGTCGTCAGCGCCAGCTGCCCCAGCGGGAGGGTGCCCGATTGACGGTTTTCCTCGCTGATGGCGCCCTCGAACACCAGGGGGTTCAGGTTCGCACGGGCGGCGTAAACAGCGGCGGTCCAGCCGGCGGGGCCGCTACCGATGATGACAACGTGTTCGGGCACGGGAGCAAATCCTTGAGAATGATCGCGACGCGGAGGCGGGGACTACGGCCGTCGGCCGAGGGGGGGTAGACCCCCGAGTATAGTGGCCTCTTCGGCGATCGGGAACGTACGCCTACAGCACCAAAACCGCATAGAACGCATGCATCCCACGCATCGCCGCATCCCCAACGATGCGTTTGAGCCGTGGGCGCGAGCCCTCGGTGCACGGCGCGAAATGACTTCAGCCACAAAAAGGCACAGAGAGCACAAAGGCTTAGCTTCACAAGCAATCTCCGACCTAGAGACAGTCCGTTTGTGACCCTTGTGCCTTTTTTTGGTCCCCCTTGCTGCGCGCCAGGTATCGGTGGGCTAGGACGGCCGGCGCCCACGGCTCAGACGCTACTGGGTGGTGGGCTAAACGCCAGCGCCGCGACGTGCTCCATGTCGATCGCCAGCGGTTCGACCCAGCAGCGGTCGATCCCCAGCTCGTTTCCTGGCAGCCCCGTCGCCCAGCCGGCGCCTTCGGCCGGCGTCAGCACCTTCGGCAGCGACTCGCCGACGCCAACGCCCACAAGCTTCAGCGCCGCTTCCTTCATCGTCCAAGTACGGAAGAACTCGGCGAGTGGTTCCGGCGCCGCGGCGATGCGGGCGACCTCGTCCGCATGGAACCAACGCTCCGCAAGCGCCGTGGCGTTCTTTATCGGCCGGATCCGCTCGACATCGACGCCAACCGGCGCATCGGCAAACGCGCATAACGCAAGGTCGCCCGTGTGCGCGACGTTGAATTGAACGCCCTCTGCCGCGGGCTTGCCGTTGGGGCCGTAGCGAAAGGCGACATCCGCCGGCGCCACGCCGATCCGCTCGCCAAGGCGCTCGCGCAATCGCCCCCGCGCAACGATGAACCGCCGCCGCGGCTCCTCCCGCACAAACGCCGCCGCGCGGACGCGTTCATCCTCGCTAAGAAGAGCGAACAGCGAATCAACCACCTCGGCGGGTTCGCTAAGCGACCAAGTCGCGACAGCGATTGCATTTCCCTCGTCCCCCGTCCCCCGTCCCCCCTCTCCTGTCATATCGGCCTCATCAAAAGCTATCCGCCTCACGATACGCAGCCAACAACGCCTCATCCCCTTCGCGGCCGCCCTTGCTCTTCCCGTGCTCCATCCCAATGATCCCGTCGAAGCCCTTCGACTTGATGAACTTGAACACGTTGCGGTAGTTGATCTCGCCGGTGCCGGGTTCGTTGCGGCCCGGGTTGTCGCCCGATTGGAAGTAGCCGATCTCGTCCCACGCCATCTCCATGTTGGGGATCAGGTTCCCTTCCTGGATCTGCTGGTGATAGATGTCGAACAAGATCTTGCAAGACGGGCTATCGACCGCGCGGCAGATCTCGTAGCCCTGCGCGATCTTCCGCAAGAAGAGCCCCGGGTGGTTCGTCCACCAGTTGAGCGGCTCGAGCACCATCACGAGGCCGTGCGGCTCGAGCACTTCGGCGCAGCGCCGCAAGAGGTCGACGCACCGCGCCGTCTGATAGCCCTCTTCGAGTCGGTTGTTGTACGCGCCGGGCACGACCGTCATCCACTTCGCGTTGACGCGCTTGGCGACCTCGATCGACCGGCGGACCTCTTCGACCGCTTCGTCTTGGAGCTTCTTGTCGCTGCCGGTGAACGACAGCTTGCCGAACGATCCGATCCCGTAGGCGACGAAAACGCCCATGCGGATGTCGAGCCGCTCCATCGCCTTAGCGAGCCGCTCCTGCTCCTCGACCGGGAAGCCCGCCATGCCGTTCTCTTCCCAATCGCGGAAGCCGACCGACGCGGCGTACTCCAGCTGCGCGACGCGGTCCTTGCCGGCCACGTTCTCGAACAGCCCGAAGTGCGGCGCGTAGCCGAGCTTGAAGGGCTTGTTGTCCGCGGACGAAGCGTCGTCGGCCGAGGCGGTGGCGAAGGTCGTAGCCGCCGCAGTCGCGGCCCCGGCAGCAGTTAGGAAGTCGCGGCGCTTCATCGGTGCAATCTCGGGCGGTGAAGAGGAGGGGGTCGAGAGGCATGCCATGATAATTGCCGGCAAGACGAAAAGGGCAGGGGCGCCGAAGAAGCCAATAAGCAGAGAATCGCGAAGCGATCCAGTATTCCCCCTCTCTTTCAGGGAGGGGCTAGGGGAGGGTCGGCGGCATCCGGCGCACCCACGCTAATTTGGCTGGTCGATTTCGCATCGTCGGTACACAGCCCGCATACTACCGGATACGTCCTCACCCTCCCCTAGCCCCTCCCTAAAAAGGAGGGGAACATGGGCGCCGCCTATGGCGTCGAGGGTTCGCTGACTTCGGCCGCTTTCTGTTGCGGTTCAACTGCCGCCTTCTCAGCCGGCTGCGGGCCGCGCCACACCGCCCCCAACCACTGCGAGAAGACGATCCCCGCCGCGATGGCGACCATCGTTAGCACCGGCCATTTAACCCGCTGAAGACGCGGCGACAACTCTTCGTTCTTCGTTTCCATATCATCCCAGCCGCTTGCGGCTTAGCGGCGGCTCCGACCCGCGCCCCATTACAACTTAGGCCAAGCCCCCGTGATCGCCAGCGTCATCCCCGCCGTCTGCAAGTTCACGAACAGCGTCGAGCCGTCGGGGCTGAACGTCACGCCGGCGAACTCACCCTTCACATGGTTGTGCGCCAGCGTATAGCACTCGCCGGCCGGCGTCACGCCGACCAGCCGCACGACGTCCTCTTGCCGATCCTCGCAAACCACCAGATCGCCCCACGGCGCCGCCGTAAGGTTGTCGGCGTTTTGGATCAGCCGTGAATCGTTCGGTTCGAGGAACAACTCGAGCACGCCCGGCTCGGTCTTCTCGCCCGACTGCCCTTCAACCGAACTCGGCGTGTACTTCCAGATCTGTCCGATCCGCTTCACGCCGCCGGAGGTACAGGCGAAGTAGATCGACCCACTCGTGTCGTCGCCGACGTGCCACATCCCCTCGCCGCGCGCGAACCGCGCGGCGCCCTTCGCGAACGCCCGCTTCCGCAAGTCGTCGTCGGGCGCTTCGGGGTGATCGAGATCGACCCACTCGACCTCGAAACGATCCCCCACCGAAACGTCGTGCGACTCCCAGTTGCGAGTGTCGAGCGCCTGGTTGCCGCGGACCTTGAGCGCTTGCAGCTTGCCGCCGGCAACGAGCTTCCCGGGCTGGCCGTCTTTGCCGGGCTGGTCGGGCAAGAACCGATAGACGCCGCTTTCGTCGATGTCTTCGGTCTCATAAACAGCGCCCGAGCGCGGATCGACCGCGATCGCCTCGTGCCGCATCCGGCCCATCGCCACCAGCGGAATTGGGTCGGCAAGCTTCGCGTCGGCCGTTGCCGGGACTTCGAAGCAGTAGCCGTGCTCCTTCGCAACCGTGAAGGTGTCCTCCGTGTCGAGCAAGAAGCCGGGCTTATCGACGGTCTCTTCGCACGTGACCCAACTCCCCCACGGCGTTGGCCCGCCCGCGCAGTTGCGCTCGGTGCCGGCGAGGCTCTGGAACTGCCGCACCACGCGCTGGTTCTTTGTGTCGTAGACGACGGTCGAGGTTCCCCCGACGCCCGGCGTGCGCCCCGCGCCGTCGTCGTAGAAGCGGCTCAGCAGGCTCTTGTCGAGGCGTTCGTAGTTCGCGCCGAACGGCCCGTCGTCGCCGGGCTTCGTCTCGTGGTTGCGAACGAGGATCGTCAGACCCTCCGGCCCGGCGAACGTCGCCATGCCATCCGGCGCGCCGGACACCAACAGCCCGTCGTCCATCACGTCCCCCGTGCGGCTGACGACGCGGTAAGAGAACCCGGCCGGCAAGTCGAGTAGGCCCTTCGGGTCCGCCACCAAGTCGCCAAAGCCCACCGCGCCACGCGTCGCCGCCGCCCGCGCCAGCGACGGATGAATCGCCATCCGCAGCCCAGCAAACCCTGCGGCAAACGCAGCGGACGAACGCAAGAACTCACGACGAGAGGCGGGCATGACAGCGCGGGGCATCAAGGCAGGGCGGTGGAGGGGCGCTCAGTATAACTGGGATCCGTGACCACTCCGTGATTCTGAAAGAGAGACTTTAGACAGCAGCCGCGTTAAGCGAGAATGAAGAGCCGTGATTCGGCTGTGGGAGGCGTCTCCAGAAGCCGATGAGGGCATCCATTCCGATACGGCATGGTGCACGAAATCGGGGTCTGGAGACCCCTCCCACATCGAGGGAGACCCCGCCCACATCGAGAAGGCCCTTCGTGCTTCTTGTGCATTCTCGTGGCCCACTCAACCGCCCAGCGCCCGACCCAACCACTCCGAAGTCGGCCCCGTCCCTTTCGCGGCCACATGCTCCGGCGTCCCCGCCGCGACGATGCGGCCGCCGCCCGCGCCGCCGTCGGGTCCGAGATCGATGATCCAGTCCGCGACACGCATGACATCGAGGTGATGCTCGATCACCAGGACCGTCGCGCCCGCATCGACGAGCCGCCCCAGCACACCGAGCAATCGACGTACGTCGTCGGCGTGCAACCCCGTCGTCGGCTCGTCGAGCAGGTAGAGCGTCCGCGCCGGCACGCCCCCCTTGCTCGAACCACCCAACTCCGCGGCGAGTTTCACCCGCTGCGCTTCGCCGCCCGAGAGCGTGTTCGCCGGTTGACCAAGCGACAAGTAACCAAGGCCCACCGCGACGAGCGCCTCGAGCGGCGCGTGGATCGCCGGCGTCTCGGTGAACAGGGGCAAGACCTCTTCGAGCGGCCGCGTTAACAGGTCGGCGACCGTCAGGCCCTTGTAGCGCACCGCGAGCGTCGCCCGGTTAAACCGCGCGCCGCGGCACGCGTCGCACGTCACGTAGAGGTCGGGCAAGAAGTTCATCTCGATCTTCCGCTGCCCCTGCCCCTGGCACTCGTCGCAACGGCCGCCTTGCACGTTGAAACTGAACCGGCTCGGCTTGTAGCCGCGCTGCCGCGACAACTTCGTCTTGGCGAGCAGCTTACGGACCTCGTCGAAGACCCCCGTGTAGGTCGCGGCGTTCGAGCGCGGCGAGCGGCCGATCGGCGATTGGTCGATCTCGACGAAGCGGTCGAGGTGCTCGACGCCTTCGAGCGCTGTGTGTGGCCCGGGCTTCGCGCCGGCGCCGCTGAGCTTGCGGGCGAGCGCCCGCGCCAGCGTGCCGACGACGAGCGACGTCTTGCCGCTCCCGCTGACGCCGCTGACGCAGACCAGCTTTCCGAGCGGCAACTCGAAGTCGTCGCCGCGCAGGTTGTGCAGCGTCGCGCCGCGCAGCGCGAGCGTCGGTTCGGGGCACGTGGCGACGGCTTTGCCGTTGAGCCTGGTGGTGATGCGGCGCTCGGTTGGCGTCGCGATCCGTTCGGCGCCCGACAGGTAGCGTCCCGTCACCGACTCGGCGCACGCGGCGATGTCGGTCGGCGTCCCTTCGGCGACGAGATAACCACCCCGCGCGCCGGCGCCGGGGCCGATGTCGATGACCCAGTCGGCGGCGCGGATCACCTCTTCGTCGTGCTCGACGACGATCACCGTGTTGCCCTGCCGGCGCAGGTCGCGGATCGCGTCGAGCAGTCGGTCGTTGTCGCGCGGGTGCAGGCCGATCGATGGCTCGTCGAGCAGGTACATGACGCCGACGAGCCCGCTGCCGACGCCCGTCGCCAGCCGAACGCGTTGCAGCTCCCCGCCCGAGAGCGTGTCGGCCGAACGCTCGAGCGTCAGGTAACCGACGCCCGCTTTGTCGAGGAACGCCAGCCGCCGATGGATCTCACGCACCAGCGGCTCGGCGATCGGCAACCGGTCCGCCTCGAAGGCGGCGCCATCGACCAGGCCCGCGAACCACTGGGTCGCCTCGCTGATCGGCATTGCGCCGACGTCGAAGATGCGCTGGTCCGCGATGCGGCACGCCCGGCCCTCGGGCCGCAGGCGGGTCCCTTCGCAATCGGGGCAGCGGATCGCGTCGCGGAAGGCGTCGAGCTTGCCACGCGCGTCGTCCTTCTTGGTGGCGAGCCGTTCCTCTTCCAGGTGCAGCAGCACGCCCGCAAAGCTCTTGCCGTCGCCGGTGAGCAGCTTCTGCACGCCGCCGCGCGGCCAGTCGGCGAGCGGCGTGTCGATCGTCACCTTCAGCGAAGTCAGCAGCGGCTCCACGATGTCGAAGCGCTTCTTCCGCCCCGCGTCTGTCGCCGACCGCCACGGCGCGACGGCGCCTTCGGCGAGCGATTTCGATAAGTCGGGCACAACCAGTTCGGGGTCGAACGCCTCGACAACGCCCATGCCGTCGCACCCCGGGCAAGCGCCGTACGGGCTGTTGAAGCTGAAGGTCCGCGGCTCGACCTCGGCGACGCCCACTTTGCAGTCGGGGCAAGCGTAGCGGGTGTTGAAGAGCCGCTCTTCCCAACCGCTCTGGGCGTTGTAAGCCGCCGCGCCATTGGCGCCGCTGGTCGCGGCCGCCGCTTTTGCCTCGGGCGTCTGATAGACGATCCGCACGACGCCGTCGCCGTGCTTGATCGCTAGCCGCACCGACTCGGCGAGCCGGGTGTCGATCCCTTCGCGGATCACGATGCGATCGACGACCGCCTCGATGTCGTGCAGCTTCTGCGCGGTCAGCTCCGGGACGTCCTCGATCGGATAGGCGAGCCCGTCGATCCGCAGCCTGACGAAGCCCGCCTTGCGCGCGGTCTCGATCACCTCGGCGTGTTTGCCTTTGCGGCCGTGGATCAGCGGCGCCAAGAGCATCGCGCGCGAATCGACCGGCAGCGCCGCCACTGCTTGCTCGATCTCGCTGGACGACTGCTGCGTGATCGGCTGGTCGCATTCGGGACACGCCATCGACCCGGCCCGCGCGAACAAGAGCCGCAGGTAGTCATGGACCTCGGTGATGGTGCCAACGGTGCTCCGCGGGCTATGCGACCCCTGGCTTTGATCGACCGCAACGGCCGGCTGCAACCCATCGATACGATCGACGTCGGGCCGCTCGCGCTGTTGAAAGAACTGCCGCGCGTAAACGCTCAGCGAGTCGATGTACTGGCGCTGCCCCTCGGCCAGCAGCGTGTCGAAAGCCAGCGAGCTCTTGCCACTGCCGCTGACGCCGGTGATGACAACGAGCTTGTTACGCGGGATGTCAACATCAACGCTACGCAGGTTATGCACCCGCGCCCCACGAATGCGAATCGCGCCGCCGGTCAACGCTCCGTTAGTCCGGGAGCCGGCGACGTCCCTCATCGGGGAGCCCGTCGTCGGAGTGTCGTCCAAGGCGTCAATCACAGGCGTGGCGGCGTCGCTAGCGGCGAGGACTCCCCCTACAGACCCCGCGGCCCGCTGGGTAATCCGGTTAGGGTACCGCGCCGTGGCTAGATGCTCAAACTCCTGTCGCTAAACCGGGGGCTAAGGCCCCGCGGCTGGTAAGCCCTTCGCCAGGAAAAATCAGCCGGCACGCCTTAGCGTCCGGTTCTTTCGCTTTGCTTTTTCATTGCGGTGAATCTAACGAACGGTCCGCACAGCGGACCCTACAAGGCGAGCCGGACGCGTCCGCGACCGGAGTGAATCACAAGCAACGCCTGTCAGCAGCAGACCCTCACTCCGCCGCCAGATTCACCCGCACCAACTCCTTGTCGTTCCGCGCGAACACTGCCTTGTTCGCGAACGCCGGGTGGCTCCACAGCACGGGGCGGCCGAAGGCGTCGCCCGTGGGTTCCACCAGCGGTTGGCGTGCGATCTCTTCGTAGCCTGCGGGCGTCAGCCGCGCGAGGATCAGGTGGCCCGTCTCGCTGGTGAGCCAGTAACGATCGGTCTCGCCTTGGCGGACGACGAACACCGTGCCGTGCCGCGCGCGGTCGCGGCCTTCTTTGCCGAATGTCGGCTTTTGCGTCTCCCAGAGACGCTCACCGTTCTCGGGGTCGATCGCCACGAGCGAACTGCCGTTCGCTTCGACGGCGTAGATTGCCTGGCCATCGGGTCCGGCGATCGGCGAGGCGTTCGCCGATGACGCCGATGTCTTCGGCGTCCCCGACCATACGACCTCGGGCTCGCCTCCCCCATCCGGGACGGAGAAGAAGACCGACGGCCCGCCGTACCCCGTCACGAACAGCCGATCGCCCATCGGCAACGGCTGCGCGATCGACATGCCGTACGACGGCTCGATCGGCACACTCCACAGCACCTCGCCCGTCGCCGGGTCGAGACCGCAGACCGCTTCGGGGTCGAAGACCACCAGCACCTTCTTGCCGTCGTGCTCGATCATCGACGGCGGGCAATAGCCCACCTCATTCTTCATCAATGGCGTCGACAGCGCCCGCCACTTCTCTTCGCCGGTGAGCTTGTCGAAAGCAACAACGACACTCCCTTCACCACCGACGAGACAATACAGCGTGTCGCCGTCCACCAGCGGGTGCGACGAGTGCCCCCACAGCGGCGTCGGCGCCTTGAAGTCGTCAACAAAGCTCTTCTTCCAGACGACCGAACCGTCGGCCGTCTTCAAACAGGCGAGGTCCCCTTCGGCGCCGAGGATGTAAACCCGCTCGCCATCAACGGTCGGCGTGCAACGCGGGCCGCTCGGGTACGAGATGAAGTAATCGCGGTCGTACTCATAGCGCCACAGCTCATCGCCGGTGTCGGCGTCGAGTTTGCGGAGGCGTTCGATACCCGTCAGCTTGTCGCGGTCGCCGGGCCGGTCGGTGACCTCGCCCTCCGTCTTCTCGTACTCGAACAGATACACAGCGCCGTCGGCGACCGCGGGGCCGGCATAGCCGTAATTCACGGGGATGCGCCAGACGTAGTCGAGCCCCTCCTCGGGGAGCGTCTCGACGAGACCTTCCGTACGCCAAACGCCATCACGCTCGGGCCCACGCCACTGCGGCCAATCGTCAGCGTCCGCGATAGCGGCGGACAGCAAGCAGGCAGGCGACAGCGCAAACCGCAAGAGCCAATCACGGACCATGGGCGGGAACTCCAAGAGGCGGGTCGAGTCAGGCTCACCCGAGGCGAGCCGATCGGCATCCTACGCAAGCCGGGACGATTTGGCTCGCCCCCGAACGGTGCGATGGCCAGAATCCGCCGCGAGTAACCAAATGCCGCTTTTGTGGCGGAGGCGCGTTTGTGTGGGGCTATTGTGGGAGGGGTCTCCAGACCCCGATGACGCGCACCATGCCAAATACGGTCAAGACACCGTAATCGGCGTCTGGAGACGCCTCCAACAAGCGAACTCGCTAGGTCTAGCGACGTGCCAGCCGCGAGTAGCCGAAGCCCAGCACGGTCGCCGCCGCTAGATCGCTGGCGAGCCACCACCGGGCCGTGTCCGGATCGGAAGATTGCCCGGAGAGGTGCAGCATCGCCGCCCATGCGACCGAGATCAGCAGCAAGTACATCGCCGCATGAAAGCGGCGGACAAAGCCGGCGACGATCGAGGGGTTCATCCCCCGTGGGAGGTCGTCCCCCTGGGCGGCGATCGCCTCACGCAGCCGCCGAGCGATGTCGGCGTCCGACCCGATCCCGATCAGGGCAAAGCTCGCCAGCAGCGGCCCCGAACCGCTCGACAGCGTGATCGCCACGCCGGTGATGCCAATCCCGATCCACCAAGGCGCAGCCTGGCTGATGCGGTCCGGCAGCGCGTCGGTATACGGGTGGTGCATGACTCCCAGCATAACGAGTCCCCCCGCCGAGGGCAAAAAACATCGAAAATCACCTGCGCCGTCAAGAAAGTCTTTGAACCGCGCCCGTCAGGAAGCGGAGTTCACGAAACGCAGTTCACAAGAAGGAGATACGGGGAGGTTGGTGATAGGGGGATCGCAAGGGATGCGGAGGCCTGCGATTTGGGGGCTAGTTCTTCCGGCGGGCAGCGCCGATCGCGATGCCAAGCAGGCAAAGAAGCGCGGCGGCGGCGGCGGGCTCGGGGATGGCGTGGGTGGCGCTCGACGTCCTGCTTCGGCCGTAGTGGTCGGCCCAGACTTGGTAATCTCTCTCACCAATAGGGCCGACGGTCGCAGGCCTGCGATTGGGCAAGTAAGCGGCGCCAACGTTGTCACGCCAGACGGTGTAATCGGCGGCGTCCACCACGCCATCGACGTTGTAGTCGCCAACAATCCCGCCGCTGGGCTCGAAGACGGGGATAAGCTTGGAATCGATCAGCACCAGCGAATCGTGATAAGACAGATCGTTCGCTCCGGCGAGGCTGAGGTCCTCCATCGCCATCAGCGTCCACTCTTCATTCTGCAAGAAGGCGAACTGATCCAAGTGGCCCCAATTCGCTCTCGCATCGGAAGCATTTGGGAAGACGAAAGCGGTTCCCTCTTGGACGTAGCTATACCTTGCATTCGACATCAGTCGCAAATACTCGTCTTCATCGACTGCCGAGAGTTTTTCCAGCGTCGCATAAGTGCTGGCCCGAATGCTCTGTGCCGCCGGGTTCATGTCTTGTCGATAATTTAGGAAGCGAATCGTTCCGTGAGGCGAAAAATTAGTCGATCTGTCCGTCTCGAACTCCAAAAAGCCTATCTCGACGCCTGCCCCAACGGTGATGGTGTCTACGATGCCGTCGTTGAAGTCGCCGCAGCCATTGGGGTCCGACCCGAAGGCGCAGTTAGAACCTCGGCTCAGATTAAGTGTCGTGTACGCGGCGTCGAAGGCCTGCTTCCAGTAAGCCATCGGCTCGTTGATCGGATCAGCGGCGACTTCCGCCACCGGAAACACGGCAACGAGAGAAGATTGACCGCGGAGAAATCGGAACGTCAGGTCCACCATCTCACCAGGCTCACCCGGTACAAGAAAAGTGCTTGCCGTCGTCTCTTCCCAGCCGGTTGAGACATCGAACTCATTCCACAGTCGATTCGGCCCCTGAAGCAACTCCCTCGCGCTCTCATTCAGCGTCGTGACGCCGACGTAGTTGCGATTGAAGCGCTCAGCGTCGATCGACTCGACGAGACGGTTCTGCGGCATCGTCGCTAGCAGCGAGCCGTCTTGTCCGATCGCCAAGTCCGTTGCAAACGGCACGGCGTAACCTGTGTTGAGAAGCTCACCGGTCGGCGACAGATTCCGAATCGTGCCCGACACGTCGTCGGTCACGTAGAACCCGTTCGGAGCGAAGCTGAAGCCTCGCACTAATTCGTTGTTGATCTTCGTGTTCTCAATGGAGAACGAGCGGTTCAGAACGCCCCCCATGTCGTAAACGTCAACCGCCGCCGAGCTATCGTCGCGACGGACGTAGAGCTGGTTGTCGGCGCCGTAGAGAATGTCTCGCCACGCGTCGGTCGGGCGCTGGACGATCGGCGTCAGAACATTCGATACGTCTGCGGACGCTACGATCCGTGGACCGACTACCACGAGTTGATCGTTCGGCCCGACGACCACGCCGCTAAGCCCGTGTCCCGTGTAACGCCGGTCGTGCAACAAATCGCCTGTCGCCGAATAAGACGCCAAGCCACTCGCCGCGGCCTGCGTGGCTCGGCCATAGTCGTCAACCGTCGTCCACGTCGCATGGACGGCGCCTAAGCTGTCGATCGCTAAACCCGTAATGCTGTTGGTCGTCCCTTTCGTCGGCGAGTCGAACGCGCCGAGGAAGTCTCCCGCCGACGTGAAGCGTCGAATGGATTCCGTAGCTTCATCAGCGACGTAGAAGGAACCATCGGGCGCGACCGCGATCTGCGTTGGGGCGAACGCCAGACTTTCGAGCGGCTGCTGCAAGACGCTCTGCGCCACGCCCAGCGAGGCAGACGACAGGACTAACGCGCCCACGAGCGCTGAGAGATGGCGCAACCGGTTCAAAGCGATTCACTGATTGATGAGATGTTCCAGCAAGGTACAGCCTCCGTCCGTCCAGCCACCTTACCCGCAACGTACTAGCTCAACAAACGAAAACGAACCGGGGGCTAACGCCCCGCGGCTGATAGTCGCGGTCAGATATTCAGCCGGCACGCCTTAGCGTCCGGTTCTTCGACCGCACGAAGGACCACAACAAAAAGAAGGCGGCTGCTTCCGCAGCCGCCCTCTCATAGGTCTTTCCTAAACTTACCTTCCAGATCAAGCCTCCGCCATTTCCTTTTTACGGGCTTCGACGATCTCGGTCTGGAGGTTCGACGGCATCGGGGCGTACTTGTCCAGTTCCATCGTGAACGTCCCCTGGCCCTGCGTTTGGCTGCGCAGGTCGGTCGAGTAGCCGAACGTTTCGGACAGCGGCACTTCGGCGATGATCTTGCAGACGCCGCCGTTGGTCTCGGTCTCGACGATCATCCCACGCTTGGAGCTGACCTGACCGACCACCGAACCCTGGAAGGACTCGGGGCACTCGATCTCGACCTTCATGATCGGTTCGAGCAGCACCGGCTTCATCCGCGCGAAGTTCTCACGGAAGCACTCGCGCGCGGTGAGCTTGAACGCCATGTCGGACGAGTCGACGTCGTGGTACGAGCCGTCTTGCAACTCGACCGTCAGGCCGACCACCGGGTAACCGGCGAGCGGGCCCTTCTCCATCATCTCGTCGAAACCCTTCTGCACCGCCGGGATAAACTCCTTGGGGATGCGTCCGCCGGTGACCTTGTCGAGGAACGTCAGCTCCGTGGAACCCTTCTGCTTGGTTTCCCCAGCGGCCTCGCGGTCTTCGGGAGTTGTTGGGCGCATCTCGCCGACGATGTGGCCGTACTGACCCGAACCACCCGTCTGCTTCTTCCGCTTGTGGTCGAAGCTGAAGGCCTGTTGTCCCTGCTCGCGGTAGCTCACCTTCGGGGCGCCGACCTGCACCTCGACGCCATACTCGCGGCGGATGCGCTCGACGTAGATCTCCAGGTGCAACTCGCCCATGCCGGCGATGACCGTCTCGTTGGTCTCGTCGTCGGTGAAGACGTGGAACGTCGGGTCTTCCTTGCGGAACCGCTGCAGCGCCTTGGATAGCTTGTCGGTGTTGTCGCGGCTCTTGGGCGTCACGGACATCTTGATCACCGGTTCGGCGACAAAGATGTTTTCCAGCGAGATGTAGTTGGGCTCGCTGCAGTAGGTGTCGCCCGACGCACAGTCGATGCCCATCACCGCGATGATGTCGCCGGCCGACGCCGTGTCGATCTCTTCACGCTTGTCGGAATGCATCCGCACCAGGCGGCTGAAGCGTTCCTTCTTGCCGGTACGCTGGTTGAAGTACGAGCCGCCCTTCTCGACCTTGCCCTGGTAGATGCGGGTGTAGGTGAGCTGGCCGTACTCGTCGTCCGTGATTTTGAAGCCCATCGCCACGAGCGGCTTGTTGGCGTCCGGCTCGAGCTTGACCTTCTTGCCCTCTTCCGCCGGGTCGTTGCCGTAGTTGCTGACCTCGGTCGGCGAGGGGAGGTAACGCATGACCGCGTCGAGCAGCGGCTGCACCGACTTGTTCTTGTAGGCCGAGCCCATGAACACCGGCGTGAACGCCTGTTCGATGACCGCCTTGCGGGTGATCTTGTGGATGTCCTCGTTGCTGATGGGCTCGTCGCCGAGCATCTTCTCCATCAGCGCGTCGTCGTACATCGCGATCGCCTCGAGCAACTCGTGGCGGTACTCCTCGGCCTGCTCCTTGAGGTCGGCGGGGATGTCCTCGACGCGGATGGTCTCGCCCTTCTCGCCGTCGTTGTAATAGGCCTTCATCTCCACGAGGTCGACGACGCCCTTGAAGTTGTCTTCTTTGCCGATCGGCAGTTGGTACAGCACGGCGTCGGCGCCGAGCTTCTCACGGACCGCCTTGACGACGCTGAACGGGTTCGAGCCGGTGCGGTCCATCTTGTTGATGAACGCCAAGCGCGGAACCTTGTAACGCTTCATCTGGCGGTCGACCGTCATCGACTGCGACTGCACGCCGCCCACCGCACAGAGCACGAGGATGGCGCCGTCGAGCACGCGGAGCGAACGCTCGACCTCGACCGTAAAGTCGACGTGGCCCGGGGTGTCGATCAGGTTGATCTTGTGCTCTTTCCACTCCAGCGACGTGGCCGCCGAGGTGATCGTGATGCCACGCTCCTTCTCGAGCTCCATGTGGTCCATGGTGGCGCCGTCGCCGCCGCCGCGGACGTCTTCGATCTTGTGGATCCGACCGGCGTAGAACAGGATCCGCTCGCTGAGGGTCGTCTTGCCCGAGTCGATGTGGGCCGAGATGCCGATGTTGCGGACTTTCGCGAGGTTCATGTTCGGGGTCCTTGGGCGGCGCCCAGGGCGGGCTCGGGAAGAGCCGGCGCGGGCGTCGCAAGCGAGCTTGCTGAAGGGGGTAGGAAGCGGAAGGCAATCGGGGAGCGATCCGGCTGATCCGCCCACGAGGGCGTCTGCCCGACCCGCGCACCGATAGCGCAGGCCGACCAACAGGCCGGAGCCCCGTATCTTACCGACCTCCCGCCGGGGCGATAGGGCAAACTTCGCGACGAAGTCGCGGCCGGCAGAGGGAATTTACGACGGGGCGCTGGCGCCCCAGGCTACTCCCGACGCCGGCTTTTTGGACTCTCCGTCCGCCGGTTAGCGAAGGGGTCGCAGGGGAGCCCTAAGCGCCGGCGTCGGGAGTGAGGTACTCTTTACGCTCTGCCTCGTAATCAGGTTCTGAATGCACGCCGACACGTCCGAAGACGACCTCGACTCCCCGCCGCCCCCTTCCGGCCGCTGGCTCGACGCCGAGAACCCGTGGACCTACATCCTCCCGATGGCGGTCTACATGCTGATCACCAGCTACGAGCCCTCGGCCCCCCTGCCGGGGCAGGCGCCCGAGCCAGGGCTGTTTGGACTGACTTACGATCACTACCCGGCGATCTACGCCTTCAAGCTGGTCGCCACCGCCATCACCCTCTGGATGTGCCGTGCCGCCTGGATGCAGTGGCGGTTCAAGGTCTCGCCGCTAGCAATCGCCGTCGGCGTGGTGGGCGTCGTCCTGTGGGTCGCCTGCTGCGAGGTCCGGCTCGAGAGCCGCCTCGTAGAGGCCGTAGGAGGCCCTGAGAGCCCCGCCATGAGCGTTCTGGGTCTATTAGGCCTCGGCGCCGAGCGGCCCGCATTCAACCCGCTAGAGCGGCTTGAGAGCCCCGTCGAGCGGTACACCTTCCTCGGCGTGCGGTTTCTGGGCCTGGCATTGCTGGTGCCGATCTTCGAGGAGCTGATGCTCCGCGGCTGGCTGATGCGGACCGTGATCAGCCCCAACCTCTGGCGGGTCCCCTTCGGGCGGGTGACGTTGCTGTCGGTCGTCGTTGGCACCGCCTTCCCGATGCTCTACCACCCGGAGAAGCTGGCGTCGCTCGTCTGGTTCTCGCTGGTGACGTGGCTGATGGTCCGTACTAAGAACTATTGGGACTGCGTCGCCGCGCACGCGGTCACGAACTTGCTGCTGGGCCTCTACGTGCTCTGGTTCAGCCAGTGGCATCTCTGGTGACACCACCGCTTCGGAGCAGCGCCATTCAGCAAGCTGGACCCAAGCTCGCAACCGCGGGCGAAGGCCCTCGGTTTCGTCGCCATGCCCGACCGATCAGCCGGCGTTTCCCACAGCCTCCGACAGCTTCACATCGTCGGCGCGAGAGCTCGAAGCGCTTTCAGTCGTCGGCTTGCGATGTGACGAGGAGATGGAAACAAAAAGAGCCGCACGGGGGGCTGCCCCAGGAAGCCCGTTATTTAAAACGAACCAGCCACCTGCACCCCCGCGCGGCTACGGCGTCGCCAGAGAGCGTCGCCTCAAGTTTATCTATCGCCCGCTTGTAGCCGGGGTGAAATCACCAGTTCAAGTGATTTCGCAGTGCATTATTCGGCGGTACTTACGAGACCATTTTGCACGGATTGGGTCGTTACTTCTGTTGTGCGGTGATTGCCAACTTCATTGAATGAACATCGAGTAGCTCTGCTGCCCTTAAACGTTAGTATCGGAACCGATAAGTGGACATGCGGGTCTTGGTAGACTAAAAAGGCACGCAGGCGAACCTCCTCGGAAGTCGCGCGGGATATGTCCTTCTCCTTTGGCGCTGACCAGCGATTTGTCGATCTCCTCGCCCTCGCATTGACGCTTGATGGCACGCTAGAGGAACGCGTACTGGCGGTGCTGGAGCATGTCCGCAGGCGCCTGCTTGACGACTGCGAGGCCGTCCTTGTCTCGCAAGACCAGTTCGATTTTGACGCCCGCCATTTGATTCTAGGGCTGCCTGTCGGCGCCGTTCGCGCCGATATCGACGCGTCAATCTACCAAGTGCTGCGAGCCCCTGGTTTTCTTCAACGGATGGACCAGGCGTTCCCAGAGTGGACCGACCGGATTGTTCGGGACAACGGTAAGAGTTCCGGTATGTGGCTGTGTGACACTGCCGCCGCGGCCGGCGTTGATGTGACAGAGTGGCGTCGAGAGCAACTCCACCCGGTCGGCATCGAAGACGTTTGGGGAGCTACCGCCTTAGTCGGAAAGGACTCGTTTCTCAGTGTCCTCATCCCGCTCCATTGTGATCGTCCGCGCCCCACCTCGGACCAGCTCCAGTTCCTTTTGAATCTCCCCCATGTGCTCGCCCCGATATTGGTATCGAAGACGCCTTGCGACCCCACTTCGAGAGTTAAGGAAGCAATTAGCAATGGCCTTAGCGAAGCCCAGGCCCGTGTGCTTAGTCACGCTCTCAGCGGCTTAACGGAGAAAGAGATCGCACACCGCATCCACCGCAGTCAACACACCGTGAATAGCCATCTCCGCGCGATCTACCGCCACTACAACGTCAGCACCCGGGCCGAGCTGATGGCCCGAGCCATCGAAGGCAATCTCAAGGGCCGGTAGCCTCGCATCGGCGCGCTTGGCGTCTTCGATGGTCTGATGCCCTCGTTAGAGCAGACTTCTTTTTTCCGTATCGTCTCGCGCAGAGACGCCCAGAGCAGGCAGCGAAGACTCACGCAAAGCCGCCAAGGCGCAAAGACAAAGTCCTTGAGGAATGAGCGCAGCCGCAACGATTGCGCAGGAGCACGTTCTCTGCGGCTCAACGCCTTGGCGAGGGTCTTAAAGACATCCCACTCTGCGTCTCCGCGTCTCTGCGCGAGACCTATCCAAGTTGCTGCGTGGATCAGCGCGAGGCTAGAAACGGACGGCTATGCGAAGCGCGTTCTAGATCGCCAAATCACGCCAAACGATGTCGCCTCCATCAACGCCCCAGTCGGCGTCGAAATAGCCCGCGGCGCGGACGTCCTTCGCTTGGCCCGGTTCGTCGGGTGAGTCGATCGCGGTGGGGCCGTAGAGCAAGAAGTCGGGGTACTCGACGCCCGACCAGAAGTAACGCAGCCGCGTCGTCATTCGCATGCCGGTGACGCCGGTCCCGCCGACGATGGCGATCGCCGCCTCGCTCGAGCCCGGCCGCGGGCGGATGGCGAGCACCGAGAGGTCGTCGCCCGACTCGGGCCGTTCGCCGAGCCAAGCGGCGCCACGCTCAACGCGGACCGTGCGGCTGCGGTGGAAGATCGCTTCCTGCTGCAACAGGAACCACGCCGAGTTCGTCTGCGCGGCGCCGTAGAGCACCACCGAACGGCTCGCGTCGCCACCGACACGGAGTGAATTGCGGATGTCGTTGTCGGCGACGACTTCCAGCAGCCCGGCGCCGCGGTACAAGAACAGGTGGGCGTCGTAACGCGCCTTCGCCGCCATCCAGGCGTCTTCGTCCTGCGAGCCACGGGTGCCATAGACGAGCTGTGGCCGGCAGCAGAAAGCCGACTTGAGCGCGCCGGCGCGCTCGGGGTTCTTGAAGAAACCACCGATCGCCGTGTCGCCGGGAGTGGCGCGCCACACGCCCGACACCGAGCGGGCCAACGAGAGCACCTCGCCGCTGCGGCCCGGCCGGAACTTGATCGGCCTGCCGCCGTCGAGCCGCACGGTCACGGCGCCGCGGTCACGGCTCCCGGTGCGGAACGCATCGAGCGAAATCCGCAACCGCCTCACGTTGGCGGTTGTGCCGGTCACTTCACGGCTCTCGAGGTCGCGCGTCAGCCGCACCCGGGCGACCTCGCCTTGCACGACGGGCGTGACGATCGTCGCCCAGCCGAGCGTCGACGCGGCGCCAACGCTCGGCGTGGCGAAGTCGATGGCGTCGGCGGCCGCATTGTCTAGCAGCGTACGACTCGTGAGCCAAGCGACTTGTTCGCTGAGCAAGGCGCGCTGGTCGCCCCCAGCGGCGTCACGGTAAGCGAAGTCGTTGTGGAACTCGCCGAGGCGTTCGCGGAGGAACTGCGCCTCACTCGGCGACACGTCGCGGTGGCCGGCGTGCAGCAGCGACACCCCCATGCCGCTCAAGTTCTCGATCACCCTGAGCGGGTCGTCCGCCGACGGCGCACGGCCGAGCAGACGGGCGACGGCGGTTGCGTCCGACGGCGTGACGCGGGCTCCCCCCTGCGTGTAGAAGCTCAACCAGCCGTCGGTGACGCCCACGGCGACGAAGCGATCGGGACGGAGCGTCGCCAGCCGCAAGGCGCCGTGGCCGCCCATCCCTTCGCCAATCACCGAAACACGGCTCTCATCGACCGCCGCGCCGCGTGACTTCTGGCGAGTGATGAAATCGTCGAGCGCCTCCAGCGCATCGTCGCGACTCCAGTCTTCCCAATCGAAGCCCCACCGCCCCCGACCAAACGGCGCGACGATGTCGGCGTCGGGGTGCGCGGTGTGCTTCGCCAGTCGCTCGGCATGCGACTCGCCCGCATCATGCAGCGAGAGGACGACGCCGCGCTCGGTCGCTTTCCCCGCGGCCGGCAACACCCCGTAGGGCTGAACCGAGCCGTCGAACTTGCTGACGAACGTGTCGGTCCGGGCATCGACGGGGCTAACAACTTTCAAGTCGAGCTCGACGGCAGCGAGCGGCGTGTCGTCGGCGCCGGCGGGCAAGACCTCGAGCGTCACTGTCAGAGTTTCGCCGGCCTCCAGCTTGCCGTTCGGCGGTGGCAGGGTCACGACGATCGGCGTCAACAGCAGCGAGTCGATCGCCCTCAGTGGGGTGATGGTTGGTTCGCCGTCGCCCCAACGGACCCGCAGCCGGCAGCCGGCGAGTCGTTCGGTCGTGGCGTTGCAGAACGGGACCGACACAGCCATCGACTCGGCGCGTCCAACAACGATGTTCGGGAGCGTCGCCGCTGCAGGGACGAACGCCTGCGGCGCCGTGGGCCTCACGAGCTTGGGCGCCGCCGTCGGCGAAGCGAGGTGCGTCACCAGCCAGTTCTCCCCCTCCACGACTTTGACGGGGACTCGGAACCAGCCGTACCCGTAGGGGTCGCCGGGGACCCACTCGCCGTTGACGCAGACCGCCGCGGCGCCGGGGGCTTGCAGCAGCATCACGCCCGCCGTCGGCGCCTCGAACGTGGCGTAGGCGTATCCGCCGGCCAGTTCGCGGCCCCGAGGGCCGGCGTCGGCCCGCCAGGCGGTCTCGACGCCCGTGGCGTCGGTGACCTCGTCCCCAGGAGCGGGCGCCTCCCAGTCGCCGCGGGCGATCGCCGCTTCGACCGGATCGACATGCAGCGCGGCTCGGTGGTAGTCACCGACACGGGGAAGGACCGTTTGGGGGGCGGGGGTAATCTCGGACGGGAGCTCGGCGGCGGGCTCGGAGGGCGTCCCTTCCGCCTCGGTTGACTCAGCCGCCTCGGTTGACTCCGCGGCGGCCCCGCTAGCGGCCGGCTGGGGAGCGTCGTCCGCGGGGGCGGCGAGGGCGACCAGCCAGAGGGCGGTCGCTACGAGGGCGGCTGGGCGGCGGAAGAGCGTCACGGGGGAGGCCGGTGCGAAGAAGGGCGTCGGAAGTCGCTCCCTACAGCCTAGCCCGTCGCAGCCCCGATAAAAGCGAGGGGCAAAAGAAGCGACGGGCCGTCCAAGTGGACGGCCCGTCGGGAGGGCTTTCTCTAAATTATTATTCGCGATCAGTCACGCGGACGCACAGCGCCCGTCAGGCCGCTGTAATCAACGCGGTCGGCCTCGTGCCACAGCGGGAAGCCGCTGCGGACACGCTCGGCGAGGATCTCGAGCTTCTCGGGCGATCCGGCCGGCGCCGCCGTCGGAACGAACTCCTCGTCGTGGGCGCGGGGGACAAAGTCCTCGTCATGGCCGTACTTGAGGATCGCCTCGAAGACGTTGCTGAGGGTGGGGTCGGGCATGGGGGCTCCTTTTCAGTAGCGGACAACCGCCGGACGGGCCGCCTGTCAGGCCGCCGGGGGGGTGTCCTATGTGTCAAGCAATCGCCGGGGCGCGACTATTACGCCTCTGACGGCTTTTTTCCGCCTCGCAGTGACACATCCATGCGTCGATCGCCAAAACTCCTTTTCAACTCGCCGCTACGCTGCCTTCCCCGAAAAGGTTCCCAATCTCGGGCGGTCGCGAGCGTTCAATACCGGGGACTATCCGCTGGGAGTCGTCGCTGTTCCGTAAGAGTCGAATCTACTGCGGCAAAAAACGCCCGCACCTGCGGCGGTAAATACCAAGGGACGGGCTTCCCGCGACGGTTCGGCCCGGGCTTGGTCGCCTACGGGCCAATTGTCGCGAGTAGACCTCATCGGCCTTCGGGGAGCCGCTCTATGGCGAATCCCACCAGCTGTGAGGTCGAGCGATTATCACTGCCGCAACTGTGAAGTCAAGTTTTTTAGGGGCGTCAACCCGGGGGGATGCGCCGCCAACGCCGGCGCGCTGTCAAGGGGCGCCGACTGGGGGGAGTCGGGGAGCGCTGCGACTCCGCTTCCTGACGGGCGCGGCTCAAAAAGAGAGGCGCCGAGATCCATAGCGCTTTAAGCCGCGCCGCCCAGGTAGCTCAGCTAGCGGAGTTCTAGAACGCAAACACCTGCCCCCACGCCGTGGTGACCCTTGTCGCATCGCCCACAAGGCCCACAACGGCCGCGGCAAGGATCGCAACGCCCGCGCCCAGCAATAACCACCCCCGCGGGTTAGGACGCGTCACAACGCCACGTAGGGCCCTCTCAACGACACGATTGAGGCGACGCCAGCCCGCCAGGTCTTGCCGGCCGCCGCCGGCGATGAAGCTCGTGTTCCGCATCCAAGCGAACGGCTCGACATAGCCATGCACGCCGATCGTCGGCAGCGTCAGGTTGTCTCCCGCCCAGCGGCCGGCGCTGTCGAGGCTACGGACCGCCTCGGAGAGGACGGGCCGTAGCTCTTCGGCGGACAGGTTGTAGACCACCAACCGCGGCCGGCAGAGCATCGCCGTCAGGGTCACCCAAAGCAGGTAGAACGCCGCCAGGAAGAGCCAGACGTAGTTCCCTAGCTCGACCGTGGCCGCGTCGGGGCGGAACAGGGCGATCGGGCCAACGAACGCCAACCCCCCGAGAGCGACGCCCAAAGCCCCGAGGTCGCCGCCGCCGGTCGCCAACGTCGGCCGCCGGCGGAGGTTCACCAGCCCCAGTAGGATCAGGTAGGCCGCGAGCGGCACGGCGACAATGGCAAAACGCAGAGGGTCCATCAGCGACCTTTCCCCTCCGTGTCGCTAGACACCTTGTACTGTGCCTTCGGTTGGGCCTTCCGTTGAGACTCGACGAGCTGGGCCAGCGACCGGGTCTCGTCGGCGAGCCGTCGACGGCCTTCGGCCCGGTAATACCGGCTCGAGGCCCAAGCGTCGCCGACCCCCAGCAGGAAGATCAGCCCGGCAAGTGAAACCAGCACGGCCATGTAGGCCGCCACCCAAAAGGGCTCCCGCGGCGTCACCGGCCAGAGGGCGACAAGCACCCCAACAACGGCGATCGCGACCGTGGCCGAGTTGCGACGCACCACACGCCGCCGAGCGAAGCGCCACTGGGGCGAGGCGTCGTCACCGCGCTGCCTCTCAACCCGCGCGACCGCCCACTCGCGCCGATGCGAGTCGAGTAGCACGCCCGCCAGGGCGAGCAGCACGAGCGACAAGATCGATGTAGCGAGCATCGGCATACGGGCGTAGGGCAGGGAAGGGCGTCCTATTAAGAATACCGGCCAGCAGCCCCGATGTCGCGTCGCCTCTAAACAGAGGGCGAGCCGGCGATCGTTGTGGTAACTCGCTCGTGACGCCACCCGCGGCTAGCGCCGATGGCTCGTTAAGGTGTCGCAGCTTGCGACATTCGCTGTGCAGGATCGTACACGACCTGGTTTGGGATAGACGAGTCGGAAGGGGTTCGTCGTGTGCAATCACGGCGGGGTAGCGGTGTGAGTGTCGCGGCGCGGAAGTTGCTCTACTTGAATCGCTCCAATCAAGGCTTACTTCGCATCGCATTGGATGGCGCCCGGAACCGCCCGTGTTTGCAGTCTTCGATAATCACGCCGCCGACAAACCGAACAACGCCGACCGCGGGCCCGCGGTGCTGTTCTCGGTGCTGTGCCACTTGGCGCTGTTGCTGCTTTTGGCGTTGCTTACCAGCGCGGGACAAGGCGACGGGCCGCTGACGCTCTTGGCGAGTTTCGACGACGGCCTCGACGCCGAAGAGAGCCTCGAAGGCGTGCCATCGGTCCAACTCGAGTCCGAACTCGAAACGCCCGCTGCCCTAGAGCTGAGCGAACTCCTCGAAGAATCGCCTGTCGAGGCGCCTCGCATTGACGTCGGCCTGCTGCCCAGCGGCGCTTCGCCCGGAGAGGTCTCGGCGAACGACTCCGGCTCGTTGTCGTCATCGGTTCCCGGCGCCCCCCAGGCCGAGTTCTTCGGCGTGGGGTCGGGCGGACGATCGTTCGTCTACGTCATCGACTGCTCAACGAGCATGATCGAGCAGGGCAAGTTCGAACACGCCAAGCAAGAACTCATGCGATCGCTCCGAGCACTTCAGCCCAGCCAGAAGTACCTGATCGTGCTGTTCAGCGATGGCGCCTACCCGATGGACGACCTCGAGCCCATCAAGGCGAACAAGCGAAACCTCGACAAGACGGCGCAGTGGCTGTACGCGCTGGAGCCCGAAGGGGGCACCAATCCGCTGCCGGCGTTGCTCTACGCGTTGTCGCTTGAGCCCAGCGCCGTTTTCTTTCTCTCCGACGGCCGCTTCGAGCCGCTGGTAATCGAGACCATCCGCAAGGAGAACCGCCCCGGTCGCGACCAAGTTCCGATCCACACAATCTCGTTCTACACCCGGCAGACCGAAGGGATGATGAAGTTCTTAGCACGGCTGTCGGGCGGGACGTACAAGTTCGTCGCGCCGCTTGAGCAGCCATAAAACAAGAAGAGAGCCGGAAGCGTTTGCGCCAGGAGTTGTGTGCGATCAACGCTTTCAAGCATGTTGACCCACTTCAACTCCGGGTGCTATCGCTCCCGGCTCTCCAAGTTCTGCTTGTTCAACCGTGAACGCCTGCGATCACCAGGGCTTCAACTTCCACCCGAGGACGAAGCCCACGCCGAAGCACCACATCGCGGCGACGTCGGGATTCTGGCGCGCGTAAGTCGTGACGTACGTGACGAGGTCCGGCAAGGCTTCGCACGTCTCGTCTTGATTGACAACGTGGCTGCTTCTAGCTGCGTCAGAGGTTTGTTGCGGAATGGATTGCGTTGCGGCGTTGCCCATTATTCAGCTCCGTTAGGATAGGGGTCACTGGAGGAAGCACTTGTGCGGACAGTGGAAGCGGGCTCGCCGGCGAGCGAACGCAGGTTGAGTTCTAAGTCACGGACCGGGCTGATGAGCGCTTTGGCCGAACGACGGGCGATGCGATAGCCGGCAATCATCGCGACGCTCATCAGGACCATCGCGATGACCGCGACAATCGCCAGCGACGCGGCGAGCGGCAGCTCAGCGCTAGCGCTGAGTTGCAACGCGCCGGCGGCGAGCAACAGCGGAACCGCCGCCATTAGCAGCACCCCGCCGGTTATCGTCAGCAGGACGGCCTTCTGTAGCGAGGCCGAACTGCGGCGGAACTCGACGGCGAACAGCCGGCATTGCAGCGCCCCAAGGTCCACCAGATGCGTCCACAGACGGCTCACGTCTTGCTGGAGCGAACTCGAATTCTCTGCTGGGTGACGTATCATCGTTTCACCAATCGCCCGATGAGGAGTCCGACCGCCGCCGCGACGCCTAGGGTTACGAGGGGGCGCTCTTGCAAGTTGCTACGAACGAACTCCACCGCTTTCCCTTGAAGGGGATGCAGGCCGCCACTTGGTCCAGTGGACTCACGGGTTGGCCGGGTTTCAGAAGAAGCGGGGCTCGTCGGGATCACGGGGCTCATAAAGGGAAGTATCTGGTTGAAGCCGTCCGGCCCTTTGATCAGGGGCCCGGCCGTTTGATTTCTGGTCGTTTGATTTCTGTTGATTGAGTAACGCCGACTCGATCCTTGCCGCGGCGTGGCTCAAGAGAGCCCGACCCGCGAAGGCGCCGACTGCCAGCATCACGCTCGACATGAGGCCAGCCGACTGAGCGTCGGGCTGGTCCACCTTCAGTTGTATATTCTCATTCTTCGCGAGCTTCCTGACCTGACGGTCGCTGAGTTGGACGACACGCTTGGCGGTGGGGGCGAGCAGGAAGCCCGCCGCCGCCGCCAAGCCAACCGAAAGAAAGGGATGCGATTGCACATGCGATTTCCAATCCACGAGACGATGAGCGTCTTCACTGGTAGCCTGCGCGTCGCGATGGATCTCCCGACGGAGCTCCTTCATCGCTTGCCGAATCTGATCCGGGTCGTGACGTCCATTCGTCAGCGGCGCCTCGGGCGGCAGCCGTGAAGGTCGGTGCGAGCCATCCATCAATGGCCTCCAAACTGGGTTTGCAAGGCGCTGTAACCCGACTTGGCCGCCTCCTCCATCGAGTTGAGGAACTGGGAGCCGAGCCGCGTGGCGAGGTTGCCCGTCTCTCGGCGGTGTTTGGTGTAGCCGCTCTCATGCCGGCTCATGGCGGTACCGACCAAAAGGCCCGTCGCCAGACCTGCCGCCAAGCCAACACAGACGCTGGCCAGCGGCGCCTCTTCGATCCACTCCTGCGCGGTGTTTGCACAGGCGGTGTACGTGTCGCACGCTTCTTTCTGAGCGTCCATCGTTCTAGCTCCTAGGAGAATTTGAGCAGGGGGCGACGCGGTTCACTCAGCGCGATCGCGTCGTCAGCGCGACGATGACGCCCGCAATGAGGCCGGCGCCGAAGGCAATCGCGACCGACTCGGCGGGGCGACGGCGGACCATCCGCACCGCTTCGGTCTGACCGGCGGCGATGTTGTCGCGGACCCGTTCGACGCCGTCGCTGGCGGCGTGGCCGATCGACTCGGCGTACTGCGACGCGGTCTGCCTAGCGCGATCGAACATCGGCCCGGCTTGGTCGTTCATCTCTTTCACCCAGTTCTGGACGGACTCTTTGGCCTCGCCCGTCTTGCGCTGCAGCAAGCCGATGAACTGGTCGGTCGAGCCTTCGAACTGCAGCAGTTCGTCTTCGGAGAGCTGGCCCCACTTCTTCTTGGCTTCGCCTTTAAGTTGGTTCCAACCGCCTTGAATTTCTTGCTCGGTGACCATGATCCTTGCATCCCCAATGAATTGTGAGTCTTAATCGACGATCGGTGAGCGACGCGCTTCTGGACGAGAGGGCGTTCGCTTCGACGCAACCCACCTGGGGCAACTGCCGCGCCAATCGATAAACCCGCAGAAACCGAGGGCGACCTTTGGCTCACAGCGTCAGCGCTGAACGCGCATCGCTCGCACTGGTCGCCGTCGAGCCAGCGTTAGCGCGGGCGCCAGCGACGGCCTCGCGGAGCTAAAGAGAACCATTAAGAAGCAAAGAGCTCGACCGAAGTCGGTCACTCCAGTATTCGGACAGGCGTGATTCCGCGAGTCTTCCCTACCAGACTAACTTGCCCTTTCCGCCAGGGTGATCCCGTTCTCGCAGCGGTGGGTACGCGACTTGCTGATGGCGGAGCGTCCAGCTTGTTCGCTGGCGTTGCACTTCGCCATCGGGAGATTCTGGATCATGACCGTAAGCCCCTCTGTCGCCCCCGCCGCGGAGCGTCTTGCGGACCTGACGCGGATCGACGGCGTCTCGGCGAGCCTGTCGGAAAAGGCGATGACACGCTCCTACACAGTAATGGTGTGCCTTGTGGTGTTGACAGCTTTGGCGGTGCTGACGGCGATGTACTTCGCCCGTCCGGTGCTGCTGCCACTGACGATGGCCGTGGTGCTGAGCCTCGTGATGCGGCCGGCGGTGACGGCGCTGCGGAGCTACGGCGTGCCGAACGTGGTCGGCGCGTCGGTGCTGTTCGCCCTGCTGCTCGGCGCCGGCGTTGTGGCGGTGACGACGCTCCGCGCCCCTGCGCAAGCCGTGCTCGCCCAAGTGCCGATGACGCTCGACTCGGTCACCGACCGGTTGCAGGGCTACCTCAAGCCGCTGAAAGACTTGCAAAGCGCCGGCGTCGAGATGGACGAGATCACCAAGTCGCCCGGCGAGCGTGATCCTCTTCCCGTGCGTCTAGAACAGCCCGCCCTAAGCGGCGAGATGCTCAACACTACCGGCGAGTACGTCGCGGGCGTCACGATCACGCTCGCGCTGTGGTACTTCCTCCTAGTGTCGGGCGATCGCTTCCTTGAGAAGACGGTCACGCTTGCGCCGACCTTCCGCGGCAAACGCGAAGTCGTCGCCACCGTGCGCGAGATCGAGGCCCGGATCGGCCGCTACCTCGGTGCGATCACTCTAGTGAACGCCGGCCTCGGCGTGGCGATCGGCCTCGGCCTGTGGGTGATCGACTTCCCCAACCCCCTGCTCTGGGGCGTCATCGCCGCGCTGCTGAACTACTTGCCATTCGCCGGACTCGCGATCGGCACAGCGCTGATGGCGGTCACGGGGATCGCGACGTTTGAGAGCCTGCCGCACGCTCTCTTGGCGCCCCTGATCTACCTGGTGGCGAACGCCATCGAAGCGAACCTGGTGACCCCGATGCTGCTGGGCCGTTCGATCGACCTCAACCCCGTCGTGATCCTGCTGGCCGCGCTGTTGGGCGGCTGGCTGTGGGGCGTGGTGGGCATGTTCCTCGCCGTCCCTCTGCTGATCATCGCCCGGGTAATCTGCGAGAGCGTCGAGTCGTTGCACCCCGTGGCGGTCTACTTGGCAAGATAGCAGTAAAGACACTGCCTACCGAGTGACGTCGCCGGCTCGCCGACTTTAGTCAGGGCTGCGTCTTACGGCGCTGGCTTTAGCTGAATCCGCAGGATCACAAAGCGTCGCTGCGTGGCGCCGGGGTGCTGTTGCTGACGGAGTTGCTGTTGCTGGAGCAGCGCCGCGATCTGCTCGGGCGTGAGCTTCACCCGCAGCGGCACGGCGCGGACGTTCGGCGCCGGCTGGGGGACGGCTTGCGGCACGGTCTTGGGCTTGGCGGTTTGGCCGGATGCCGACTGGTTTGGAGCGACCGTCACGAGAGAGCCCTCCTCGCCATCGTCCAGTTCGCTGAGGAGGCGGTCGAGTTCGGCCTGTTCGCCTTCGACGTAAACGAGTTGATCCTCGGCGTCGGCGTTATTGGCGGGCTCGCTGACGGCCATCAGTGCGCCGGGGAGCTGCGTACGCTGCGGCTGCTGGAACGCCAGCCGCTGACGCAGTTGCCGCAATCGCTCGGGCGTCGCTTGATAGTTGACCACCTGCATGCCGGGCGACGCTTGCTTCATCGCGTTGAGGTACGAGGCGAGCTGCTGCGAGCGAACCGCGGCGTTCTGCTGGGCGATCTGCGCGCGGCCCTGCGGCGCCTCAGGACGCCCGAAGAAACCGATCATCACCGCCGCCGCCGCCGCCACGACGGCCCACACCCAGCCGCGCGAGCCCTTGCCGAGCGGCAGGCCGTAGTAACTCTCCGGCTCGGCGAGGTCCTCGTCGTTATTAGCTTGACCCGTCGCCTGACGACGCAGCGCCTCCGCCACGACGCTCGACGAAAGGTCGCGGGTGAACGTCGGCGCCGGCGCCGCATGGCAGAGCTGACCCAGCGAACGCAAATCGTCGGCGAACCGCCGCGCAGCGGGGTCGCTCGCCAGCAGCCGCTCGACGTCGGCCGCCTCACGCTGCGAGAGCTCGCCGTCGAGGTAGGCGCTGATCCGTTCGCCCAGCTCTTCGGGGAGTGTCGTGCTATTGGGAGGGGTGCTCATCGGTCGCTTCCCGATCGGGTTCCATGAGAGTTGCTAATCCGTGCCACGAATCGCTCGTGGCGAGCTCTCTTTGTTCCTAGGGCATTGGTCGCAGTTGGTTGAAAATTGGTTCCCGCCGCTAGCCGCCGGTGAATCACGTTGTCGCTGTCTCGCTCATTCAATCCTCGCCCAGCAGCGACGCGAGGCGATCGCGCAACTGCGCTCGTGCTCGGAACAGCCGGCTCCTGACGGTGCCGATGGGGGCGCCGATCACTTCGGCGATCTGCTGGTAGTCCATGTCCTCGAACTCACGGAGGACAATCACCTGGCGGTGGTCCTCTTCGAGCTCGGCGATCGCGGCGTGCAGCAGCTCGGCGCGCTCGACTTGGACGGCCGGTTCGGTCGGGCCATCGGCTTCGGCGACGGGCTCAACGCCGCCCGACTCTTGCACCACGTTCAACGACACCCGCGGTCGCCGTTTGCGGCTCTTGCTGATCGCTTGGTTGAACGCGATGCGGTAGATCCAGGTGTAGAACCGGCTGGAGCGTTGGAAGCTCGACAGCTTGAGGTACGCCTGGACGAAGGCCTCTTGGGCGACGTCTTCGGCCTCTTCGGCCGAGCCCGTCAGCCGCAGCAGCGAGCCCCGCAACCGGTCTTGGTAGCGAGCGACCAGCTCGCCGTAAGCGGAAGACTGGCCCGAGAGCGTCCGGTCGATGAGGCGGTCGTCGATCACCTGCTCGGCGTCGAGCGGCTTCGCGACGTCTTGGTCGGACGTCGCACCCTCCCCGATGGCGCCGGCGAAGGCCGCGCCGAGGGCGTGCGACAGGGGGATCGATACGCTCGACAAGCCGTCGTTCTCGCGGTCGGAATCGTCGTCCTTGGGCGATTCGTCGGAAGGGGGTGGATCGGTCACGACGCTCCGCACAGCGAAGGAGAGAGCGGCGTCGTCAGCTGGGACGCCCCCCACGGGGGACAAGTTCCCAATGCCCGCCGCCGCAGGTTGAGACAGCGAGTAAAGCGAGACGCCGCAGTGGTTTACGGCAGCCGAATCGTTGAGTTTGGAAGGTCTACTGCCAATTTGGAACCGCCAAGACGCCAAGAGCGCCTAGGGTCGCCAGGGGGCATTAGACAGGATGAACAGGATTGGCGGGATGCTGTCGCTCATCCCGTTGATCCTGTAAATCCTGTCTAATTGATGGTTCTTGGCGATCCTTGGCGCTCTTGGCGACTTGGCGGTTCCTGCAATGAGCTCACTGGACTGGTTGTCGGAAGCCCTCGACGGGCTCACCCAGGAGGGGCTGCGCCGGGAGCGGCGGGTTGGATCGGGGCTGCCGGCGGGGGCGATCGACTTTGGGTCGAACGACTACCTGGGCATCGCCGGGGACCCGCGGCTCGCGCTGGCGGCTGCTGAGGCGTCCAAAAAGGGCCCTTGGGGGGCCGGGGCGAGTCCGGTGGTCTCGGGACGCAGTTCGCTCCACGACGAGCTAGAAAGGCGTCTGGCGGCCTTTGAAAGGGCCGAGGCTGCCATCGTCTTCCCCAGCGGATTCGCAGCCAACGCCGGCGTTGTGCCCGCCCTCGTCGATGAGGGGGACGTGGTCTACGCCGACGCTAAAAACCACGCTAGCCTGATTGATGGCTGCAGGCTAACGCGGGCCGAGCGGCGGGTTTACCCGCACAACGACGTCGCTGTGCTGGAAATGATGCTGAAGCGGGATTCGGGCCAATCCCGCCGCCGGCTGATCGTGACCGACGGCCTGTTCAGCATGGACGGTGACTTCGCCCCGTTGGCGGAGTTAGGCGAGCTAGCCGAGCGGCACGACGCGATGCTCCTGGTGGACGAGGCCCACGCCACGGGCGTCTGGGGCCCCCACGGGAGGGGTTCGATCGAGCACGCCGCCGTTCAATCGCCGCGGCTGCCGGGGCAGGTAGCGGTCCACGTGGGGACGCTCAGCAAGGCCCTCGGCTCGGCAGGCGGCTTTGTTAGCGGCAGCGGCGCGCTGATTGACTGGCTTTACAACCGGGCCCGGCCCTACGTGTTTTCCACCGCGAGCCCCCCGGCCGTCGCGGCAGCGTCGATCGCGGCCCTCGAGATCGTCCAGGCCGAGCCAGAACGCCGCGAAGCGGTCCACCGCAACGCCGCATTGCTCCGCGAGCTGCTGCACGCCGCCGGCTGGAGCACCGGCGCCTCGGTGAGTCAGATCGTGCCGATCCACGCCGGTGAAGCAGAGGTCGCCCTTGCGCTCTCTTCCCAACTCGCCGAGCGGGGCTTCTACGTCCCCGCGATCCGGCCCCCATCGGTCCCAGTGGGCGAGTCGCTGCTGCGGGTGTCGGTGTCGGCTCGACATTCGGCGGAGGACCTGCGGCGGTTGGTCGAAGCCCTTGGTTCGCCCCGGAAAACGGAGTAATCGTTCCGACCCGATTCAGGACCGGTGCGCCAGAACCAGGGGCAAAGCCCCTCGGTAGAGGCAAGTACTTGCCGCGGGGGGACTTACGTTCTTTAACGCCCTGCTGGCGATTCGTTGACCGGCAAGGCCGGCGTGTTTACGATCGGTCTTGGTTCACTGTCTTTCCCAAAACCCGCAGACGGCCTTTCCGCCGGGCTGTGGCTGACGTGGGCTAGTGGTCCGTTGCGACCCTAAGCCCCACCCGGAACGGAACGCCCCGCCTTGATCGTTACTATCCTGCTCGGCGTCGTCACGCTGTTCGTCCTGGTGGGGGCGTTCTTCGCCTCGAAGTACTGGCACTGGGCCCACGTGCTCGTGCTGGTCGCCTTCTACTTCGCAGCCGTTGGCTACGCGATTCTGGCTGCCCGGTCGCTCGACACGCGACTGCAGTATCAGAAGCAGCTCGCCGAAGCCGAGGTGAATCTCGAGCAGCAAGTTGTCCTCAACGACGCGATGAAGCGCGGCACGCAGGACCCGCAACTCGTGAATCAGCTCGCGGCGCGAGAGATCCTCGCTGCGCAGGATGCCGAGTCGTTCCCCGGTGTCGTGCAGCAAGAGCACGTGCTGCGGATGCAGAACCGATCACGTGGCCGCGTGTGGCGGAACGTGATTCCGCTGGGCGCGCCGAACCCCGAGACCGGCGCCGTCGAAGTGGGCTTCAACGAGAAGCGTCCCGCCGGCGCGGCGGCCGAAGGTGAAGCCATCGAAGGAGAAGAGCCGCCGATCGAAGGTGAAGAGGCCGCGGCCGAGCCCGCGGAGCGGACGCCGCTCGAACTCGAGCCGGATTCGATCGTCTACGTCTTCGAGGCCGGTCCACTCGAGGGAACCGACGGCCAGTCCACGAACCAATACCTCGGCGAATTCCGCATCGATTCGGTCGAGCCGGCAGCACGCACAGCGGTGTTAGAGCCACTCGATCACTTGGCGACCGACCCCTACGCGACCGACCGCCTCATCAAGAGCTCGCAACGCAACGCCCCCTGGATCGTCTACCGATCAATGCCCGCCGACGACCGCGACCTGTTCGCCGGCATGGACGAGGAGACCCTCCGCCGCTTACTCCCCGAGCAAGTGGTCGAGGAGTACCTGCGCGATGGAACCCCGGCCCAGCCAGACGACCCCGAGGCGCGCCTCGTTTCGATCGACGCCGACGGCAACATTGTCCCGCCCGACGAGGCCGAAGAGCGCGGCGTCGCGAAGATCTATCGCCGCCGGATGCGCGACTACGCCCTCATCCTCAACAACCTCGAAGCCCAGCGGGCCGAGCTGGTGTCGCGCCGGCTGTCGTTGGAGTCGGACATCGCCAAGCTCAACACGGCCCTCGCCGGCGCCAAGGAGCTGACCGCTTATCGCGAACAAGAGCTGGCGAAGTGGCAAGCCGACTTTGCCGCGGTCGAACGCGAGCGACAAGCCATCAATAGCCACAAGGCGGCGTTGCTCGCCCAGGTCGACAACGCGCGGCGGTTGCTAGACCAGACCCTCGAGCAGAACGCACAACTCGCCTCGGCGCGCCTCTCAGAACGCGGCTCGCTCACTCCGATCGGCCCCGGCGAACTCGACGTGGACGCGCTGTAGATCGCGGTCAGCTTTCAGCGGTCAGCTTTGCGGTACAATCCGTGAGTTGGATGCTGATCGTTGAATGCGACACCGCAGGAGTTCCGCCATGCTGTTGGCGACGACCACGACGCCCGATCGGGCGACCGCCGACGCGATCGCCTCGGCGCTTGTTGAAAAACGGCTCGCGGCTTGTGTGCAGGTGTCGGGGCCGATCACCAGTGTCTATCGCTGGCAGGGCGCCGTGGAAACGAGCGAGGAGTGGCTCTGCACGGCGAAGACGACCGTCGAGCGTTGGCACGACTTGATGGCGCTGGTGCAGGAGATGCATCCGTACCAGACGCCCGAGATCATCGCGACGCCGATAGACCAGGCGTCGGAAGCGTACGAGGTTTGGGTGCGCGGGGAGGTTTCGGCAGAGTGAGTTGGTTTGATTCTTAGCCGGGGGCTGCCGCCACCGGCTAAGAATCAAACGAAGGGTTCGCGACTCGAAGGCGTCCTAGCCGTGGGCGGTAGCCCTCGGAGAACCTCACGGCAAGCGTTCAACCTCACCGTGTCGTAATGATCGAGCTCACCGACCCGAACCCCTGCCCCCACAAGACCTCGACGGGGACCGCCGCGTAAACGCCGCGGGTGAAGACCTGCTCGATGAAATCGTCGAGCACCTCGATCGGCGACTTCGGCACGAGCACGATGTCGGAGTCGTTCAGCCAGATCTCGTCGGCGGGGACAGGCCGCTTACCGTACAACGCGCCGCGGACGTCGACCATCGTCGCCATCAGACGCCAGTCGTCGCCGCGGCGGAAGACGACGACCTGACGCAGGTTCGAGCCATTGGTCCAGCTGCCGGCTAACGCGATCGCTTGCATGACAGTCGTCGGGCCTTTTAGCTCGAACTGACCGGGCTGTCCGACTTCGCCGAGCACGTAGATGAATCGCGGCGCGCGTTTCTCGAGCGCCACGGTGACCGTCACGCCGGGGATGACCGAGGCGTAGCGGGCGTCGATCTCGCGCGACGCCTCTTCTAGCGTCAGACCTTGCAGGTAGACGCCGTCGATCGACGGCAGTTGGATCGTTCCTGACGGCGTGATCGTCTGCGTGATCTGCCGCCCGCCGATGATGCCGCCTCTGCCGTCGACGGTCTCGAGCAAGTCCTCGAGCTTCGTGTTGACCTGGATCGGCGTGACGGTGATCGCGGGGACGTTGTAGTATTTCTTGAATCGCTCTTCGAGGTCTTCTTGCAGAGCGACAATGCCGCGACCCGCCGCGGGGACGCGACCCACCAGCGGCAGCGTGATCATCCCGTCGGGCTGGACGACGACCTCGCGGCTGAGGCTGTCTTGCGACGTGGCGCCGGCCGTCTCGGCGCTAGCCGATGCCGACACGCCCGCCGTCAAGGACTCGACGCGGACGCGGTCGCCGACTTCGAGTTCGTAAGGCTTCGACAGGACCTGACGGCTGCGCATGAAGCGGAGCGTCAACGAGTCGTCGACGCGTAGCCGGTACTCGGGGACGTGCGCCGTACGGGCGTGGCCGACGTATTCGCCTTGGGCGTAGCGTTGCCAGTCAATGGCGCCGCGCGAGTCCCAGCCAACCTCGCCGCCACCGTCACAGCCGTTGCACGCCGTTGTGCCATCGACGCCCCAGATGGCGTGCGGCGCGGCGGGGTTCGCGCACGGGCCCGCGACGCAACTGCCGGGGCCGTCCTGCTCGACGCAGGGCTGCGTCGCGCAGGGTTGGGTCGCGCAGGGCATCGGATCGACGAGCATCGCCGGCGGCGCCGCGAGCGCGCTCACTGCCAGGCTAAGCAAGCCGAGCAGGGCGATCGCGGGCTTCGTCGTGGAGAGTCGAAGGGTCATCGTCAGACCAAAGGCCTCGGTTAGCGGTAGACGCGTGGCTGCGATGCGACGGCGGGCGGCGCGGTGGGCTGCGGCTGGAAGGCCGGTTCTTTCGACCAGCCCGTCGCCCGTTTGGCGCGCTCGACGAAGCCCCGCCACCCGCTCGGTTGGGCCCGCTGCGGCGCCGGGGCTTGTTGCGGCGCCGGGGCCTGCTGCGACGCGGGGGCGTAGACCTGCCGGGTGTTGGACGATCCAACGGGAGCGGCGGCGGGCGTCGCCGCCGCGACGCTCGGCGCCCGACCCGCGGGTGGCGATTGTCGGAAGGCGTTCGGATCGACCCACTCGACGCCGTGGCGACGCGACACTTCGCCCGCCGCGCGTTCGCGTTGCGCGAGCTTCTCACTCTCCTGCTTGGCGGCGACGGCGGCTTGTTCGCGGCCGAGCTTGTCTTCGATCGCGGCGAGGTTGGCGTGCACCGTGGCGATCGCGCCCGGCTGCGACGCGGCGGCCTGCAGCACACGGCTTGCTTGTTCGTAGCGCCCGTCTTGTGCGAGCCGCACGCCGAGCTCGTTCGCCGCCAGGAAGTTTTGCGAGTGGGCATCCACCGCGGCGCGGTACATCACGAGGCTCTTGCGGCCGGCGGTCGCGTCGCCGCCCTGGGCCTCGAGCCGGGCGTACGACTTGCCGAGGCCATACAACGCCATCGAACCAGCGGGCTCGTCGGCGACCGCTTCGGCGAGGCACACCGCGGCGTGCTGCGAGTACTGGGCGATCGCCTCGTGCGGCGCGACGGGGCCCGCTTCGTTCGTGAGCCGCACGCCGTGCGAACTGGCGATCGCGGCGACGTCGAGTTCGGCCTCGAGCGCGGTCCCCTTGGGGACGAAGTCGTCGGCCTCGTCGAGCTTGCGCAAGCCCTCGGCGAGGACCGTCGCGCACCGCGTCGAGCCTTCGGTGGCGTCTTTCGCGAGCGCGACCTTGCGGAGCACCTCGATGAACTTCGCGCGGGCCGCATAGACGGCGCCGCTCTTGCCGAGCTCGAAGCCGGCCTGCACCTCGGGCTCGAGTCGGCGGCTGAGGTCTTTGGTGGACGCGGTGTAGCTAAGCAACGCCTCGTTGTCGGCCGTTGCGAGTTCGAGGAGCTCGCGCGGCGTTGTGTCGGGCACGATGGCCTTCAAGACGGGCTTTGCCGGTTCATTGATCGCCGACGTCTCGGCGCCACCCGACGGCGGCGCCGCGGCTTCGATCGAGGTTGACGCCGTGGTGGACTTGAAGCTCGGAGGCCCTTCCCAGTGGCCCGGGTTGGGGTCCAGCGTCTTCGGGAAAGCAGGGCCTCCGGCGGCGCGCGCCGCCACGCGCGGCGGGGGTTGCATTGTCGGCAAGCCGGGGATCGAGTCGTCCTCGGGAGGGCCGAACGCCGCCGGGTTGTAGATCATGGTGGCGCCCCCTTCGACGTTGGTCGTTGGGAAAGGGGCCGTTATCGGGTAGTCGGCCGTTCGGGCGGCGACGGGCGTCGTCACCGGGACCGTCGGCGGGGTGACGGGTTCGTAAGCCGGCGGCTCGAACGAAGGCGGCGTGGCCATCGCCGTTGCGAGATCGTCGTCGCCAAGCGGCGAGACGGCGCCCTCCGGCAGGTGGTACGACGCGATCGGCTCGGCGGAGACGTCGATCGGCGCTTCGCTGACTGCGACTACCGGCGCGCCGCCGTACCGCTGGGCGAGCACGACCACCGTCGCGACGCCGAACGCCAGCGTCATCAGCACGCCGCCCAAGGCGGCGGCTAGACGGAGGGTTGCTCGCTTCGGATTCGCGGCTTCCATGCCAGACAGCTCGGAGTTGCGACGCGGTCCGCCGGCGTCCTTGCCAAGCGGCGAACGGCGGGCTTTCAATCGATGGGGCTACTGCGGATGCAGCAGTTCCACCGACATAATGGCGCGGTCGTCCGCCTGTAGGTTCGGAAGCACACAACCCGGGCGACTAGCAAAACCGGCAACCGCTTCACGCCGTTTGCTAGCCCGTCGTGGCGCATCCGGCAAAGCTTGCCCGGGCGCTGCTAGCAACGCCCCAACGCTGCCAGCAGCGACAGCTCAGAAGAGCCGCTTCTGCGGTTCGGGCGCCAGCGGTTCGGCGTTCCAACCGCGGGTGCGCAGCTCGTCGACAAACGACCGCGGCCCGTGCGTGCAGAGCACGCGCGAGGGTTCGACGCGTTCGACGAATTCGATCAGTTGGTCGAAGTCGGCGTGGTCTGAGAGCGGGAGGGCGTGGTCCACGTTCAGGCGATAAGGGGCGTTCGGCGCCGCGGCCCAGCCCGTGACGGCGATCGACGTGACCGCCCCGAGTCCCGGCAATCGGTAAGCCTTCATCCCTTGAGGCAGCGTGACCACGGCGTGGCCGGCGAGCGGCCGGGCGCCGTTGCGGACCTCGTAGCAGGTCACGTCGGCGTCGCCGGTTGCTAGCGTCACGCCACAGGCCTCGTAGACGCGGCTCATCTTCCAGACCACCGGGTGCTGCATCACGGGGACGCCGTGCTGGGTGAGCAGCTTAGTGACCTCTTGGCTCTTGCCGAGGGCGTAAGCGTGGATGACGGGAGTGCGCCCGTCGGCGAAGGCGCCGTGGACCGTTTCGAGCAGTTGCTGGATGACCACGCTGCGTGGCGGCAGGCGGTAGTCGGGCCGGCCGAAGGTCGACTCCATCACCAGCCAGTCGGCGTGGCGGGGCTCGCAGGGGGCGGCCGTGGCCGACTCGCCGAGCTTGAAGTCGCCCGTGTAGAGCAGCGACCGCTCGCCGTCGTCCGCCAGCAGCATCGCCGACCCGAGGCAGTGGCCCGCCCCCAATGCCGTCAGCCGCAGCGGCCCGAAGTCGATCGCCTCGCCCAGCCGCATCTCCCGAACCGCCCGCCGCCCCATCCGGGCCTGGTACAGCCGGCCGGTCTCGGGCGTGCAGAGCGCCAGCTCGTGCCGGGCCATATGGTCGGCATGGGCATGCGACACAAACGACCGCGCCTGACGACGGCGAACGTCGAGCCAGAGGCGCGCCCCGGTGAGAAGCAGTCCGTCTTCGTAAGCAAACAATGTCGCGAAAGGGGGAAAGTGGAAAGGGGAATGCGGAAAGCTTCGCAGCCGAGCATAATACGGCCCCGCCTAATCGGCGCCCCCCGCTTGCGTCGTTCCCCTTTCAACTTTCCGCTTTCCCCTTTTCCCGCATGGGTTGGACCGAAATCCTCCTGCTCGCCATCGTCCAAGGTCTCACGGAGTTCTTGCCGGTGAGTTCGTCGGGCCACTTGGTGGTCGGCAACGCGCTGCTGGGCGCCCTCGGTTATCCGCTGGCGAAGGACTTGGTGGAGGTGAGCATCGCGCTGCACATGGGGACGCTGGCGAGCGTGCTGGTGTACTACCGCCGCGAAATCGCGCGGATGCTCGGAACGGATCGGCGAGTGATCCCGCTCTTGATCTTGGCGACGATCCCCGCAGCGATCGTTGGCGTCGGCATCAAGAAGGGGCTCCCCGAAACGGTGCAAACACAGGTGCTCGACAACATCGTGCTGGTGGGCTTCATGCTGCCGGTGACCGCGATGATCCTCGTCGCCGCCTCGCGCCGTATGGCGGGAACGACCGAGTACCCGCAAATGAGTTGGGGCCAAGCGCTCGCGATCGGCGTGGCGCAGTCGTTTGCGATCCTGCCAGGCGTCAGCCGGAGTGGTTCGACGATCGCGGCGGGCCTCGGCGCCGGGCTGACGCGCGAGAGCGCTTCGACGTTCGCCTTCTTGATGGCGATCCCCGCGATTCTCGGCGCCGGCGTGCTGGAGATGCTCGACGTGCTTAAGGAGGGGACAACGGGCACGCCTGTCGCGCGGCTCGCGGTGGGGTTTGTGGTCTCGTTCGTCGTCGGACTGGCGGCGCTCGCGCTGCTGATACAGTTCGTGAAACGCGGCAGGCTCGCCGTCTTCGCTTGGTACCTCGTCCCGCTGGGGATCGCGGTGCTCGTGTGGCAGCTGGGTCTTGTGTCGCAATGGGGCTTCGCCGGCGAGGTGGCGACGGGAGGATGAACAGCGCAAGCGACAACACGGCGGGTGACAGGGCGGGGAGCGACTGGCCCGACTACGAGCTGGTGGACTTCGGCGCCGGCCGGCGATTGGAGCGCTTTGGCGAATGGCTGCTCGACCGCCCCTGCCCTGCCGCGATCGACGGCGCCAAGCAAACGCCCGCCGCGTGGCGCGACGCGATCGCGCGATACGACGGCGCCCGCGCGACCGACGGCGATTGGACACCCAAGCCGAAGAAGTGGGCAAACGATGCGGCAATCAGCGTCCCGCTCGGCGGTGACCGGGAGTTCACGCTCGGTCTAACGCCCACACCCGCGGGGCAGATCGGCGTCTTTCCTGAGCAACTGGTGAACTGGCGCTGGATCGCGGAGCGAACCGCAAGGCTCGCCGCTCTGCGGCCTAGCGACCCACCAAGGGTGCTGAATCTCTTCGCCTACACCGGCGGGAGCACGCTCGCCGCCGCGGTCGCCGGCGCCGCGGTGACGCACGTCGACGCGTCAAAGCCTTCCGTCGAACTCGCCAAGCAAAACGCCGAGCGTTCGGGCCTCGCCGACGCGCCGGTGCGGTGGATCGTCGAGGACGTGCTGCGTTACTGTCAGCGCGAAGTGAAACGCGGCTCGCGCTACGACGCGGTGATCCTCGACCCACCAACCTACGGCCACGGCCCCAAGGGCGAAGCGTGGCGCCTCGGGCGCGACCTGCCTGTGCTGCTCGAACTCTGCGCGACGCTCGTCGACCGCGCCCCGCAGTTCTTCCTGGCGACGTGTCACACGCCCGGCGTCGGCCCCGCGGAACTGTCGGCGTACCTCTCCGACGCGGTCGTCGGCCACTGCGGCCAACCCCCGGCGAGCGGCCGCTTGTGGCTGGCCACTCCGACGGGCCGGCGCCTGGAGAGCGGCGTGTGGGCCCGCTGGCCTCGGTAGGGCGGTATACTCTTTCGATGACACCGAGGGATAACTCATGATGGTTCTAGAAGTAACAATCATCGAAGGCAACCCGGCGTTAGTTCTTCCAACGGAACTTGCTGATCGATTGGGATTGGTTGAAGGAAGCCAAGTCGAAATCGACGATGCGAACTTTCGACCGATTGCCGAGCACGAGCGGCAAATGCAGGTCGCTAGAAGTATCATGCGTGAAGACAGTGAGGCTCTGCGCGATCTCGCAAAGTAGAACCGATGTCAGATACGACTGTTGACGAAGCCCCCAAACGCCGTCGCTGGCTGCGCATTCTGCTGATCGCCGCCGTGGCGTTTGTGCCGCTGCATCTCTTGGCCGACATGGTCTACACGGCCTATGTCGCGTGCGCTATCGATGCATGGGAAGAGACGATCACCCGCGACTTGAACGGCGTCATTGAAGGCTGCGACACCTTCGACGTGCCGCCCAGCGGTGATGCCGATACCGACACGGCGATCCTGCTCGTGCATGGGCTCGGCGCTTCACCGCAACATTACGAGTTCATCGCTGAGGACCTCGCCGAGCGCGGCTACCACTGCCGGTCCGTGCGGCTGCCGGGGTTTGCCGAGCCGGTGGCGAAGTACCGCGAATCGACGTCAAAGGCATGGCTTGAGAAGGTGCGGAGTGAGCTGGCGTCGCTGCGGAAGGAGCACGACCGCGTCGGCGTCGTCGGCCATTCGCTTGGCGGCGCGGTGACGATCGGCGTGTTGCTCGACGACCCGCAAGCGGCCGACTTCGCGGTGCTGCTGGCGCCGGCGGTGGAAGTTTCCGACGCGCGCAGCCCGGTCCTCTCGGCCCGTACGTGGCACGAGGTCTCCGAACGCTCGCTCGTGTTCGTCAACGTGCTGAGCTCGCCCTACCCGCTCGATTGCCGCGACCCGGAGCGGTCGGACCACCCGGGCCGGACGCCGTTCACGCCAAAGGCGATCGTCGATCAACTCTTCAAGCTGATGGACCGCAACCGCGGCCGCGCGGAAGAGATCACCGTGCCGACGACGGTCGTGGTCGCCATCGACGACCCAATCGTCGATACGCCTGCGGCCGAGCGGTTCTACGAGCACCTGGGATCAACCGACAAAGACCTCGTGCGACTCGACAACAGCGGCCACGAAGTGACCCTCGACTGGCAATGGGAAGAAGTCGCAAACGCGATCGCGCAGCGAGCGAGTGCTGGCGAGCCGGCGACGTCAGTCGTCGGTGGAACCCCAGAGTAATCCCACTCGCGGCGCAACACCCCCGATTAACATCGGGGGCTCACGGTCACTCGGTGACGCTACGCTGAATCCGCGTGCTGAGCTTCGCCGTTTTCGGGCTTCGATGGCGCCGCTTTCGCCACCGAGCGGTCGAACTTCGCGAAGACCATCCGCCCCGCGTTGGTTTGCAGGACGCTCGTGACGAGCGCCGTCACTTGTTCGCCGAGGTGTTGGCGGCCGTTCTCGATGACGACCATCGTGCCGTCTTCGAGGTAGCCGACGCCCTGGTGCGTCTCTTCGCCCGGCTTCATGACGCGCACCGTGACCTCTTCGCCCGGCAGGAAGATCGGCTTGAGGGAGTTCGCCAACTCGTTAAGATTCACGACGCCGACGTTCTGGACCTTCGCCACCTTGTTGAGGTTGAAGTCGTTGGTGACAACCTTGCCGTCGAGGTGCTTGGCGAGCAGCACCAGCTTCTGGTCCACCGGCTGCCCCTCGAACTCGGGCAGATCGCGGTCGAAGATCACCATGTCGATTTGCTTGTCGCTCCGCAGGCGGTTGAGCACGTCGAGGCCGCGGCGGCCGCGGTTGCGGCGGAGCTTGTCGCTGCTGTCGGCGATGGTCTGCAACTCGGCGATGACGAACTGCGGCATCACCAGCTGCGACTCGAGGACGCGCGTCTCGACCACGTCGGCGATGCGGCCGTCGATGATCACGCTCGTGTCGAGAATCAGCGGCGTGTTGCCCTTCGCCTTGCGCTGGAACTCGACGTAGGGAATGATAAAGCGGAAGTCGTCCTTCGTCTGCAGCAGGACGCTCGTGCACGTGTAGCAGAGCGCGAGACCCAGGACCATCGGCACGTAGGTCGCGAGCAGCGTCCCCTCCTCGGGGAGGACCGGCGTTAGTGCGAGCTTGACGATGTACGTCAGGAACAGGCCGATGATCAGGCCGAAGTAGACGGCCGTGATAACCTCGATACGCTTGCGGCGGATGAGGACGTCGATCACCAGCACGGCGACGGCGACCACCACCACCAAGCCGAACGCCAGCGGCGGCAGGTTGGGCGGGTACTTCGGCAACAGTTCCGAGCTGGCGATCTGAATGCCGAGGCCCACCGCGACCATCAGGAAGACCAGCCTGAGGATGATCAGGGCCATCGTGGGCTTGGGTCGGTGTGAGGGTCGGGAACGGTTCGGGACTGGGTCTTTAGTCTACAGGGCCGGCGGCTCAGTTACACCGAACCCCGCCCGCCGTGAGTGGACCCGCCCCGCCCCTTTGGCCGTAGGACCGCGCCAGATGGCGCGACCGGCCCCGCTCAAGCCGGTCGCCAGGCTTCCAGGACGGCCCGGTCGGTCAGCGTCGCCACGTAGTCGCCCGCCGCCCGCGGCAGCGAGTCCTCCGCCGCGATCGCCGCGAACGGCGCCGGCAACGTCTCGGGCGCCTTCATCGAGTGAGCGAAGCAGTACTCCAACGCCGCGGTCGCCTCGGCCCGGTGACCAAGCACCGAGGGGTGCCGGTAGACCGCGCGGAAGAGGAATGACTCGAGTTCCAGCTTCTGCTCAGCCATAGCGTCCGAGTGCCGGGCGATGACGCCGGCCGCTCGCAATGTTTCGACCGAGTCGATCCCCCGTCCCTCGATCGCCTGCGTGACCATGGTAAAGAGGTCGTTCACTTGTCGATCGATTAACTCGTGCACCGTCGCGCGGCGGAGGTCGGCGTCGCTGAGCGCCGTGTAGCGCTGCCGCATCTTGTCGGCCGACTCGCGCCACAGCGTGATCGTGTCGAGCTCGCCGAGCGTGAGCAACCCGAGTTCGAGCGCGTCGTCCGCGTCGTGTGAGTCGTAAGCGATGCTGTCGGCGGCGTCCACAACCTGCACCTCAAGGAGCGGCGTCTCGGCATCAATCGGCTGGGGTTCGAGCTGCTCGATGCTCCGTGCGGGCTTCGTGGCGCGGCGGCGCTGGCCATCGAGCACCTCGGCCGTGAGGTTGAGCCCCGGGCGATCCGGGTAACGGCGTTCGAGCAGCGTGAAGAGCCGCACGGCTTGGGCGTTGTGATTGAAGCCGCCGACGCCGCGCAGCAGCTCATCGAGCACCGCCTCGCCCGCATGCCCAAACGGCGGGTGCCCCACGTCGTGCGCCAGTGCGAGCGTTTCGACGAGGTCCTCATTGATCCGCAGCGCCCGAGCGATCGTCCGTGCGACGGAAGTCACCTCTAGCGTGTGCGTCAATCGCGAGCGGTGGTAGTCGCCACGGCCTTCGCCCAACTCGCGCGTAAAGACCTGTGTCTTGTGCGACAGCCGCCGGAAGGCCGAGCTGTGCGTGATCCGATCGCGGTCGCGCTGATAAGGCGACCGGTAGGGATGGTCCTTCTCCGCCACCGCCCTACCCGCCGAGTCGGCCGCGTGCATCGCGTAAGGCGCGAGCAGCAGTCGTTCACGCTCGACGTAGTTCATCTCTTGGGGCTGGATTAAGGAAAGGAGATAGGGGGATGTTGGTGATAGAGGGGATCGCAAGCGGAGCCTTGAGCGTAGCTCTACAGGAAGGTTTGAATTGGTGGAAGCCGGGCGAGGATTGGTAGAGATGGATCGCCAACCGCGCAGCGGCTGGCGTTTTATCGCTAGTTGGCAATTGGCGCGACTAAACGCGTCAATACGGCATGAAATAGGTGTTGGCTGAATCGCCCGCCTGCGATCCCCTCTATCACCAACCTCCCCCTTATCTCCCTTTCCTAGAATCATCTCACCAAGCAGTCGCGCACGATCTCCCAGGCGGCTTCGAGGGACTGGGGGATGACGCGGACGCCGGCCAGCGTCGGCATGAAGTTGTGGTCGCCCGGCCAGCGGGGGACGAGGTGCCAGTGGAGGTGTCCGGGGACGCCGGCGCCGGCGATGGCGCCGAGGTTGAGGCCGATGTTGAAACCCTGGGCTCCAATGCCCGCTGAGAGGCTCTCCGTGAGCCGTGTGAGCGTCCGGATCGCCGCCAAGTGTTCGGCGTCGGTCAGTTCAGCAAGCGTCGCGGCGTGCCGCCTGGGGCTCACCAGCACGTGACAATTGCTGTACGGGTAGCGGTTCAAAACGGTGACGACGTGCTCGTCCCGCGCGGCGACTAGGAGCGAGCTATCGGCGGTCGCGTCGTCGTAGTTCGCAGCCGCTTGGCAGAGGAAGCAACGCTGGTCGGCGCCCGTGATCCACGACGACGGCGCCGGCGGCGCGTCGGCGGCTTCGGTCCCCTTGATGTATCCCAGCCGCCAAGGGGCCCAGAGGCGATCGTTGTCGTGCATACCGCAGTCACCTTAAGTCCATTCTGTGGGAGCGATCCGCGACTTGTGGGAGGCGTCTCCAGACGCCGATTACGCGCACCATGCCGATTCGGATTGGATGCCGTAATCGGGGTCTGGAGACCCCTCCTACAGTTGTCGGTGTTGGGTTATTTCTTCCGCAGTGTCGCGATCACTTCACGAAACCGCTTAGCTCCCGTTTCCACCGTCTTCTCCGGCCCGATCAGCTTGAAGAAATAAACGCCCTCGCCTTTCGTCTCGACGATCGCGCCGACGAGGCGGTAGTCGGGGCGCTCGACCTTGGGGCCGAATGGGCCGCGCGGGCTGTCGAGGTAGGTTCCTGAGAGATCGACCAGCGTCGCCGGCATGCCGTTGATGTCGAGCTTCTCGGTCTTCGCGGCGGAGCGGTCGGCGCCCCCTTCGGTCCCTCGGAACTGGCCGACCCAGCGGGCGATGTTTGCCTGGACGCTGCCGCCCGCCGCCATGATCGTCAGCCGCGCGGCGCCTTCCGCCTTGCCGTCCGGCGCGGGGACGGCGAGCTCATGCTCAATGATCCGATTGGCGGGCTCGACCGACTTCCACCCGGCCGGCGCTGTGAAGATGAGCGCGCCGTCAGCGAGCGCGACCTCGCGCGGCGCCTTGTCATCGGCGACCGCCACGGAAGCAACAAGGCACAGCAGGGCGACACAAGCGGTTCGGATCATCGTGATATCTCGGTGGACTAGATTGGTGAGTAACGACGGGCCTGTGGCGCCATTCTACGGGCCTGTGAAGCAGGCGGCGCAGTAGCTTCCTCGCTGCTGTTGGTCATCGTCGCGATGACCAACAGCCCGGTGAGCACCACGCACACCAACGCCAGCGCGATCGTGATGATCCGGCGGCGTTTCGCCTGCTGCCGTTTTCGTAACGTATAGGCCGTCGATGGCGGGACGGGCCGAGAGGGCTTGATGGTGGGCGTCGGCGCCGGCGTCGGCGTTTCCGCCGGGGCCGGGGACGGGGCCGGGGACTGCGACGCGGTCGGGGCGGGCGGTGGGAGCGTGGCGCCGGGAGCCGGCAACGGGGGAGGCTCCGTTGGGGCGCCGGGGAGCGGCGCCGGGAGGTCGGCGTTGGGGGCGTCGGCACGCCGCCAGTCGGGCCAGCCGGTGCGCCACACCAGCGTGTCGGGTGTCACCCGGCCGGCGGCGATCCACTGGGCGAAGACCGCCGGCACGGTGGGGCCGTACTGCTCGCCGCCGGCACGGGCCATCCGCCACTCGACGGCGGGCTCGCTAGCGACCCCCGCGGGAGGGGGTGAGGTGGGCTGGGCCGGAACCGGCTCGGGGGGCGGCCCCCCCTCGGTCGGTGGGGCCGGCGGCGCCGGCACGTCGAAGTCCGCCCCGCAGGTGGGGCACTTCCCCCGTTTGCCCGCCAGCTTGTCTTTGACCCGTAGGGAGTGACCGTTGGGGCAGGCGCAAAGGATTGGCATAGCGTTGCGGCAGAATAGGGGCGTCGGTAGCTGTAGGTTATGTCGCTGGGGCGGTTTGTGCCGCCCCCGCTGTCGATTTTGCCGCCGGAAACCCCCGTACAAAACTATCGCTTTTCAAGGTTCTTCCCTAGACTGCTACTTGCGCTACAGTCTCCCACCCCCCGGCGGCAACGGCGCCAAAGGGCTCGCTGTGGCGGCCTCGTCACGTTTCCCATGACACCCATTTGCTGATTGGCCCGGCCCCGCCGATGGTTCGGCAAAAGCCACCCAGAGTGAGTCAACGCAACATGAGCTCTCGACCCAACGACGACTACGGCGACGACGCCCCCCTCGAAATCGCGATGGTCGGCGACCTGACCGACTCCGAGGCTGACCTCACCGACCGCCTGCTGGGCGTCGCCCCGGGCGAAGAGTGCACCATCTACTTCGACTCGCCGGGCGGCAGCCCCTACTGCGCGATGTCGCTGATGTCGCTCATCAAGCTCCGCCGCCTCAAGGCGACCGGCATCGTCACCGGTGAGTGCTCCAGCGCCACGCTCTGGCCCTTCGCCGCTTGCGAACGCCGGATCGTCACCCCCTACAGCGTGCTCTTGTTCCACCCCATGCGGTGGCAGAGCGAAGAGAACGTCGGCCTCGCCGAGGCAGCCGAGTGGGCCCGCCACTTCGGCGACCTCGAACAACAGATGGACGAACTGCTCGCCCAGATGTTCGGCGTCGATAAGAAACTGATGGACGAGTGGATCAACCCCGGCAAGTACGTGACGGGCCGTGAGATCGCCGAAGCGGGGATCGCCGAGATCGTCGAGTTCTCCGACTTGGCGAAGCTCTGCCCGACCGGCGGCCCCGACCTCCGCGTCGCCGACGCCGCGGCTGCCGCCCGGCAAAAGAGCCGGCGCCCCGCCGCCCGCCGCGGCAACTAAGCGTCGCGGCGCCGAGCGGCAGCGTCACGAGCACAGGAAGGCTCCTCCGATGCGCGCGAAACATCGCCCCTTGCTCGCTGCCCTCTGGGTGGCCGCGATCGCCGGCTGCGGCGGCCCGACCTTCGAAGAACGAGTCCGCGCCATCGCGACCCCCAACGGCGCGCTCAACTCCGCCGACCCCGAGCTCCCCAAGCTCATCCGCGCGGTCGAACAGCAACGCGGTCTGCCGTTGCAACTCTCCGGGACGGTCGCCACTTCCGGCGAGATCAACACGGCCAAGGCGCTGGCGGCGATCTACAACCCCGCGCTTCACGTGAAGTTGGCGCCGACGGTTGCCGAGTTGCTGCTCCCCACGGCCGCGCCGAAGGAACGCCACAAGTTCCTCGAAGAGCACCGGCAGCTGGTTAAGCGCACCGCCGACGCGGCCGACCTGCCCCGCTGTGTTTTCGAGATCGGTCACGAGCTGGGCTTCTTTGCGTCGATGTACTATCTCGACGACGCCTCGATGGCGGTGCGGCTGCTGTTGCTGCGATCGCTCGACGCCGCGGCGAAGAAAGACCGACCCGCGGCGCTCGCCGACGTGCTCCGCGCGCTGCGCGTCAGCCACGCGTTGTCGCGCGAACGCCGCGTCGAAGCCCGCGTGCTGGCCGCTTCGCTGCGTTACGAGTCGCTCGACTTGACGACCGAGTACTTCAGCACGGGCCTCTGGCGCCGCCACGAGGCCGACCAGCTGTACGGCGCGCTCCGTGAGCAGCTGACCGACTGGCCCGCCGACTCCAGGATGCTCATCGGCGAACGGGCGACCGTGATCCACGCCTACGAGGCGCTCCGCGCAGGGATGCTGCAACGCATCGTGACGCTCGAAGAACGCCGCCGGCTTGGCGATCGCATCAAGGCGTTGGAATCGGCGACGCGCGCCGAGCTGGACGCCGACGAGGCCCGCTACCTGCGGGCCATGCAGCGCTTGATCATTGCGTCCGAGTCGCCTTACCCACGCCGCGCGGCGGACATCGGCGCCGCGATGACGGAGATCAACTCGACGCCCACGCTCTTCGCCGCCACGCTGTTCGCGAAGGATTTGCCGGCCGCAATCGAAACCGCGGCGCTCGACCGAGCGACCGTCGAGGCGTGGACGCTCGCGCTAGCCGCCGCCGCCGAGCTCATCCCCCCGCCGTTTGGAGAGAGCCCGCTCACGGGCAAGCCGTTCGATGTCGACCAGGGCGCCGAGCGCATCACGGTGTACGACGGCAAAGAAGCGCTCGTGAGTCTGCCGCTCTTATTGCAGTAGGGTCCGCTGGCGGACCCTACAAAGGGAGCCCTATAGCGTACTTTATTTTGCTGTAGCGTCTCGCGCAGAGACGCAGAGACGCCGAGGGTAGGCAGCGAAGACTCACGCCAAGCCGCCAAGGCGCAAAGACAAGGTCGTTGAGAAATGAGCGTAGCCGCTAACGATCGCACAGCAACGCGTTCTTTGCGGCTTGACGCCTTTGCGTGAGTCTTGGAGGCATCCAACTCTGCGTCTCTGCGTCTCTGCGCGAGACTTCCCCACGTTGCTCCGTGGATCCGAGCGAGGCTAGAAACGCTACGGCCAAGTGAAGCACGCTCTAGCGTTCTGAATCGCCGGCGTTCTCTGGCTCGCTTTGCGCGTCATACGCCGCGCCGAGAACACACGCTTCGATGCGGCCCTCGGCGTCGATGACGATCGTGCAAGGGAGCCCTGGCAGTCGGAATTGCTTCGACGCTTCGTAACCACCCCACACAAACTCGCCCCCAGTCCAGCCTCGCGATTCGACGGTCTTGCGGGCGGTTTCGATCTTGTCGTCAATGCTCACCAAGAGGACACGAGCAGCGACCGCATGCTCCTCAGGAACGTCTGACGGTGATCCATAGGCGTCATCGATACCACGGAGGCAGGGGCGGCATCCGGTTGACCAGAACTTGAGAACCACCATTGTTCCGTCGAGAGAGGCGAGCGAAAGTGTTGCGTCGGATTCAAGATTCCTAAACTCAACTAGTGGCGGCGCTTCAGCACCTACCGGCAGCGGGTCTTGGCCGAGTACGAGCAGTTCTTCGATACTGCCACGGACAAGGCGGATCACACGCTCCGTCTCACCGTTGACGGAAATAACCGTGAGACGAATCTCCGTACCGACGCGACCACGGATGAGTGATGACATGTCGCCCAAATCCTTGCCTGCTAGACCTACAGGCGTCGCCTCTCCTTCGGCGATAGCGACAATTTCGTCGCCGGCTTGCAAGGACCCTTCCTCAGACGCCGGCGTATTCGGCAACACACGGACGACGAAACCCTTCCCTGCTTTCTCCCGAAGATGCACTCCGATCCCCGCGACTTCGGGCTGATCGGGCGACTTTGCCATCAACGTATCCGCGGTCGTTGGGGTCGCGGTTACTTCACCACCGAACGCGATGACGGCTGCGATGAGAGATTCGTTTCCAAGCATGTAACGGCTCCTGGGTGCGTCATTCCATGGCGCCCGCTGTGCAGACCGTTCGTTGGAATCGCCGTGACGAGTTGGGTGGAGGTGCGAGCCGTCAACCACGGTCCGCCAAGCGGGCCCTACGTTGTCAGCGGCGGCGGGTCGTCGGCGAGGTCCGCTAGCGCCGCGGCGATCGTTTCGTCGCTCGCTTGGCCGGGCAGCACGATCGCGGCGAGGCGGATGCGGCGGATGACGCCCTTCTCGAGGAATGGCGGCGAGACGCGCAGGCGGCAGGCGTCGTCGCTGGTGTCGAGCACGCATTCCTCGGCGTCGCTCGGGTGGGGCGTGACGAGGATCGTTACGCCGTCGGCCAGATCGAGCCGGCAGACGTCTTCTTTCCAAAGCCGCGCCGTCGCGGTGGGGACGCTCGTCTGCACGGACAGATCGGGGCGCGTGTCGAGCAGGTCGGTTTGCAGTGAGACGCTCAGTGTCGCGGCCACCGCGCCGTCGGCGAGCGGCTTGGCCGACCAATACAGCTGGGTGCGGAACGGGAACGCCTCGGTCTCGGCGTGCGTCGTCACGTGGTCGGCGCCGCGGACATACGACTCATATGCCGGCGGCAGGGGGCCGGCGGGCGTCTCGACGGTCAGCAGCTTGGCGAGCAGCGGCGTGTCGTTAAACGCCAAAGCTTCTAGCCCCGCCACGCCGTCCGACGACAGGACGCCGTGCAAGGCGCCACACCGGAGTTCAACCCGTTCGCCGGCCTGTCGGGCGTCGCCGAGGCACCAGATCGCTTCACTAGTTTTCGTTCCGTCGCTCATCACGTCCTCTCTCGCACCGTGGAATCAACAAGCAGCATCCTAGCAGCATTTCGCGCGTCGACGACTTGGAGAACCGTGCCGAGGGGAAGGAGATCGGGGGGATGGAGGCGAGCCGGGAGCGTCACACGATTATGCAACGGCTAACGCTTCTTCGATTGAACTACCGACCCCACTTCTCACTGCTAGCCCTTGAATGATCCTGGTGAGCGACCGGAGTGAAGCGGATTCAAATGATCTCTGCCGTGTGCCTGCCGCACTCCGGTCGCTCACGTTCCCGGCTCGCCTAGACACGGGGTGGGTGGGGGTATCTCTACGGCTCGCGCTACCCTTCGCTCGAAGCATCGCTTGCGATCCCCCCGATCACCAAACATCCCCCTATCTCCTTCTCCTGAACTCCGCTTCCTAACGGGCGCGGCTCAACAGGGGCGCAGCTGGAATCAATGAAGTCCGCTGCGGGGGTCTCGCAAGATGGCGTGAGACCAATAAAAAACCCCGCCGCACACCCGAGGGTGCAACGACGGGGCCGGAACAGAGAAGAGGCCGTCGCTATCGGAACCGGGGATGATCAGGATTAGGCAATCGCCTCCCGCTGATGGGCGGGAATAATCCTCAGCCACGACTCTCCTGTAACCACACGTAATCCTAACAAAGCCGCAACCCGTGTCCAGCTTTTTGTCACGCGCCGGGACGAAAAGCTGCGAAATGTCTGGAGAGAGACTCAGACTAGGCAAAAGGGTCGGGCAACCGCCGGGTTGACCTCGCCGCCAGGGCCGCGAAGCTGGGCTATTACTAGGCTTCCGCCGCTGACGCCCCGCTTTCGTCGCCGACGCCCCGTCGCCAACCCGGTCCGACATGTCCGAGACGCCCGCTCCCTACGATCCCGCCGCCCTCCGCTTGCTGGCGATGGAGGCGGCCCTTGCCGGCGGCCGGACACTGCTGGCGTGGCGGGACAAGTTCACAACCCGGGAGAAAGGCCCGGCCGACCTAGTGACCGACGCCGACATCGCCGCTCAGCGGGCGGTGCGTGAGGTGCTGCTCGGCGCCAGGCCCGACGACGCGTTCGTCGGCGAGGAGAGCCCCGCCGGCGCGCCAGAAGACCGTGGGGGCCGCGTCTGCTGGATTGTCGATCCGCTCGACGGCACGACGAACTATGTCCACGGCTTCCCGATGTTCGCCACCAGCGTCGGCGTGGTCTTCGATGGCGAACTGGTCGCTGGGGCGATCTACGACCCGGTGAGCGACGAGATGTTCTCCGCGGCGAAGGGCGGCGGGGCGTTCCTCGGCGAGGCGCCGATCCACGTCACCGAGGCGGCGGAGCTGGGCGAGTCACTCGTCGCGGTGAGCCTGCCGCCACGGGTCGATATCGATTCGCCCGACCTGCGGGCGTTCGTCGCGGTGGTCGAAGCGAGCCGGGCGGTGCGTCGGACGGGTTCCGCGGCGCTGAACCTGGCGTATGTCGCCGCCGGCAGGCTCGACGCCCACTGGGCATTCTCGATCTACCCGTGGGACGCCGCCGCCGGGGTGTTGATCTGCCAAGAGGCGGGCGCCGTCGTCACCGACTGCGCGGGCCAACCCTTCGACGTTTGGAAAGCCGACTACCTCGTCGCCGCGACGAACTCGCTGCACCGCGACGTGCTCCAGCGGCTGCGGTAGACGGTTGGTGGGGTCCGCTGGTCGGACCGCCCGGCAGATTCTCCGTGGCGGATCGGCTGAACACTCCAAACCGCCAACCATGGTCCGCACAGCGGACCCTGCAAAACGTTGGGCTTTTGGCGACACCCCCTGAGACGATCCAGAAGGCCGTTTACAGCATCCCTACCCCTAGGTGGGCAAAAGTATCAAAGGCGGCGCAAGACGCGTCACAAGGGCCCTCTACGGCCGCCTAAACGCATGTCCACGGCGTCGTCACCCGGTCACCTTCAGAGAACGTCTGAGCCGCGGGCGGAAGCCCTCGGTGTGGCGCGGGGGCCCGCTTCCCTTCAATGGGCTCGCGCCCACGGCTCCGACCGCCGCTGAGGGTCGCGTCTCCTGAGCGGGATACGACTCAGTGCAGGCCATCGCGGGCGAAGGTCGTAGGCACGATGTCCTCGACGATCCGGCCTAGCTCGTCCTGCGTGCGACGCTGGCCGACCGAGTGCCAGGCGCCGACGTCCTGCAGCTCGGGCATGATCTCAACGACCTGCTGCTCAAGCATCTCCGCCATCCGCGACACGGCCGGCGAAGCCTTCAACTCGCCCAATGCCTTGACGGTCTTCATCAGCCGCAGCCACTTCGCCCGCTTCAGGATGGGCTCGCTCAGCGGGGCGTTGTTGTCCACCAGCAGGTCGACCAGCGGCACTTCCAGCGCCTTCTGCCAGCGGGCCAGGTCGCTGAGCGTGAGGTTCGTGTCGGGTCGCTCTTCGCGGCGGACCTGTTCCATCGGCACGCCCATCCGCCGGGCCGCGCTGCGGACCGAGACGCCCTGTTGCTGCCGCACCTCGGCGATGCGGTGACAGCGAACGGGCCGCTTGGGAGCCCCATTGCGCTCCTGTCGGCGGGGCAGAGCGCCGCCGCTGGTGGGTCCGGGGCAGAAGTGCGTGTTCATCACGAAGTCGTCGGCAACGCTCATCGTATGCCTCCTTCCTCTTCCGGTTCCGCGCTCTTGAGAGAAGGTCTTGAAGCAGGGCCCGCGGAATGGCCAAGCTTCTCGCCAGTGCGATTGAATCGTAGGGTCGCACCGACCGTCGTCAACACCGTAAGTCGTTACAGAAAAACATCTTACGGATGCAATAATTTCCGCTAGGCAGAATGCGACAAGGCGCCCAGTTACCCCTGTGCTACAAACCGCGGGGGTGTGCCGTATCGCTACGCGCAGGTGTATGAAAAGAGCGCGGTAAAATTTTCGTCAACAATTTTACCGAAGAGAGACTCTCGCCCCCGCGCAGCCCTGTCTCGACGTCACGACGGCGGTCAGCGACCCGAGTCACCATTGAGCCGCGCCCGTCAGGAAGCAGAGCCGAACAAACCGGACGCTAAGGCGTGCCGGCTGATTCCTGTCGCCTAGCCCCGTATCAGCCGCGGGGCTTTAGCCCCCGGTTCAGCGGCGTCAATCGCTCTCAATCGCCACGTAACGCGACTCACTCACCCAGGGCGAAGTCGGCGAGTGAGCCCAGCACGTTGGCCCGGGGGAGCGGCGGGATGATCCCCACGCCACGCTTCGCCGGCCGTGGCGACGAGGCGTCGTCTGCGCGGAGATTGGCGTCCCGTTGAGCGGCCTCGGCCGTGGCGGCGGGAGCGGGCGTCGCCGCGGGCTCGCTGTTCTCGCTACGCTGGAAGCCCCACAGGCGGCGGTGGGCCGCTTCCATCGCGGGCTGCGTCATCGACGGCCGGCGGAGGTCGGCGAACGACACGCCATCGCGTCCGCCCTCGGCGCTACGCACGGCGCCGAGCACCTGCTGTTGCCGCCAGATCAGCCGCAGTTGATTGGGGTTCACCCGCGACGATCCGTCGTGGACGATCACCACGTCCGAGCGGATGCTGGCCCGCACCTCACGCAGCGTCTCTTGCAGCGACTGCCGCCGCGAACGCCGCAGCACCCGCACCTGTCGGTACTCACGAGACATCTCCGAGGCGGTCTCGAACGAGTCGTCCGTCGAGGCGTCATCGACCACGAGGACCTCGACGTCGGAGGTCAACTCGGCGGCCGCGTCGAGCACGTCGAGGATATCGCGACGGAGCGAACGCTCCGCGTTATGGACCGGCAGGACGACGGTAAGGGAGGACTGCACGTCGCGGGCTCCGACGAAAGGACAGGGAGGATTGCTAGCATGGTTGATCGGCGCACCCCGTGGACAATTTCGAATCAACCCGCGAGTCTTCCGGTTACGCCTGCCCGCGCCGGTGGCGGCGGCTAGCCGGATTGGTCCGGCAGCGCCTATCGCGCGGGCCGCAGGCGCCTCACAGCCCTCCCGAGCCGCCCTGCAACGCTTCCGAGACGATGCCCGAGCCCGAACAACCGACCGAACCCGCGTTCGCCGATGACCAGACGCTGCTCCCGGCGATCGCCCAGGACGCCGCGACAGGCCGCGTGCTGATGCTCGCCTACATGAACCGCGAGGCGTATCAAGAGACGCTCCGCACGGGCCGGGCGGTCTACTACAGCCGCAGCCGCCAGGGCCTGTGGCGGAAGGGCGACACCAGCGGCCACCACCAGCAGGTCCGCCGCCTCCTGGTGGATTGCGACCGCGACACGATCCTCCTGGAGGTGGATCAACTCGGCCCGGGGGCTTGCCACAACGGCTACGAAAGCTGCTTCTATCGCGAAGCAACGGCCGAAGGCCTGCGCGTCGTCGCGGAGCGGACGTTTGATCCGGAAGTGACGTACGGGTGAGCAGGGGTCAGTAGTCAGTAATCAGGAAGCGAGAGTTTAGGCGAGCCGTGAGCGTCAGCGACCGGAGGTGAAGTTGGTACCCGCCACAACTCCGGTCGCTGACGCTCACGGCTCGCCACTCTACTGACTAGTGACTGCCCGCCCTGCGATCACTTATTCGCTGCCGTAACGCTCCCACCACCCACCGACTTCCCACCAAGAGGGCCCCACCCATGTCCATCGAATCGCGTCTCAACGAACTCGGCATCGTCCTCCCTGAAGCGCCGCAGGTGCTGGGTCTCTATAAGACCGTGCTTGTGGTGGACGGACTTGCCTACACCTCAGGCCATGGGCCGCTGCAAGCGGAGGGGGGCTTTGTGTGTGGCAAGCTCGGCGTGGACCTGGACGCCGACGCCGGCGCTGCGGCGGCGCGGCTGGTGGGCATCGCGATGCTCGCTTCGCTGAAGGCGGAGCTAGGGAGCCTCGACCGTATCGAGCGTCTCGTGCGGACGCTGGGCCTCGTGAACTCGGCGCCCGACTTCACCGCGCACCCGGCGGTCATCAACGGCTTCAGCGAGTTGATGAAGCAAGTCTTCGGCGACGACGCGGGCGTCGGCGCGCGGAGCGCGTTCGGCGCCGGGGCGTTGCCTGCGGGATGGGCCGTTGAGGTCGAGGCCGTGTTCCAACTGAAGAAGTGAGCCATTCGTCGGCTCGACTTCGCATTGAACCCCCGGTCATTGCCTTTAGCCCCCGGTCATTGACCGGGGGCTAAGTGAGCGGCTTCAACGTTCAAGCCTTCGACAACGCCAGCGTCCGCGGCTCGACGGCGACCTTCGCGCGGGGCGTCTCGGTGGGGAACGCGCCGTCGTGATGGAACGTCTTGTTGCCACCGGTGCGGGTTGATTCGCCGAGGGCCTCGTCGAGGTAACGCATCACCTGGTCGCGGTCGTGGCCCTTGCGGGCGTCGGCGAACGCGCAGGTGACTGTCGCGCGGACCTCTTGTTCGCCGAACGCGAACGTGGTGGCCTCAACCTGTTGGCGCAGCTGCTCGACTCGCTCGAGCGCTTGGTCGTAGACATCCCCTTCGAGGAGCATCATCGCCGGATGGCCGGGGACAAAGGTTTGGCCCGGGTCCAAGAGCTCCTTGGCGATAGCGCCGATTGATTCTTCCAGGGCGAGCGTCAGCGCTTCGTCGGGCTCGGAGTCGGTCAGCGCATCGACCCGCACGACGGCGACGTGGCTCACCGCGTCGTCCTGCGCTTCGGCGAGCAACGATTCGAGGTGATCGAACAAGCGATCAATCTCGTCCGTGTGGGGGTCGTGATCGGCCGTCTCGCTCGTCTCGGGATCGGGGGCGTCGAGTTCGGCCGCCTCGGTGACGGTCTTCTCGGCGACGATGGCGACTTCGGAGAGCGTCTCCGACTTGTCGACGAGCTTCTGCCGTGTCTCTTCGTTCTCGAGGCCGCTTTCGATGAGGTCGTCGATCTCGTGGCTGATCGCCTCGACCTCGGTGACCCCGGTGGTGACCGCTTCTCGAGTCGCGCTGGCCGCTGTATCGCCGGCGGCTCCGAGTTCGTCGAGCTTTTTGATCGCCTCGCCGGCCTCTTCGAGGTAGTCGTGGTTCGCCTCTTGGAGTTTCGTCGCGCTCGCGCCGAACTTCTCCGGGTCTTCCTGGTTGAGTTTCAACTCGACGCTGGCGCTGTTGAGCTTCTCACGGAAGTCCCTGAGGCTCGCCATCACGTTGACGGCGCTCGAGTCGACCGCGGACGGAGCGGGCGTTGAGGCTTCTGCTGCCGGAGCTGGCGTCGGCTCGGCAACTGGAGTCGTCTCGGTGACGGGCGTTGGCGTCGCGACGGGCGACGGCGCGGCCCGGCTCAGCGGTGCGGCGTCGTCGATGTCGGCGATCACCGGCTTCTCGTCGCGTTGCGGCAAGAGCTGCATCAACGACGACAGACCGATCCCGGCGCCGAGGGCGTAGCCCACCGCGAGGTTCAGGACCGCGACGAATAGCACAAACAGCAGGATGCCCATGAGGCCTTGGCCGATAGGAGGGAGTGACGCCTCTAATCAGCGACAAGCGTAGGTCACGGGTGGCGGCGAAGCGACCAGGTTGTAGGACCGCCGCTGGGATGATTGTGCGGGTTGTAGGAGTCCTTCTCCCCCAGAGGGGGAAGGGATCAATCGCATCGCGATCAGAGGGTTCTCGAACTACTTCGCCCCAAGCCGTCGCAGCGCTGCGACGAACTCGGGCGATGCGGCGTCGAGCGTCAGCACCTCGGTGCGGCCGCCGGGTTCGTCGGCGCGGATGAGGACGACGACTTCCGACTTCTCGCCGCGCGAGACGATCTCGCTCAGCGTAGCGCGCTCGCCGGTGGTGAGCGCGGATTCGTCCGGCGCGGTGAGGGCGTTCTGGCCGCGGATCACTGGAGTGCGTTCGACGGGCGTGAGGTCACGAGACGCCGAAGCGAACGCCGGAACCGGCGGTTGCGTTGCAGCGACAACGGGCGTCGGGGCTGGAGCCTCGACGGGCGCCGACGGCTGCGGGTTGCGGTAGAGGTCGCTGAGGCCGATGCGGTCGAGCTGGGCGTGGATCGACGCCAGCCCGGCGTAGATCCCTTCATTGGCGGGTTCGTCGGCGAAGTTGCAGACGCCGATCAATTCGCCCGCCGCGTTGAACAAGCCGCCGCCGCTGCGTCCCTGGACCGGGGCGCCGGAGGATTCGATGTTCGGCGGGCCGTCGTAGCGATTGAGGTCGACGATCTGGCTCTCACGCACGGTCGGATCGGCGCCCAGGTCACAGCCGACGCTCCGTACCGGCGCGCCGACTTGCAAGTCGCCGGGCGACATCGCGACAGGGCTCGAAGGAACCGCGACGCTTGGGCGGATCGCGACGAGGGCCACGTCGGCGTCGAAGTCGTGGCTGATCAATTGACCCTCGACCTTCTCGGCGACACGCACCGCGCCGGTGGCCGTGTCGAAGAGTTCAATCGAGATCTTGCCCGCGGGGTCGATCGGCTTGCCGTCGGGCCCGCGGAAGAGGTGAGCGCAAGTGACGACCAGCGCCTCGCCGCTACGGGCGTCGATGATCGTGCCGGTGCCGAACGAGCGGCCATTCGGTTCGACGATCGTGAACCGCACGGTGGTCGAGAGCAGCTTGGCGTTTGCCCCAGAGACCGGTCCCGATTGCGGCTGCGGAGCGCCGAACTCACGGTTGGCCATCGCGTACGAGTTCTCACGCCCCGAGACCGGCGCAAAGGTGTGCTTCGGCGCGGCGGCGGGTTGCTGTTGCTGTTGCGAGGCGCCCGACACGAGTTGCTTCAGCGACTCGTACTGCGTGGCGCCGACGATGCGGCCCACTTCGCGGCCGTTCGCGACGGCGACGAACGTCGGGTAGCTGTCGATCCGTAGCTGCGCGGCGAGCTGTGTTTCGCGCGAGCCATCGACGCGGCGGACGCGGACGCCCTCGGCTTCGAGCCGCTCGACCGTGGGCGCCATGGCGCGGCACGGCCCGCAGGTCGGCAGATAGAAATCGAGTAACTCGATTTCTTGAGCCGACGCACTCGTAGCGAGCGCAAGGCAGAGGACGAGCGCAAGGCTCTGGGTAAATGACGAGACGAACCTTCGAGTGACCATCCGCATCCCTCCTTGGACGACGTGGTCTGGCGGCGAGTGAGTGGACCGACGACCACGAGCGAGCGCCGCATCCTGCGACGAGAAAAACTCGTGGTTTGCGCTGGTCGCCAATCTTTGGCGACCTGGGCAAGTCAGTCAGCTCGGCAAATTTGTTCCAGTCCGGTAATTGTTACAACCTCAAAACTTCAAACCTGCTAGCACGGCTGGCGGCCGTCGTGGCGAGCCGGCGACGTTAGTCGTCGGAGTTTTTAGCGAGTTTGGCTCAAGTCGCTGGTACCCGCTGCACTCCGGGGACGGACGTCTCCCGGCTCGCCGTCACTTGGTTGCACTTGGCGTGCCAGAGGGGCCGCTGGCGGTCGGGTCGTGGGGACGACGCTACGCCGATAGAATGCCGGCCACGCTCTTGCTGTCACCGCCCACCGCCCGCCGTAAATGCCCGCAGAATCCCCTGTTAAGCGCCGCTTGCTCGTCACTTCGGCCCTGCCGTACGCCAACGGCCCGATCCACATCGGGCACCTCGTGGAGTACCTGCAGACCGACATCTGGGTCCGCTTCCAGAAGCTCACCGGCAACCGCTGCGTCTACGTCTGCGCCGACGACACGCACGGCACGGCGATCATGATCCGCGCCCGACAGGAGGGTCGTACGGAGGTCGAGATGATCGCCGACATGCAGCGCCAGCACGAGGCGGACTTTGCGGATTTCCTGATCGAGTTCGACAACTACGGCAGCACCAACAGCCCCGAGAACGAGCGGCTGTGCGGCGAGCTGTGGAAATCGATCCGCGAGGCGGGCCTCGTCAAAGAGGAAGAAGTGCAGCAGCTGTTCGACCCCGAAGCGGGAACGTTCCTGGCGGACCGTTTCGTCCGCGGCACGTGCCCCAAGTGCGGCGCGACGGACCAGCCCGGCGACAACTGCAGCAGCTGCGGCAGCGCCTACACGCCGGCCGATCTCGTCGACCCGCGCAGCACGCTCAGCGGCGCGACGCCCGAGCTACGCGCGGCGCCCCACTTGTTCATCGAACTGGAAAAGCTACACGCCTTCTTGCGCGAATGGGTCGAGACGGCCGACGCGTTGCAGCCCGAGATCGCCAACTACTTGAAGGGGCACTTCCTCGGCCCCAAGGAGAAACCGCTAGAGCTGCGTGACTGGGACGTGAGCCGGCCGGCGCCCTACTTCGGTTTCGAGATCCCCGACGCGCCGGGCAACTACTGGTACGTCTGGTTCGACGCGCCGATCGGTTACATCGCCAGCACGCAGCAATGGTGCGACAAGAACGGTGAGCAGCTCGACGATTGGTGGAAGAGCCCTGAGTGCGAAGTCCACCATTTCATCGGCAAGGACATCACCTACTTCCACACGCTCTTCTGGCCCGGCATGCTGAAGACGGCGGGACTCTCGCTGCCAACGAAGGTCCACATCCACGGCTTCCTCACCGTGGACGGCGAGAAGATGTCGAAGAGCAAGGGGACGTTCGTCGATGCGCGGACGTACCTCAAGCACCTCGACCCGCAGTGGCTGCGATACTATTACGCGTCGAAGCTCTCGAGCCGCGTCGACGATTTCGACCTGACGCTCGACGACTTTGTCACGAAGGTGAACACCGACCTCGTTGGTAAGGTGGTGAACCTCGCCAGCCGCGCGGCGAAGTTTGTCGAGAAGACGGGGCTGTCGGAAGAGTACCCCGATGACGGCGGGCTCTTCGAGCAAGCCGCCAAGGCCGGCGCCGAGATCGCCGCGGCGTACGAGCGCTGCGATTACTCACAAGCTATGCGGCTGGTGCTTGCCTGCGCGGACCGGGCGAACCCGTTCGTTGAGAACGAGAAGCCGTGGGAACTACGCAAGGACCCCGCCAACTCACAGCGGGTGCAGGATGTCTGCACGATCGCGCTGAACTTGTTTAGGCAGATCGCCGTTTACCTGGCGCCGGTCCTGCCAAAACTCGCGCAGCAGGCGGGCGAGCTGCTCAATGAACCGATTACCTCTTGGGACCAATCGCAAACGCCGCTCGTCGGCACGCCGGTCGCCAAGTTCCAACACCTGATGCAACGCGTCGAAACCGAGAAGGTCCAAGCGATGATTGACGAAACGAAAGCGAGTTCTGCTGCTCCGGAGGCTGCCGCCGCCGGCTTAGAAGTCAACGACGGTCTTGCGGCCGCGTTGGCGAAGTACGACGACGGGCCCGAGCCGCTCGCCGCCGAGCCGCTCGCCGAGGACTGCGTCTACGATGATTTCATGAAGGTCGACCTGCGCATCGCCCGGGTCGTGGAAGCGAACCACGTCGAGGGCGCCGATAAGCTGCTGCAGCTGACGCTGTCGCTCGGCGGCGGCGAGACTCGCAACGTCTTCGCCGGCATCAAGAAGGCATATAAGCCAGAGGACCTAGTGGGCCGCCTCGTGATGTACGTGGCGAACCTCGCGCCGCGGAAGATGAAGTTCGGCGTCAGCACCGGCATGGTCGCCGCCAGCGGCCCCGGCGGCGAAGAGGTCTTTTTGCTGTCGCCCGACAGCGGCGCAAAGCCGGGGCAGCGAGTACACTAGGGGTAGCGGATTTCTACGACCCAACCGTCGGCAACTGCCATGCTCACACCGACCTTCGGTTACGCCAACGACTTCGACCCTGCCCTCGTGCCCCGCATGAAGGCAGGCGATCCGGAGTATGCCTGGGAATTGGTGACCATGTTTCCTGTGCAAGGAGAGTGGTCCGAGGAAGAGTATTTAGCACTAACCGACTCGACCAATCGGCTGATCGAATTCACCGACGGCACAGTGGAGTTTCTGCCGATGCCGACATTTCTCCACCAAGTCTTGCTTGCAGAGCTGCTACGGTTTTTCACTGCCTATGCTGACAAGCACGATCCCGCATGGGTGCTTCCCGCCGGGCTTCGGGTTCGCGCTCCGGAGAAGAAGTTCCGCGAGCCCGACCTCGTTTACCTAAGAAAGGCGTCGAAGAGTTTTAAGGGTGATCGTTATGTCGATGGTGCTGATCTAGTTGTCGAGATTGTGAGCCCCGATGACCGTAGCATCATAAGAGACTACCGTGAGAAGGTCGCCATCTACGCGGCCGTTGGCATCACTGAGTATTGGATCGTCGATCCGCAGGAATCGAAGATCACCGTCCTGACGCTCCCCGAGGGCAAGAGCGTGTACGCCGAGCACGGCATATTCCGCCCCGGCGAGACGGCGACCTCGAAGCTGCTCGATGGCTTTGTCGTCGACGTGAAGGCGTGCTTCGACGCGGCGAAGGCGTGAGGCGTTCAGAACTGTTGGCCGCTGATTCTAATTCCAGCGAAAGTGGGCGCAACCGATGGACACTCACGATGTGACGACAGTGTCCTCGACAGACTCTCACTCGCTACCGCAGAAGAATCCGCGAAACGCAATTTGGTTTGGGGTTATAGCAGGTGTAGCTGCGGCAGTCTCAAGCGTCGCGGGTTCATGGGTTGTCCGAAGCTTGCCCGCCAGTGCAGCCAAGATTGACCTCGAACTTGCCAAAGCAGCAGATGCAATCAATCGGACTTTGCCTACCTTCGTGGATAAGTGGACGCGCCTGGACGCCACGATGGCGGCTCCAGGTAAGGAACTGGTCTACCGCTACACTTTAGTAACCAATGGGCCGGTCGAAGGCGTCTTTCCGGACAAGGGCCGATTCGTTGAAATGGTGAAGGAACGCAGTCAGAACAACTACCGAAATTCAAGTGACATGGAGTGCTACCGGCAATCCGGCGTTACCCTGGTCTACGTTTATTTCGACGAAGAAGGGAATGAGTACGCCAAGTTTAAGATTCGACCGGAGTAGTGTCGTACGGGCTCACTCCACCGCGTGCTCGCGCAGCTCTTCCAACGTTGCAAACTCGAGCGACGAGATGTGGCACGCCGCCAGCACCACCGGGGGCGCCATGCCGGCGTCGTAGGCTTCTTTCCAACGCGCGGCGCAGAGACACCACCGGTCGCCGGCGACGAGGCCCGGGAACTCGTACTCGGGGACCGGCGTGCTGAGGTCGTTGCCGCGCTCGCGGCTGAACTCGAGAAACTCGGGCGTCATCTGCGCGCAGACGGTGTGGATGCCGACATCGCTGGCGCCGGTGCGGCAGAAGCCGTCACGGTAGAAGCCCGTCACCGGGCCTTCGTTGGGATTAGCGCAGCACGGCTTTAGCGGTTCGCCCAACACGTTCTTCGGCTGGGTGTTGCGGCCAGAGGCGGGAGTGCTCATGGGCTCGAAGCGGGTGGGTCACTAGCGGCGGGGTCGCTAGCAGGAGTCTTGGTGGCGGTCACGGGATTGCGACGCACGTACGCGCCGCCCTCGAAGGCCACACTATACCCGGTTCCGAGCCGCTCGTCCGGAAGGGGGTAGTCGGTGCTGATGACCTGCGCGCCGCAGACCCTTGACGCGTCGAAGCGTGAGTGGTCGCCCGCGCGGGCCTCGGCCGTCTCGGCGTCGGCGCGGGTGCGGACGAGATAACCTTGCTCGACCCGTTGGCGAATGGCCTGGCCGTCGCGCAGCGGGTCGTTGATGATCAGCACCGCCGCTTCGGGAGTCCCCGGTTCCGAAGTGGTGAATAGCGCGCGACCGCACAGAGAAGGGTGGCCGTCAACGTAATCCCGCCGCTTCATGCCGCCTTCGTCGATCACGAAAAGGAATTGCCCGCGTACGTCATCCACCCTGGGCCAGCCGCGATCACGAATCGCCGCTGCAAGCGTCTCGGCGTCGCCGCGCACGAGGTCGGGCGTAATCAACCGATCTTCGCTGAGCCCTTCGCGGATCGTTTCGTCAAGGCGATCGAGCGCCGCGGCGCCGAACGGCGCCGGTTCGGTGGCGTTGGGGAACGGAGCCGGCTGGTCGTTGAGGTTCATCGTGACGATGACCGGCAGGTGTCCGGCGTTCCGCTGCGACCATTCGCGTAGCTCGACGAGCGCGTCGTCGAGCGTCGCGCAGTTGCTGCGGAAGTCGACGTCGGTGACGTGCAGCACCTTGAAGCCCGGCGTCTGCATCTTGCGATCGGCGTTGTACGGCGCGGGCTCGAAGCCCATCCGTCGTTGAAGCTCTAGGCCTTGAGGCGCGGCGTAACGCCCGCCGTCGGGGTCGTCGAAGAGATCGAGCTCTAATGCCCGCAGGCCCAGGTCGAGCTGCTCACTGAGCGGCGGGTGGGCGTAGTCGAGCGCGCGGGCGTCCCCGTTGGCCAACGACATCAGCCGCAGCAGCGGCGCGTCGATCGCTTGCTTGTAGCTGTTGTGCGAGCCAATCACCTGCAACTGATTCAGCCGCAGGCCGCTCGTGTCGAACGGCTCGCGCGCGAAGCCGATCCCACAGGCGAAGATTGCTATCGCGGCGGCGAACGTTCTGGATGCCAATGTCATGCAGCGGATGAAGTGGAGCCTGTCTTGTAGGTCAGGCGGCGCCCGACGCCCCACCACCCTAATCGACAGTGCCGCAGCGTTGAACTCTCCGACACGACAGATGACGGCTCGATGGCGGCGCCACCCGCGGCTAGCGCCGACGGCTCCGTAGCTGGCTTGCATCGTGAGCCGTCGTCGCTAGCCGCGGGTGACTCACCGGGCGGCTCACTCGCCGAAGAGCGCGAGGACCTCTAGGGCCGCGAAGCCGAGCGTCAGCCGCTCGCTGACCGACTGCTGGCTGCGACGCCAGCGCGACTGCGCTCGATCGACGTAGTGGCGACGTGTCTCGTCGAGCAAATCGGCGTCGACCTCGCGGCTCGTCTCACGCCAAAGCTTGCGGAGCGCTTCGAGCGCCGCGGCGTCGCCCGACAGAGCGGCGAACACCGTGTCGTCGAGCCGTTCGAGGCTTTCGAGCGACTCGCACGGGATCTGTCTGCCCCCCGCCGTCACGACGTGCGAACCACACACCGGCCCGGCGGGCTGGGTGGGGAGCGTACGGCGATTTAGCGTGGCGGCGACCATGATCGGGACGGCGGTGAGAGGGTGGTCCGGGATGGCGAGGGAGTCGAGGAAGGAACTTGAGTTCAGGGGAATGACAACCTAGGACCGCAATCGGGTTCGCGCGGTCCCGGGGCCTGAAATTGCGGAAACCGCGGCGCCGTTAATTGTGGCGCAACCGGGCGAATCGCTCGGCGACGTGCTCGACGGCGGCGAAGTCGGGCAGCGGCTCACCGCCGTCGGCTCCTGCCATCAGATCGCCGTCATCATTCGTCAGGGCTTCGTCATACGAGAGGGGCCCGTCGGGTGCGGGCGCGTCCGTACGACACTCTTCCGCCATCGGCTCTGCCAAGAGCGGCTCGTCATCGCCGATCTCGCGCAGCTCGGCCGCCAAGCGGTTGTTGGCGGCCTGCATACGCAACAGCTCTTCGGTCCGGTCGAGCAGCAGTTGCTCCAGCTCGGTGACGCGGTCGCGGGCGAGCTTGAGGTCGTGCTCGAGCCGTCGGCGGCGGGCGTCGGCGGCCTGTTCCTTGGCGGTGGCGTCGCGGCGGGCCTCGGCCTCGGCCGCTTCAGCGGCGGCGATCCGGTCGGCCCACTCGCTGAGCTGCCCGACGGCTTGTTCCAGCGGTTCCAGCAGCCGTTGCAGGTCCTCGGCGCGGCCCGCCTCGGCGCGGGCCCAGTCGTCAACGAGTTCGCGCAGGGGTTCATCAACCGGCGCTTCGATCGTGGCTACGGACATCGCCGTCGGGGGCCAATCCATGGAGATAAGGGGCGTCCCCTACCGCCTACGGGACGCTTCGCATCTAAAAACTACGTCGCGGTTTGCGAAGAGGTCGGGCTTTTGAGTGCGGGTCCTTCGTTATCGGGGATTCAAAGGATTGGGTTGTGCGGGTTGGAGGGGTGGTTCGTTGCGCACCGCGGGCTTCGGCCCGCGGCTGAGACCCAATCGGTCGGGGTGTTGAACGGCGATTCGCCGACCAGTGCGACACGTCGCAGCCGGGGGCGGCCGCCCCTGGTGCGCCGCGAACCGTATCCAGTTCAATCCTCTTCCACCGCTCGCAGCCGCGGCAGGAACATCGGCACGCGTCGTTGGTATCCCTCGTAGACGTCGCCGAAGTGGGCCACGAGGTCCCGCTCTTCGATCATCGCCGCGACAACCATGTAGAGCGTCAGCACGCCGGCGAACAACAGGTGGCCGACCGTCATCGTCGGCGTCGCCCAGAACGCGATCGCCCAGCCGATGTAGAGCGGGTGACGCACCCGGCTGTAGAGTAGCGGCTCGTGGAACGGCAACGCCGTGTACTCGCGGCCGCGGAGGTGCAGCCACACCTGCCGCAGGCCGAACAGGTCGAAGTGGTTGATGAGCAGGCTCACCAGCGGCACCATCGCCCAGCCCATCGCGAACAGGGTCCAACCGAGAGCGCGGGCGGAGGGGTTCGCCACGTCCCAGACGATCATGTCGATCGGCCGCCATAGCGCCATGACGACGACCGTCACGAGGCTCGACGCCAACACATAGGTGCTGCGTTCGATCTCTTGCGGAACGATCCGCGTCCAGGCCCGTTTGAACGCCGGCCGCGCCATCACCGAGTGCTGCACGGCGAACAGGCCCAGCAAGGCGACGTCCCAGGCGACGGCGAACGCCGTCAGGGGCCCGGCGCCCGAGTCGATCGTCTTCACCGAATCACGCCATCCGGCGGGGACGAGGTTGCCGACGAAGACCGCCATGTAGTTGTAAACGGCCATGAACAGCAGGTAGCAGCCCACTCCGTACGCAAAGTAAATCCAACGTTTCATCGTGCCTCTCGCCTGACTTCGGGGGATCGCGGTTCTCGTTCCGAGCGACGCCACGCGGCGCCGGGAAAGGTTTAAGCGGCGGAATTTACGCCTTGTTACTGGAGGCCGAGAGTGGACTTCGGGTACACCTTGGGTGGACTTGAAGTACACCCCCCCGCCGGGACGGCCCGCCATGCCCGCCACGACCCGCGAAAAGCTCGCCGACGCCGCCCTGCGACGCTTCTACCGCGACGGGTTCCGCAATGTCGGCATCGACCAGGTCCTCGCCGATGTCGGCATCAGCAAGACCGCGTTCTACAAGCACTTTGAGTGCAAGGAAGACCTCGTGCTGCTGGGCCTCGAGCGGCACGACATCGAGGCCCAGGAGATGTTCGACCGCGTCACGCGCGAGGTCGGCGGGCCGACCGCGCTAGGCCGGCTCTACGCGCTCTTCGATGTGGTGGAGCAGATCATCGGCGACGAAGAATTTCACGGCTGTGTCTTCGTCAACGTCGCGATCGAGTTCCCCCTGCCCCACGACCCGGCCCACGTCGCCGCCGCCAATAGCAAACGGGCGGTCGAAAAGATGGTGGGCGACTTAGCGACCGAAGCGGGCGCCGACGACCCCGCCGCGCTCGCGCACGAGTTGTGCCTGATCATGGAGGGCGCTTACGTCACCCGCAGCGTCGGCTGCGAGGGGGACACCATCTCTGCGGCGCGACGGCTGGCGCGATTGGCGATCAAGAGCCGCTGCGGCGCATGTCCCCAGTAGCATGTCGCCAGCAGAGTGGTTTGCGACGCACCGTATCCTCGGACTGCGCCATTCGTGGGAGTCCGCAACCCCATGTGGGGAGACACCCCCCACGCCATTGTTTACCCTGCAGCTCATCGGCACGGATGATCAGGCGTACGAGTCCCAGGACGGTGGCATGGCGGCGGAGAACCTTTTAAACACAAGCCTCATTGATTCCCACCTGATGCGCGAGGCCCCGTGGTCCGAGGGGCACGGCGCCGCTCCGGGCCATCTCGGTGGCGGGATGCTTTACTACGCCCTCACGCACCTGCTGTGTGCGAAACGCTGCGTGTGCATCGGCTCGGGCGGTGGGTTCGTCCCGCGGTTGATGCGGCAAGCGCAACGAGACCTGCTGCGAGCTGGCGTCCTCGAAGAGGCCGAGACGCACCTCATCGACGCCAACCTCCCTCAGAGCGGCTGGGGGAGCCCGCACTGGCTCGACGATGATTCGTTCTTCCGCCGGCAGTTCCCCGACGTGACGCTTCACCTGCGTCGTTCGGACGAGGCCCTGCCGTCGTTTGCCCCGGGTTCGGTGGACTACGTGCACGTCGATGGCGACCACAGCTACGGAGGCTGCCGGCGCGATTTCGAGTTGAGCCTGCCGCTGCTGACTGAGCGAGGCGTCATCACGCTGCATGACACGTCGCTGCACGAGCAAGAGCGGAGCTGCGGCGTCCATCGTGTCGTCAACGAGCTGCGTCGATCCCGTCGCATCGACGTGATCGACCTGCCGCTGGTCGGTCGGGGCGTCGCGATCGTGCGGCCACGGCCCCGTCAGGTGGGGAGAGTCCGTCGGTTCTTCAGCAAACTGAAGCCGTAGCCTCCGAGCGACAGCGTAGCCGAGCCATTAGCGCTGAGGGAGCCAGATTCGTGCCGCTCGTATCGGTGATCTACGGGACGGGCGCCTCCGCCACGGGTCGCCGCCGTAGGAAGAGCATCGCGATCGCTGACACAAGCATCCCCAGGACAAACGCCGTGATTGCGGACGACACCGCGTAGTTCGAGAGCGTGAAGTAGTCCCGCGCCTGCGCCTCGAACTGGGCGATCTGTTCGGCGCTCGCGCCATGGGCGGCGAAATGCTCGCGCGTTTGCTGCGCCATGTACTCGGGCCACTCGGGATGCACCACCTTGAAGTAGCCGACCTGCGCGACGACCGCCATCACCGCCGAAGCCAACGCCGCAACGGCGCCGAACAACACGCCCGACAGGTAGCCGCGCTGAGGGTCTCTCCGCTTAGCGCTCCGCAGGGCGAGCACGAACCCGATGCACGTCAGCAGCAGCCAGACGGTCATGAAGACCTGAAAGACGGCGATGCCATTGGTGTGAAGTCCGAGGTAGTAGGCGGCGTACAACCAGACGAGATTCACCAGCCCGATAGCGGCGCCCCAGTCCAGGGCGTGAAAAAGGTCGCGTCGCATCCGAAGGACCTCCGAGCGGCACATGAGAGAAAGTTGATGAGAAGGTTGGCGGCAAGCCCTTGGGTGGACCCGGCCGAGCGCCATGCTCACACCCGATAGGGGATGAGCATGGGAAGTGGAGAAATCTGTCGATCCTGGTTCACATGCCCATCCGCTGCGCGTGTGGGCATGGCGCCCGGCTTCATCCGACACTTGAAGAAACGTGCGTATTCGTCCGCATAACTGCCTGCCACGAATGGAAATGGGAATCTACGTGACATCGACGAACAACTTCGGCCAGGAATAATAGGATGGCACGTTAGCAACCCTAAGTGTCGCTATCACTGTTATTGGCGGGATGTGCTTCGACACGCCCCCTCCGTACCGGCTGCATGCTGCCGACCCCCTCCGTACCGGCTGCATGCTGCCGAGAAGGCCCATAGTTCCATGACGTACTACTATTCCTCGCTTGCGTTTCTATTCGTAGCTTCGTCGGCATTTTCGCAGAGTAGCGAATGGATGCGACCGCTAGGAACGAATACCGACGACTTTTCGTACGGAATCGCAATCGATAGCGACGGGAACGTCTTCGTAACGGGTAACACCAAAGGCGACTTCGACGGCTTCGCTGGCCCGTCAGACAAGGCATTTGTCGCCCGATACAACAGCTCAGGTGAGCTCCTATGGGTCGACCAGCTCGGGGCAAGCGCTCGCTATTTTGGGAAAGATATCGCGGTCGGCCCTAATGGCGGTGTGTACATCGTTGGAAATAGCTTTGATTCGACGCTACCAGAGTATGCTGGCTCGTCCGACGCCTTCGTCATGCAATACGACAGCGACGGTAATCGAGGCTGGTCGAGGGCGATCGGGTCTTCTAGCGGCGACTCGGCAGAGGCTATTGCTATCGATGGACTAGGGAGTCTCTACATGGTGGGGAATAAAAATGGCGACGGGTTTATCGCCAAGTTGGGCCTCACTGGTGACCTGCTTTGGGAAAACCAGTTTAACAAGTATAGCGACTACCAGCCGGAAACTTTCTACGAGGTTGCTACGACTAACGAGGGTGGAGTGGTCGCTGCCGGCAATGCTCAGGACGATTTCAGTGCAGCCACCCAACCTTTTTTAGTCAAATACAGCAGCGCTGGCGATGTTGAATGGGAGAAACGTCTTGGGGATGACGGATACGCGGAATTGGGGACCATTACTGGAATGGCCGCTAGTCTATCGGGCGACTTCTATGTGACCGGCACCGACTACGGGACGCTCGACGTACGAACAGGCGAATATGTTGGCGGGACCGCATTCCTGAGCAAGTACTCGTCGGACGGTCGGATCGAATGGATGCATCCACTAGATGACTTACCTGCAGCAATTGAAACGGACCAAAATGGCGGCTTACTTGTGACCGGCGTCAGCTTGATCCCCCGCCCCTATAGCTCTTATGTAACAGATGCATTTGTGAGTCTATACGATGAGGCGGGCGACCTTATATGGAAAAAAGTTCTGTCTACGACAGTTGGCGACTATACGGCGGACCTAGCGACAAATGGCCGCGGTCTGGTCTATGTGGCAGGCACACTAAACGGCGGAATTGGAAGGGATCGAACAAGGGACTCAAACGCCTTCGTAGCGAAAACGGTGGTTCCAACGACCGTTCCAGAACCGGGCTTCGGCGTCATTCTTATAACGTTGTCTACAATTACCTTGCTGGTTGCTAGGCGAACTATCCGTGTTTAACTTGAGGTCACCCCTCCGCCCCCCGCAGCCCCACCAGCTTTTGCCGCAGCGTCGCCACCTGCCGCTCCAACTCCGTCTGTTCGATTCGCACGCGGTCGAGAATCTTCTCGCTCGAGGACTTGATCGACTCGGCGGGGACGCGGATTTTGTCGAGGCTTTGCGCTGACTTCTCGATCGCGTTGATCGCTCGGTCGATCGCTTCGACGTCGATGTCTTCGCGGGCGTCGCCGCGGTGTTGTTCGACCACGCAGGCGCGGGCGATCTCGATCGCCGCCAGCAGGTACGGGTCGGTCGACTGGTCCTCGGCGTCCCAGATCACCAGCAGGTCTTGGCCGAAGCGGGCGAGGGGCTTGGCGGATTCGGGCGCGGTCTGGCGGCTCCACACGAAGACGCCGAAGTCGGCGCCGCGGTTCTTGCGGGCCGTCTCGAGTTCGTCGATCGCATTGGCGGGCGTGTAGCCGCGGGCCTCTTTCGCCTCGAAGACGATCCGCGCGCCGGGCGCCGGCGTCTCGGGGCCGAGCCGCAGCACGGCGTCGCCCACCTTGCAGTTTTTGACGAGGCCCGTCGTCGCGCCGGTCACCTCGCAGAGGTCGCCGCGCTGGTCGGCCTGCGTGGCGAGGAACGCCAGCACGGCGCCCTCGAACTCGTGCCCGTGCTCGGGGCTCACGGCGGCGGACTCGCGCTTCTGCACGAGCCTCCCCAGCGCGACGCTCACTTCTTCTTGGAACTTGGCGTTCGATTCGACGTGGGCGCCGAGGATCGTCAGCAGCTCGCGCTTCAGCCGCGACAGGCCCGACTCGTCGTTGTCGAGCGAGAACTCGCTGGTGATCGTCCGCTGCGCGCGATCGACGTTCCGCACCAGCCGGCTGAGGGCCGAGTCTTCCTTGTCGAGCGAGAACTCCTTGACGACGTTGTCGATCTTGTCGCCGAGCCCCTTTTGCAAGTCGCCGTGCCGGCAGGTGAGCTCATCCACCAATCGCTTCAACGCGCTCTGCGGGTTGTCGAGCGAGAACTCGCGCAGCACGTGGTCGCGTTGCGAGCGGAGTTGCTCGTCAACCGTCTTCTGCAAGCGAGCGAAGAGACCGGTCGATTGGTCGGGGTCGAGCTGCCGCATCAGCGGGCTGTCGCGGCCGAGCTGCGTGGCGAGCAGGCGGGCGAGCGGCGAGCCGTCGCCGTGCAGTTGGGTGCGGAGGAGCGTGGCGAGCTCGCCGTCGGCGCTGACGAGGCGTTCGACGCGCTCGGCGAGCCGGCCGCTCTTGGGGTCGAAGTACTCCTTGAGGACCGCGGCGGTCTGCTGGTTGGAATGGTCGGCGTGCGCGGTGAGCGCGTCCTTGAGTTGGGCGAGCAGCTTCTCGCTGGCGGCGCCCAGCTGCTCCGCATCGAGCCGGCTCGACGCGTGCCGCAGCGCCGCGACGCCGATCCGGAGCGCGTCGGCCGCGAACTCGTCGCGCCGGCGCCCCTCGGGCTGCGCCAACAGCGCGGCGATGACCGCCGGATCTCTGAGAATGAGATTTAGCGGTAGGAACGGCGGAATTTCACCGGGTGTCCAACCAAAAGAGCCGTCGTCGAGGGCGGTGTCGTCGTCGTTCGGCCCGTCGGCCCCGTTGCCGGGAGCGTCGGGACCAAAGGGAAAGGCGTGCTGGGCTTTGGGCGGCATCGGGGGGGCTCCTTGCGTCAACCGGCGGCGCAGTGGTTATGTGTACAGGGGTAGTTTTGCAAGTTGAGGGACGGGGGGCTAGGGACGGGGGACGAGGGGAGAAGCTTTAGGCGAGCCGGGAGCGTCAGCGACCGGAGGGACTGCGTTGTCCGTTTCCTTGGACTCACTTGGCAAGTGGACCTCGCACCGGTGTCAGTACACGAAGCGGCAGGTAGGGCTCAAGCGTTTCACCCTCCCCTAACCCCTCCCTGAAAGGGAGGCAAAAAAGATCCCTCGTCCCCCGTCCCTATCCCCTCGTCCCTCCCACATTCACGTCGCCTCGCTCACCACGCGCGCCGTCCGCCAGCGGCGGTCGGCTCCGGCCGCTACCGCTCCGGCGGTGACGACGAACAACGCGGCGGCGTAGAACGGCGCAGCGGGTTGTTCGCCCAGCACCGCCCACGCCAAGAGGCCGGCGAAGAGGAACTGCGACATGTTGACGATCGCCACCACCTGGCCGCGGAGCACACGCATCGCTTGATTGAGCAGCGAGTGCCCGATGATCGTCGGCAGCAGCGCCAGCAGCAGCACCCACGGGGCCTCGGCCTGCCAATCGCTCGGCCAGCGCTCGCCAACTAACGGCGCGATGATCAAAGCCGCCAATGCTGCGAACGCGTACAGCGGCGTCACGTAGAGCATCGTCGTGGGGTGGTGGCGGAACTTGCGCCCTAGCACCAGGTAGAGCGCGAAGAGGAGCATCGAGCCGAAGCAGACGAGGTCGCCGTAGAAGGTCTCGGGCGCGAGCCGATAGTCGGCGACGAACATGATCGCCAACCCGACCGAGGCGAGCAGCGTGGCGGCGATCTCGCGGCGCGTGACGCGCTCGCCCGACAGCGCGGCGAGGAGGAACGGCGTGGCGATCGGCGTGAGGTTCACCACGAGCGAACCGTTGGTGGCGAGCGTCATCCGCGCGCCGTTGATCCAACTGATGAAGTGCGCCGTCAGCACGAGCCCCGGGATAGCCGAGTCACGCAAGTGGGTCCAGTTGAGTTGCGCCCGGTGACGCCGCCAATCGCGGAACGCCCACGGCGAGAGAAACAGCGCCGCGATCGCCAGCCGCAGGCCGGTCAAGAGGACGGGCTCGACGTGCGAGAGCTTGATCCACAACACCGAGGTGGAACAAGCGAGGCAACCGGCGAGCAGGGCGAGGTGGGGCACGCCGAGTAGCGTAGCGACGGCGGGCCGCCGCCGGTATCCGGCACAAGGTCGCGGAGCATTCGCTCGGCGGTTGGCGGAGGTGTCGAAAGCCGCGACACCGCCTGTCGCGCAGAGCGACGCGTCGTGGGTCCGCGATAACCGGCGCCGCTAACGGCCCGCTTTCATGGCGTCCCGCCGCCGTCCTCAGCGGCCTGTATGTCTACAATGACGGCGAGGCGCCGAAGGACTTTTGACCGAAGAAGCGATTTACCTTGAGGCCAGATTGTGGGAGGGGTCTCCTGACCCCGATTACGCGCTCCATTCCGTTTCGGAGTGGACACCGTCATCGGCGTCTGGAGACGCCTCCCACCGTTCACCAATCTCACCCAATTGGAAATATCAGATATGAATCGATCCCTCTGCTCCTTGCTGATTGGCGTTGCGTTACTCGCTTCCACACCGTCAGCCTTTGCTCAGAAGGAAGCGGCTTCTTCGGAGCGAGCCGCGAAGGTTAAGGCGATCGCCGACGACGCCTTCACGTTTCTGCGCGAGCAGGGACAGGACAAGAGCGGGGCGTTCACGCCTCAGATGGGGTCGGGCATCACTTCGCTGGTGGTGACCGCGGCGCTGCGGCACGGCCGGCCCGTCGATGACCCGCTGGTGGCCGACGGCCTTAAGGCGATCGTGGCGAGCATCCAGGACGACGGCGGCATCTACGGCAACGGGCGCCTCAAGAACTACGAAACGTGCGTGGCGATCACGTGCCTCGCCGAGGCGAACAAGGCGGCGGGCGATGGCCGCTACGACGAAGCGCTCGAGAACGCCGAGGCGTTCGTGCGCGGCCTACAAATCGGCTCCGACGGCGCCGTGGGCCCCGAAGACCCCGAGTACGGCGGCGTCGGCTACAGCGGCCGCGAACGGCCCGACCTGTCGAACACGGCTTATCTCATCAGCGCCCTGCACTCCGTCGGCGCCGAAGGCGACGACCCGGCGATGCAGCGCGCGCTGGCGTTCGTGTCGCGTTGCCAGAACCTCGACGCGCAGTGGAACGACACCCCGTTCGCCGGCAAAGTAGACGACGGCGGCTTCTACTACGTGATCCCCACCGAAGCGGTCGATCCGTCCGAAGACGAGCGCTACACCGCCAACGGCGGGCTGCGGAGCTACGGCTCGATGACCTACTCGGGCTTCAAGAGCCTGGTCTACGCCGGCCTCAAGAAGGACGACCCCCGCGCGAAGGCGGCGCTCGACTGGATCGGCAAGCACTACACGCTTGAGAACAACCCCGGCCAAGGGGACGCCGGCCTCTACTACTACTACAACACGTTCGGCGTGGCGCTGGCGGCGTCGGATCTCGAAGAGATCACAACCGACGGCGGTGAGTCGCACAACTGGCGCGATGATCTGGTCGCCGAACTCGGTGAGCGGCAGAAGGAGAACGGATCGTGGGTGAGCACCAACCGACAGTGGTTCGAGAACGATCCGAATCTCTGCACGGCGTTCGCGCTATTGGCGCTTTCGTATTGTGACTGAGTCGCTCGATACTCCGCCTCCTGACGGGCGCGGCTCAAACGCCACGGTAGGGTCGCCGGCTCGGTGGGGTCGGTTGGCGCCAGCGCTGAACTCATTGCTCTTGGTTGTTGGCGCGGTCTGGCTGTGGTCATCGCCGGCTTCTTACCAGACGGTTGAGCGGCTGGCCCTGTCGTCGCCTGGGGGCCTCCGTACGGCGACGGATTGGTGGGTGGCGATTGGAGTCGTCTTGGCCGCTGCGACGCTTCTGGCGACCGCCTGGGGCCTCCTGAGGGGCTCTCCGCGGCAGCGCTCGATCGCTGGATATCTAACGTTCACGGCGCTCGTTGGCGGGTGGCTGGCGCTGGTGACGGGGTGGGAGGCCGTTTATGACTGGGGTCAAGCGCGGCGGGTGCTGGCGGACCTCCCGGCGTTCGAGGCGGTCGCCCAGCGGCTCGACGCCGATTGGCCCACGGACGACGGCACGGCCGAGGGCTTCGGGCCCTTCATGGCGTACCCCAAGGGGAGGCCGACGTGTCTTCTTCTGCTTGGCCAAGCAAAACCGCCCGGCGGATCGCTCCAGGTGAGTGCGGTCGAGCGCTCGGACGGCGCGGTGCGGTTCGAGCTATCGGGCGCCGAGCGGCCGGCCTGGGTCGTTTGGCGGGCGGAGGACGCCCCCGCCGCGGCGTTCGCCAGCGGCCTGGGCGGCGAGTACGCCGTCGCCAGCCAGCGGCGGCTCGCTCCCCACTGGTGGCTGGTCCGGTATAAACTGATGAGAGCTTCGCCCGACCCGTCCGGTTAGAGGCCCGTCCGTCCCGAGGAATGTGATGCGGCTAGCAGTCGATTACCCTTACTGGCTGCTAGCGCTCGGTTTGGCGCCGCTGTTGGTCTTAGCGGCGCGGCGTTCGCTGTCGGGCCTCGACCGCTGGCGTTCGCGCGTCGCGCTCTTGTTGCGGCTGCTGGTCCTCACGGCGGTGGTGCTCGCACTCGCGGGCGCCCGGTTCGATCGGGAGAGCAAGGCGGTCAACGTCGCCTATCTGCTCGACCAGTCGGAGAGCATCCCCGCCGAGACGCGCGAGCGGATGCGGCGGCTGGTGATCGACAACATCGACCAGCGCCGCCACGCCGACACGGGCGACCGGGCCGCGGTCGTCGTCTTCGGCCGCAAGGCGGTCGTCGAGTACCCGCCGGTCGATTACACGCCGGCGCTTGCGCGGATCGAGAGCTCCGTTGATGCGACCGCGACCGACGTCGCCGACGCCGTACGTGTCGCCGACCGCATCTTGCCGCGCGACGCGGCGCGGCGGGTGGTCCTCGTGTCGGACGGCAACGAGAACCTCGGCGCCGCCGCGCGCGAAGCGGCCGCGGCCGCCGAGGGCGGACTCAGCATCGACGTGATCGCGGCGCCGGTCGATAGCTCGGCCGACATCGCCGTCGAAAGCGTCTACGCCCCGACCGTCGCCAGCCGCGACCAGCCGTTCGACGTGCGGGTGGTCCTCGCCAACCGCTCGCCGTCGTCGCAGGCCGCCGGGAAGTTGCGGGTGGTGCGTCGCGCCGGCGCTACCGAAGAGGTGATCTCCGAGTCACCAGTAACCTTGCCGCCGGGCAAGCGCGTCTTCACGATCCGCCAAGAGCCCGATTCGGCCGACTTCTACACGTATGAGGCGCGGTTCGTCCCGAACAACCCGCGCGCCGACGCCCACGCCCGCAACAACGTGGCGGCGGGCTTCGTCGATGTCCGCGGCCCGGGGCGTGTGCTGTTGATTGAAGACCACAGCCACCAAGGCGAGTTCGATCGGCTCGTCGAAGGGCTCCGCCGAGAAGGGCTCGAGGTCATCGTCGAACCGTCGAACGCGACGTTCGCCTCGCTAGCCGAGTTACAGCGCTTCGATACGGTGCTGTTGGCGAACCTGCCGCGCACCAGCGACGACGCCGGCTCGCTGTTTGCAACGCTCACCGACCCGCAGGTCGAGATGCTGGTCCGCAACACCGAGCAGATGGGCTGCGGCCTGGTGATGATCGGCGGCGGCCGCGCGCTGGGCGCCGGCGGCTGGGCCGACACGGCGCTCGAGAAGGCGATGCCGGTCGACTTCCGGATCAAGAACCTCAAGGTGATGCCGACCGGAGCGCTGGCGCTGGTGATCGACAAGTCGGGCTCGATGGACGGCGAGAAGATGGTGCTCGCCCGCGCGGCCGCGCACGAGGCGATCCGCGTCCTCGGGCCGCGCGACTACGTTTCGATCGTGGCGTTCGATGACGGCGTCAGCAGCGTCGTGCCGATCGCCCGCGTCGGCGACGGCCAGCAAGCGCGGCGACGCGTCCAGCAGCTCGCCGCCAGCGGCGGCACCAACCTGCTGCCCGGCATGGAGGCGGCGCGGCGCGAGCTGCGCAAAGCGACCGACGCCAGCGCCCGGCACATGATCGTTCTCACCGACGGCCAAACGCCTCCCGAGGGGATCGAGCAGCTCGCCGCCCGGCTCAAGCGCGACGACAAGACGACCGTCACGGCCGTCGCGGTCGGTCCCGACGCCGACGGCAGGCTCCTCGACGCGATCGCCAAACGCGGCGGCGGCAAGTTCTACTCGGTGCGGAACCCGCGCGCCGTGCCACGGATCTTCATGCGCGAGGCGATGCGCGTCGCGATGCCGGTGGTGAAGCCGCTCAGCCCGCCGCGGTCGCCACAGCGCGTGTTCGAACACGAGATCCTCTCGGGCGTCAGCGGCGGCTTCCCCGCGATCAGCGGCTTTGTGCAGACAACCGTCAAGGAGAGCTCGCTGGTCGATGTGCTGCTGCGTTCGCCCGAGCCGAAGCTCGCCGCCAACGCGACGGTGCTGGCGACGTGGAACTACGGCCTCGGCAAGACGGCGGTCTTCGCAACCGACGCCGGCCACGACTGGGCCAACTCGTGGACGGGCTGGGAGCACTACGACCGGTTCTTCGCGCAGCTGGTGCGCTGGTCGATGCGGCCCACCGGCGGCGAGGACGACTACCTGCTGACGACCGAAGAGTCGGGTGACGTGACGCGCGTCATCGTGGACGCCATCGGCGACGATTCGCGCGAAGCGGAGCTCGACCTGGCGACGGGGTACGCGTCGGGCCCCGGCGGCGAGTCGGTCCCGTTCACGTTGCGGCAGACGGCGCCCGGGCGGGTGGTCGGCGAGTTCGCCACCGGCGCGCCGGGCGTCTACTTCCTGACGGTGACGCCGCGTGTCGGCGGGCCGACGCTCCGCGCGGGCGTCGCGGTCAGCCGGTCGGCGGAGTATGAGGACAAAGAAGTCAACGTCCCGCTGCTGACCCGGCTCGCCGAGTACGCCCCGCCGCGGGGCGACGCGGGCCGGCTCGTGGGCGGCGAGGCGCCGCTGCCGTTCGTCACCGCCGCGGGCGACGAAGCGGCGCGCGAGCTCGATCCCTTCCGCCGCGACATGCCGCCGGTCGTCCACTCGCAAGAGGCGTGGCCGCTGATGGTGCTGCTGGCGAGCGTGCTGTTCGTCGGCGACGTCGCGTGGCGGCGGCTACGGATCAACCCGTTTGGTTTTCTCGGCGCGTTGCGGAGCCGCCTGCGACGCACGCAAGTCGAAGCGACGGCGCCGACACTCGAGCGCCTGCACAGCCGCAAGCAAGCGGTGCGCGAGGGCTACGCCGCCCAGCGGGCGTCCGACGGAGAGGCGCCCACGGGCGCGAGTCCCGTCGCCGAACTCAAACAGCCGAGCGGCGCGTCGAAGCCCAGGCCGCCCGCCCAGCCCAGCCCCTCGATCGCCCGCGATAAGGCGCCCGACGAAGAGGCGGGCTACACGTCGCGACTGCTCGCCGCCAAGCGCGCCGCGACGAAGCAGTCGAACGACGACGACAAGAAGAACCGTTCGTAGCCTAATCGACGAATCGTGAACGCGGACTTAGCCCCCGGTCATTGACCGGGGGCTAAGTGGCCTCAGACCCGCGCCAGATCGCCCAGGATGCGTTCTAACGAGCGATTACGCGTCGGGTGGACAAATGTATCGACCGCGGGGTTGGCGAGAAATGCAAGCCATTGATCAGGCCCCCCCGTGCGGGGGTCACCCGTGGCTAGCGCCGGCGGCTCATTTTAGTGGCGGCAAGCCTTCTAACTCAAACACGGGCCGCACCTCGATTGTCCCCTTCTTTGCGGGCGGGATCTTGCTGGCAAAGTCGAGCGCTTCTTCCATGCTCTCGACATCGATGACGTAGTAGCCGCCGAGTTGTTCGGTCGTCTCAGCGAACGGGCCGGTGGTGACGAGGCGCTCGCCACCACGCACTCGGACGCTGCGCGCCGTCGCCACGGGGTGCAGCGGCGACGCCGCCAGGAACTTGCCCTGCTCGGCAAGCTCATGGCACATCGCCTGCGACTCGGCCATGCAGGCGTCGCGTTCTTCTTCGGTCCAAGTCGATTCGGTACCGTAAACCAGCAGCATGAATTTCATGGGAAGATCGATTGCTAGGACGCGTTAGAAAGAACGTGACTCTTCTGTGGGAGGCGTCTCCAGACGCCGATTACGGTGTCCATGCCGGTAGAGCGTGGTGCGCGTCATCGGGGTCTGGAGGCGCCCCTCCCACAGTTTATCAAAGGAGACCCCTCTCGCCGTTTATCAAACCCGTTTGCTCACCCGGCGAACGCCGCTTCGAGCGCCGCCTTGTCGAGTTTCTTCATCCCGAATAGCGCCGCCATCATCCGCGCGGTCTTGTCGGCGTCGGGGCTGGTCATCATCTCGGCGATGCACTTGGGCGCCACCTGCCACGACAGGCCGTACTTGTCCTTGAGCCAACCGCATTGCTGGGCGGCCGGATCGCCTCCGGCGGAGAGCCTGTCCCAGAAGTGATCGATTTCTTCCTGCGTGTCGCACATGATCTGTAGCGAGACCGCCTCGTTGAACTTGAAGATCGGCCCGCCGTTGAGCGCCGTCATCTTCTGGCCGTCGAGCGCGAACTCGACCGTCAGCACCGTGCCGGGCTCTTTGCCGTGGAACTCGCGGCCGACCTCGCTGTAACGTGAGACGGCGGTGATCTCGCTGTTGGGGAAGACCTGCGTGTAGAACGCCGCCGCCTCTTCGGCTTGGTTGTCGAACCACAGGCAGGGGACGATCGGGGTTTTGGTGATCGGCATGGTCGTCGGTACGTGGTTGAGAATCGGTTCAGGGGCTACCCGCGGCGTCCTCTAGGTGGGAGGCGTCTCCAGACGCCGATGACGCGCCCCATTGTCGAACGGCATGGACACCGTAGTCGGGGTCGGGAGACCCCTCCCACAGTTGATCCCACAGTTGAGAACCAAGGCTCATCCGTAGGTTGGCTTTTGCGGCCAGCCTGCAGGCGAGTCCTCGAAGTCTTCTTGCCGGCCGTAGGGGGTTTGGTCGAGCAAGCGGTACGAGTCGGTGAGGCCTTCTACGCCGCGGGCGTAGGTCGAGTTGGTGTGGTAGACCTCGCCGTCGAGATCGAAGAAGACGCTCAGACCGTGCGACTCACCCTGCATGAACCAGGGCTCTTCGCCTTTACGTGAGTCGAGTTCCTTCTCGCTGCGGTAGTTGTATTCCAGCGGCACGACGGTCCGATCGAGCGACACGTGGAATTCGTAGTTGAAGGGACTGCCGAACGACGAGTACCACGGCAGCGTCCAACCATTCAGATCGCGGTAGGCCTCGAGCTTCGCCAGCGGCGCCCGCGAGACGAGGGCCATCGTCGTGTCACGCTTAGCGAGCATCGACAAGTCGCCGAGCCCGTTGACGAAGCCCGTGCAGCCGGGGCAGCCCTTCTCCCACTCGGGATCGAACATGAAGTGATAGATAATCAGCTGCCGCCGCCCCGCCAACAGGTCGAGCAGCGTCGCCTCGCCCTCGGGCCCGTCGAATCGATAGTCCTTCTCGATCTTCACCATCGGCAGCCGGCGACGCTGGGCGTTGACACGGTCGTACTGCGCGGTGAGCGCCTTCTCGGCCTCGAGTAACTCGCGGCGGCTTGCCAGCCACTCGGCGCGCGTGGCGATGGGCGGATGCGGGATGGTGGCTGTCGTGCTCATGTTCTTACGTTGAGGTGGAATGTTTGGCAGGGGAAGCGGTGCGGCGTAGGCGTCGCCGAATTGCGGCAACGACAAGCCACGTTAGAGCGAGGAGGCACACGCCAATGGCGCCGGTCCTCAGGTACGCCGCCGCCGTGAGCGACATGCCCAGCCCTGTCAGCACGGCGACGTAGGCCACAACGCACGCGGGGCACTTCGGCATGACGGCCAGCGCCACCGTCGGTGCCAACCACGCGACGCCGCTGACCCAGCGACGGCGCGTCGAGTTCTTCCGGCATTGGCACGGGCAAGCACGCATCGTCGGCTCCGGTGATTAGGCGCCCATCGCGTCGGTCTTCGCGCGGATCACGTCTTCTTGTTCGCGCAGTTCTTCGGTCATCGCGTCGCCGAAGTCGTCCATCTCGAAGACGGGTCGGACCTCGATCTCCGAGTCTTCGATCATCGGGTTGGGGCACTGCTTAACCCAGTCGATCGCCTCTTCCATCGACGCGACCTTCCACATCCAGAACCCGGCGACGAGCTCCTTCGTCTCGGCGAACGGACCGTCCGTGACGACGCGGTCCTTGCCGCTGAACAGCACCCGCGCCCCTTCGGAGCTGGGCTTGAGCCCCTCGCCGGCGAGCATCACGCCCGCCTCGACGAGCCGCTCGTTGAACGCGCCCATTGCGGTGAGCAACTCCGTGCTCGGCATCTCGCCCGCTTCGGATGATTTGGAGGCTTTGACCAAGACCATGACCCGCATGGTGTGGACTCCTGGTTACAGGGATAGAAGGTGAAAATGTGGGAGGCGTCTCCAGACGCCGATTACGGTCTCTTGGCCGTATCGGCGTGGTGCGCGTAATCGGCGTCTGGAGACGCCTCCCACAAACCGTTTGAACGCGAGCCGGCTTAGATCTCTTCGATCGCCCGGACCTCGACGGTCCCGACCTTTGCCGACGGGAAGCGGCTGGCGATGTCGATCGCTTCTTCGATCGTGTCCACATCGACCAGCACGTAGCCGCCGAGTTGTTCTTTTGTTTCAGCGAATGGCCCGTCGCTCACGACCCGCAGGCCATCGCGGACGCGCAGGCTCTTGGCCGTCTCGACGGGGTAGAGCGGCGTGCCACTGACGAACTGCCCCTTCGCATGGATCTCGTTACACAGCGCCACCGCGTTGCGTTGTTCGACTTTCAGATCGTCGTCGCTGAACGCGTCTTCGGCGTTGTACATGAGAAGCAAGAACTTCATCGCTCCACCTCCGCCGCTTGTGGCGCCGCTTGCGGCTTAGCCTGCGTAGCAAACGTTTTATTGCGTTCGGCAACCAGAGCGTTGATCGACTCATCGGCGGGCCGGATCTCGAAGGGCCCCATCCGTGCGCCGGGGTGATTCGACATCAGCGAGATCGCGTGGTTCATGTCGCGGGCTTCGAGAAGCAGGATGCCGCCGAGGTGCTCCTTGGTCTCGGCGTAGGGCCCGTCGCAGACCGTCACCTTGCCCGCTTCGGGGCGGAGGGTGACGGCGCTCGTGGCGCCCTCGAGCGCCTCGCCGCCGAGGAAGTGCCCGCCGCGACGCAGCTCGTCGTCGTAGGCGAAGCACTCCTCCATCATCGCCAGCTGCTGGGACTCGGGGATCGCGGCGAAGGTCGCCTCGTCGAGATACCCCATACAGACGAACTTCATCGGGAACACTCCTTGTGGGTGAGTGATGAGAGAACGAGGCGGCTTGCTCAGCTCTGTTGGAAAGCAGAGTTCATGCCCGCCATCATCTCTTCCGGCGTCAGGTCCTTTATGTGCGTCGCGAGCGCCCATTGATGGCCGAACGGATCGACGACAACCGCATACCGATCGCCCCAGAACATGTCCTGCGGCGGCACGAGCACCGTGGCGCCGGCGTCGGTCGCCTGCTTCACGGCGGCGTCGCAGTCGGCGACGTAACGGTGCAGGCCCACCGGCGTGCCGCCGAGCGTCTTGGCCGATCGTGACGCCCCTTCGCAGTACTCGGGGAAGTCGTCGGCGAGCATGAAGAGCGAATCGCCGATCGTCATTTCGGCGTGCATCAGCCGCCCGTCGGGCCCCGGCATCCGGCAGTGCTCAACGGCGCCGAAGGCCGCCTTGTAAAAGTCGATCGCCGCGCTGGCGTGGTTGAGAACAAGGTGCGGAGTGATGCCCGAGCGGCCCAGAGGGATGGGTTGAGTCATGGTATTTGGAAGTTGGAGGTTGGAAGTTGTAGGGTGGGTCGTGACCCACCGCGCCAATCGATCGGTGAGGAAGTGGGTAGTGATCGAATCGATCCATGGTCTCACTTGCGGCGGTACTCGATCATCATCCCTTTGGTCCACTTGCCGTCTTTGCCCTGCACGGACGACGTGAACACCTTGTGGTCGGGGCCTTTCAGCTCAAGCACTTCTTCGAAATTGCTCAGCTCGCCGGGGTTCATTGGGCAGTGGCCCTTGGTGCGGAGCGTCAGCTTCTTCTTCGACGCGTCGAGTTCGCCCTCGTAGACCCATAGGTAGCCCGAAACGGAATCGACCCACGTGCCGACGTACTTGCCCTTCTCGGGGTCGTAGCCGAGGGTCTGAACGCCGGTGAACGGCTGCCCCGCGAACTCGCCCTGGTTCTCGGCGACGGTCCAGAACTCGCCGATCTGGCGGACGTGCTCGGACCCCTGGGAGGTCGTCTCCTGGCCTTCCATGTAGACATGGACCTCGCTCGACCAGTCGCCGACGAGCTGCTCGAGCCAACGGTGCTCGGCCTGAGGCTCGGGCATCGCCATTTCTTCTTGTTGAGCCATCGCGGGCGCCGTGAGGGCGAACGCCGTGAGGGCGAACGCCGTGAGGGCGAACACGGTGAGGAGGCCGAAAGCAGTCGTGAAACGTCTCATGATTTCTCTCCAATAGTGAGGAAAAGTGCAGATTACGGGCGACAAATTTGCGTCGAACACCCAGTTGTCGAATGGGTCCCATGCAAATCGACAGGGCCCGGATAAGTTTTTCGAGAAAAGTCCAAAGCGTCGAAAAAGCCTGCGGAACCCCAGCCTCTCTTGAAAGAAAAGGCGAGCCCCCGATGTCAATCGGGGGTGGGAAGCAAGTACCCGGGTTCCACCCACGATTAACATCGTGGGCTCGCCAGTCACTTTGAAGCTTCTGCCAACTCGTCGATCCGCCGTTGCAAGAACCGCCGCTCCGGCGCCTGCTTCGCC